>NZ_POUA01000001.1 GCF_003236385.1 Spongiactinospora gelatinilytica
CCGAAGAGTACCGGAGGGCCGCCGGGGCGGGCGGGTGCGGGGCCGATCGGGCCGGCGTCCTGGCCGTACGGCTTGCCGGACCAGATGCGGCGCATCACCGCCATCTGCTCGTCCAGGCGGCGTCCCCGGGTGTGCATGTCGACGCCTGCGACCTGGTGGTCGTCGTGTCGGCCGCCGACGCCCAGGCCGAGGGTCAGCCGGCCGCCGGTCATCTGGTCCAAGGTGGCGGCCTGCTTGGCGAGCAGGGCGGGCTCGCGCAGCGGGGCCAAAAGCACCTCGGTCTGGACCCGGACGCGGGAGGTGGCGCCCGCCAGGACGGCAAGGGCGACCAGGGGTTCGGGGTTGTGGAAGACGAGCCGGTCGAGCAGGCCGAGCGTGCTGAAGGGGCCGGCGTCGGCGCGCCGGGCCCAGTCCAGCAGGACGGGCGGGTCGCCGATGGGCAGGCCGATACCGATGTTCATGGGTGATGCCTCCGAGAGGAAGGGTCGGCAAAGACGGCTGCCGCCCCTCCGGCACCTCAGTGAGGTGGGACGCTCTCGCCCTGCGGCGTACTTCTGGAGAGCGTCTCGTCGAAGTGGTCACACTGTAGGACGAACGCTGTTCCTCGGCAAATCAACCCTGGGTGACTCGGAGGATGAGGCGGCGGCCCTTGTGGGAGCCGGATTCCAGGGTTTCGTGGGCCTCGGCGGCGCGGGACAGGTCCATTTCCTTGGTGTCCAGGCGGAGGCGCCCGCCGGATAGCTCGGCGTTGATCCATTCGGCGGCCTCGGCGAGCTCTTCGGCCGTGGCGAGGCTGATCACGAAGCCGATGATCGAGCGGTCGTGGACGTACAGGGCGCCCGCGTCGAGCGGGGCCGGGTGGCCGGTGGCCAATCCGGCGAGGACCAGGACGCGGCCCCTGGTGGCGAGGGTGGGGACGGCCGCGGCCGGGGGCGTGCGGCCGGTGGTGTCGCAGTAGACGTCGATGCCGCCGGAGGCGAGGTCTTCCAGCGCTTCCCGGAGGTCGGCGGTGGTGGTGTCGATCACGGTGTGCGCGCCGTAAGATCGGCAGGTCTCGGCCTTGGCCGGGCCGCGGGCGGAGGCGATCACGCGGGCGCCCAGCCCGGTGGCCAGCCGGATCAGGCACGAGCCGACCGCGCCGTTGCCGCCCTCCACGAACAGCGTCTCCCCCGGCCGCAGCCGGGCGTGGTGGATCAGGCCGGTGTAGGCGGTGGCGGCGGGGTGCAGGACGGCCGCCGCCGCGACGGGATCGACGCCGTCGGGCAGCGGGTAGAGCCGGTCGGCCGGTACGCACGCCAGCTCGGCGGACGCGCCTTGGCGGCCGTCGTGCCCCAGGCTGTTGCACCAGACCCACCGATCAGTGCCGACCGGCCTGCCCACCAGGTCACGGCCGAGGACCAGCGGCATCGGGACGGGCGTGGCGTACGCGCCGGACCGGACGAAGGTGTCGACGTGGTTCACCGCCACCGCCGCCACCCGGACCGCGACCTCGCCCGGCCGGCACTCGGGGTCGGGCAGCTCGCCGTACCTGATCTCGGTCGCCGGACCGGGCCGTTCGATGTACGCGGCGCGCATCGGCACCCCCTAAGAAGACTCCATCAGCCGGCCGCCGTCGAACGCAGCGGGTCGTGCCCCACGGACATCAGCTCGTGCCGCCACTCGTCGTCGGCGACGGCGTCGCGCGGCGCGTCGGCCAGCCGGTCTTCCACGTAGTCGATCGTGCGGCGCATCACCTCGATGTCGTCGCCGGTGAGATCGACCTTCCGTTTGCCGAGGATGTGCAGCACGCCCCGGCCCAGCCCCGCGACGCCCAGATCGGGATCGGCGTCGAAGGCGTCTTCGCCGGACGCGTCGGTCAGCAGCCAGGCGCGAAGCTCCTCCGAGGTCATGTTGACGATGCGGTGGAACTCCTGCCACAGCAGGTCGGTCTGGGGCTCGATTCGATCGGACATCAGCCCCTCCTTCTCGAAGCTCTGGATCTCCCAACCGTCGCGCCTACCCCTCGGGCAGCGCGGAAACCAGGTCAGCGGTAGCCGGTGGCGTCGGCGGGCCGGTCAGGGTCTTGTACCTCGACCAGATAGCGCCAGGCGTCGGGCCGGCTGCCATCGACGTCGGTGAACCCGTAGACCTGGGCCAGCCCGCCGCTGGACAGCGACCGGCCGTTCCACCGGGCGCGCTCGGGGTCGGACGCCAGCGCCACCACCGCGCGCCCGGTGAACGCCGGGGTCTCGGAGATGACGAAGTGCGGGACCTTCGCCGTGGCGTCGCGCCAGTTGGCCTCGGTCACGCCGTAGTGGTCGAGCATGGCCTCTGACCGCAGCCAGCCGGGGGACAGCGCCACGGCCGTGCCGCCGTGCGGGGCCAGCTCGTGGGCCTGGGAGAACGCGAGCCTGATGACGGACCACTTGGACAGGTCGTAGAAGGTGTTGAGCCGGTAGTTGACCGCGTTGTAGTCGGTGGTGCCGTCGGTGACCTCCACGACCAGCCCGCCCGGCCGCCTGATCAGCAGCGGCAGCATGTGGTGGCTGGTGATGACGTGCGTGTCGATCGCCAGGTGCAGCAGGTGCAGGCCGTTTTCGAGGGAGTGCTCCCACACCGGGGTGTCCCACTCGGTGAGGTGGTCGCCGCCGAAGATGTCGTTGACCAGGATGTCGAGCCGGCCCTGCTCGCGGTCGATGCGCTCGGCCAGCGCGGCCACCTCGTCGGTGCGCAGATGATCGACCCGGACCGGGATGCCGACGCCGCCCGCCGCGGTCACCCGCTCGGCGGTCTCCTCGATGGTCTCCGGCCGGTCGACCTCCGAACGGCCCGCGCGGGTGCTGCGGCCGGTGACGTAGACCGTCGCGCCCGCCGCGCCCAGCTCGGCCGCGATCCCCCGGCCGGTGCCCCGCGTGCCGCCGGTGACCAGCGCGACCTTACCCTCAAGTGCTCCGCTCATGAGCACACGATGTCAAACGCCTCCGACAATTCCCGCCAGCGTCCGGTCCCAGTCGGCCAGGAAGCGGCCGAGCCCGTAGCGGGCCAGGGCGGCGGCGCGGGCCGCCTTGCCGGCCTGCCTGGCGTAGGCGGGGTCGGCGGCGAAGGCCCGCAGAGCCCCGGTGAGCGTGTCCGTCCGGGTGGAGATCACGCCGGCCTCGGGCGGCACCGCCTCGACGGCCTCGGTGGTGGCCAGGGCGACGACCGGCATGCCGAGCGTCATCGCCTCGATCAGCGACAGGCCGAGCGAGGTCCACCGGTAGGGGTGCAGGTAGACCCGCCGTCTGGCCAGTTCCGCGTGCATCTCCCGCTGCGGCAGGTCCTCGAAGGTCGCGTACGGCCCTTCAAAGGCCAGGCCAGTCACCTTCATCCCGAACACGTCCAGCGGGACCGCCTGAGCGAACTCCGGCAGCAGGTCCGTCCCCGCCACCCGCGTCCGTCGTACCGGCTCGTTGACCACCACCCCCGCCCGCGCCAGCTCACCGGTGTAAAGGTGCCCCGGATCGACCACTCCGTGCTCGATGACCAGCGTCAAGGCCCGCCCCGAGTCCCACATGAGCCGGTTGAAGTGGGTGACGTGGACGATCGGGATGTCGTCGCGGTCCGCGAGCGGGTGCCGGGTCCGGGGCACGTCCCCGGCAGGGGTGTTGTGCTCGACGTACGCGGCCGGGACCCGCCGCCCCAGCCACCGCTCGGCCAGCTCGATCTCATGCGGGCGCTGGAGCACCAGCGCGTCCACCGGCTCCTCGCGCAGCCGGTCCCACGGGACCTCGCGTACGTTGTCCGGCCAGGGGTAGGTCCGTGCCCTGCCCCTGCCGTCCGGACCCCGGTCCGGGGTGAGCGGCACCACGTACTCGTGCCCGCCCTGGACGAACGACGTCGTCCACGACCCGTGGACGTGCCACAACAGAACTCTCATCCCAGCGCCCTCTCCACGGCTTCGCCGATCGTGGCGGCGACCTCCGGCGCGTCCGCGACCTCGGCGGGCAGGGTGACGGGGGTGGGCACGAGGATGCCCCTGGCCCCGGCGGCCCGCGCCGCCGCCATGTCTCTGCCGATGTCGCCGATCACCGCGCAGTCGCCCGGCCGTACGCCGAGCGCGGCGGCGGCGCGCAGCACCAGGCCGGGGCGCGGCTTGCGGCAGTCGCAGCCGTCGTCCTCGGCGTGCGGGCACACCGCCCACACGTCGAACGGGCCGAGCAGTTCCTCGACCCGTTCGTTGACCCGCCGCAGCGCGCCGGGGGCGATGAGCCCCCTGGCCACCCCCGACTGGTTGGTGACCACGCCGACCGGCACGCCGGCCCGTCGCAGCCGGTCCACGGCCGCGCGCGCCCCCGGCATGACGGTGACGAGCGCGGGGTCCGCGTTGTACGGGACGTCCCGCACGAGGGTCCCGTCGCGGTCGAACAGTACGGCAAGCGAACGGTGATAGTCCGGCAAATCAACATTTGTCGCCACAATTCCGCACTACCCGCCCCCAGCTCGGGGTAACAACCACGGAGAGTGACGGTTGCCAGTACAGAGCGCCTCCCACATGGACTTCTACAGAACGCGAGGTTTGAGAAGCGCTTCGCTCGGTAGCGGTGTCAGAGCCCGAGTGTCAGCAATGGCCCGACCGAACCAAATCCACCGCCCGGGGGAGATGAGATGCGGTTTCTCGGAATCAACGCCATATTCCATGATCCGGCCGCCGCGCTGGTGATCGACGGGAAGGTCGTCGCCGCCGCCGAGGAGGAGCGGTTCAGCAGGCGCAAGCACGGCAAGCGCCCGGTCCCGTTCTCCGCCTGGGAACTCCCCGAACAGGCCGCCGCCTGGTGCCTGGCCCACGCCGGCCTGCGCCCTGAGGATCTGGACGGCGTCGCGTACTCCTACGACCCCGACCTGGTCAGGGCGGGCCAGCAGGGGCAGGACGCACGCTGGGAGCCGCTGCGCACCACCTTCGCCCGCCGCGCGCCCGCGTTCCTGGCCACGGCGCTGCCCGGCCTGGACTCCGCCCAGGTCCGCTACGTCCCGCACCACATCGCGCACGCCGCGTCCGCCGGGCTGGCCGCGCCGTACCGCGACTCGGCCGTACTCGTCTGCGACGGACGCGGCGAGGCCGTCTCCCACCTCGCCGGCCACTACCGTGACGGCGAACTCACCGTGCTCGCCACCCAGGACCTGCCGCACTCCCTCGGCCTGATGTACGAGGAGGTCACCGAGCACCTCGGCTTCCTCCGGTCCAGCGACGAGTACAAGGTCATGGCGATGGCCTCCTACGGCACCCCACGCCACCTGCCCGAACTCCGCGAACTCATCATGGCCACCGGCGACGGCGGCTTCCGCGTGGACACGATCGACTGGTCGGTCTTCGCCAAGCCGCTGGCCAGGGGCGAACCGTGGTCCGAGGGCCACGCCGACCTCGCCGCGAGCGTCCAGGCCCGCCTGGAGGAAATGCTCCTCGACCTGGCCCGCTGGCTGCACGAACGCACCGGCGAGCGACACCTGACCATGGCCGGCGGGGTCGCGCTCAACTGCGTCGCCAACACCCGCCTGCTGGCCGAAGGGCCCTTCGAGGGGATCTGGGTGCAGCCCGCGGCGGGCGACGCGGGCACCGCGCTCGGCGGCGCGCTGCACCTGGCGAGCATGTACGGCGAGCCGGCCGCCCCGATGCCGGGTGCCGCCCTCGGCCGGGGCTGGACCGACGCCGAACTCGCCGCCTGGCTCGACGCCGCCCGCGTCCCCTACGAACGCCCGCCCGACCTGCCCGCCGCCATCGCCGCCGACCTCGCGGAAGACCGGATCGTGGCGTGGTTCCAGGGCCGCGCCGAGTACGGCCCGCGCGCCCTCGGCCACCGCTCGTTGCTCGCCCACCCCGGCCACGCCCGCAACACCGAACGGCTGAACGACGTCAAGGGCCGCGAGCAGTTCCGGCCCATCGCCCCCATGGTCCTCGCCGAACGGGCATCCGAAATCTTTGCCCGCGGCCCGGCCGAAAGCCCGTACATGCTGTTCGTCCACGACGTACGGCCGGAGTGGCGCGACCGCATCCCGGCCGTGGTCCACGTGGACGGCACCGCCCGCGCGCAGACCGTGGACCGGGCGGCGCAGCCGCTGCTGGCCGGGCTGCTGGCCGAGTTCGAGGCCAGGACGGGCCTGCCGGTCCTGGTCAACACCAGCCTCAACACGGCGGGCCGCCCGATGGTGGACGATCCGCGCGACGCGCTGGAGTGCTTCGGCTCGGCCCCGGTGGACGTACTGGTGCTCGGCCCGTACGTGGTGCGCAGAAGCGGGGTGTTCGCCTCGTGATCACCGTCGTCATCCCGACCATCGGCCGCCCGTGCCTGGCCGACGTGCTCGCCGCGCTCGCCCCGGCCCCGCCGGACGCGCGGATCATCGTCGTCGACGACCGCCCCGGCGCCGCGAAGCTGCTCAAAGCGCCCGGAGCCGAAGTCCTGCGCACCGGAGGCAAGGGCCCGGCCGCCGCGCGGAACGCCGGCTGGCGGGCCGCCCGCACCCCCTGGGTCGCCTTCCTGGACGACGACGTGATCCCGCAACCGGGCTGGTGGGACGCCCTCCGCGCCGACCTGACCGAAGCCGAGGCCGGCACCGACAAGAGCGTGGCCGCCAGCCAGGCAAGGCTGCACGTACCGCTGCCCGCCCACCGCAGGCCCACCGACGCCGAACGCAACACCGCCGGCCTGGCCGCCGCCGACTGGATCACCGCCGACATCGCCTACCGGCGCGAAGCCCTGCAACGCGTGGGCGGGTTCGACGAGCGCTTCCCCCGGGCCTACCGGGAGGACGCCGACCTGGCGCTGCGCGTCGCCGCCGCCGGATACCGGCTGGTCAAGGGCCGCCGCGTCACCCGCCACCCGGTACGCGACGACGGCCCGTGGGCCAGCGTGCTGCGCCAGCGCGGCAACGCCGACGACGCCCTGATGCGCCAGGTCCACGGACCCGCCTGGCGGTCCGCGATCGGCGCGCCGGGACGGCTGCGCGAACACGCGCTGACCACCGCCGCCGGACTGCTCGCGGTCTCGCTCTACGGGGCGATCCTCGCCGGGAGGTCGCACGGGCGGCGTACCAGGAGGGTCGCCGCGCTCGCCGCGCTGACCTGGCTCGGCCTGACCGCCGAGTTCGCCTGGGCCCGCCTCGCGCCGGGGCCGCGCACGACGGAGGAGATCCGGTGGATGTCGATCACCAGCGTGCTCATTCCACCGGTGGCCTGTGCGTGGCGGCTGCGAGGTGAACTGCGTGCCAGACGAGGCGCGCGGCGGACGGGCGAGGCCGCATGACCGCCCTGCGCGAGGAGGTCCGCCGGGAGAAGGTCCTGGTGGCGCGGACCGACAACGCCGGTGACGTACTGCTGGCGGGTCCCGCCATCAGGGCCGTCGCGGCCCGCGCCGAGGTCGTGCTGCTGGCCGGCCCGTACGGCAGTGCGGCGGCCCGCCTGCTGCCCGGCGTGTCGGAGATCATCACCTGGCGCGTCCCGTGGATCGATCCCGAGCCGCCGCCCGTCACCCACGACCATGTGGACGAACTGCTCACCGCCGTACGCCGGGCCGCCCCCACCGCCGCCGTGATCCTGACGTCCTTCCACCAGTCCGCGCTCCCCCTGGCGCTGCTGCTCCGCCTGGCCGGAGTGCCCAGGATCGCCGCGATCAGCAACGACTACCCCGGCTCCCTCCTGGACCACCGCCACGCCGTGGACGAGGACGCCGACGTCCCCGAGCCGGTGCGCATGCTCACCCTCGTCAGGGCCGCCGGTTTCCCGCTGCCGCCCGGCGACGACGGACGGCTCGCCGTACGCCGCCCGCTGCCCGCCGTCGGCCGCCTGACCGGCCCGCCGGGCTACGTGGTCGTCCACCCCGGCGTGACCGCGCCCGCCCGGGGGTGGCCGCCGGACCTGTGCGCGCGGGCGGTGACCGCGCTGACCCGCGCCGGCCACCGCGTCGTGGTCACCGGCACCCCCGCAGAACGCGCGCTCACCGCCCACGTGGCCGGTACCCACGCCCGCGACCTGGGCGGTGCCACGACGCTCGCCGAACTGGCCGCCGTGCTCGCCGGGGCCGCCGTGCTGGTCGCCCCCAACACCGGCCCCGCGCACCTGGCCGCCGCCGTCGGCACGCCGGTGGTCAGCCTGTTCGCGCCGGTCGTCCCGGCCGCCCGCTGGGCCCCCTACGGCGTCCCGGTGGAACTGCTCGGCGACCAGCGCGCGCCCTGCCGCGCCAGCCGGGCGAGGGTCTGCCCGATCCCCGGCCATCCCTGTCTTTCGTCCGTGACCGCCGACGACGTAGTGACCGCGGTACACCGGCTGACGGCACACCGCCCGGCCGCACTGGAGGAGGCGATCCTGTGAGAATCGACCTGGTTTCCGAGCACGCCGACCCGCTGGCGGCCGTCGGCGGCGTGGACGCGGGCGGTCAGAACGTACACGTCGCCGCGCTCGCCACGGCCCTCGCCGCGCGCGGGCACGAGGTCACCGTCCACACCCGCCGCACGTCCCCGGACGGGCCGCAGGCCGTGCCGATGGCCCCGGGGGTGACCGTCGAGCACGTACCGGCCGGGCCGGCGATGCCGCTGCCCAAGGACGAACTGCTGCCGCACATGCCGGCCTTCGCCCGGCACCTGGCCGCGCGCTGGGCGGCCGACCCGCCGGACGTGGCGCACACGCACTTCTGGATGAGCGGCCTGGCCGCGCTCGCCGCCGCCCGCGAGGTGCCGGTGCCCGTCGTGCACACCTATCACGCGCTCGGCACGGTGAAACGACGCTGGCAGGGCGATGCGGACACCAGCCCGGCGCGGCGCGTCGGCATCGAGACCGAGATCGGCGTACGGGCCGACGCCATCGTGGCGACCTGCCACGACGAGGCCGAGGAACTGCGCGCGATGGGCGTGCCGCTGTCCCGCGTGCGGGTCGTGCCGTGCGGGGTGGACCTGGAACTGTTCCGGCCCGACGGCCCGATGGCCGCCCGGGACGGCGACCGGCCCCGGGTGCTGAGCATCGGCCGCCTGGTCCCCCGCAAGGGCGTCGAGACGATCATCGAGGCGCTGTGCCAGGTGCCGGAGGCCGAGTTGGTGATCGCCGGTGGCGACGTACGCGACGCGGAGGCCGTACGGCTGGCCGGGCTCGCGGCCCGCCGGGGCGTGGCCGACCGGATCCGGCTGATCGGCAGCGTGGCCCGCGCCGACGTGCCCGCGCTGCTGCGCTCGGCCGACGTGCTGGTGACCGTGCCGTGGTACGAACCGTTCGGCATGGTCCCGCTGGAGGCGATGGCCTGCGGAGTGCCGGTGATCGCCTCCGCGGTCGGCGGCCACCTGGACAGCGTCGCGGGCTGCGGCCTGCTGATCCCGCCGCGCCGCCCCCGCGCGCTCGCCGCCGCGCTGCGCGAACTGCTCTGCCACCCCGATCTGCGGGCCGGCCTGGAGAAGGCGGGCGAACGCCGGGCCCAGGCCCGCTACGGCTGGCCCACCGTGGCCGCCGCGACCGAGACCGTCTACCTCAACGCCATCGCCGCCCGGCGGCAGCGGATGGCCGTGGCAGGAGGGTGACCGATGCACCATCACCTGGCCAAACTGAGCGACGCCATCCGCGAGCTGGACGGCGAGACGGTGAAGATCCACGCCTGGGGCCAGAAGCTGGCCGCCGTGCTGACCGGCGGCGGACGGCTGCTGGCCTGCGGCAACGGCGGTTCGGCCGCCGAGGCCCAGCACCTGACCGCCGAACTGGTCGGCCGCTTCCGCGCCGACCGCCGCCCCTACGCGGCCATCGCGCTGCACGCCGACACCTCGACGGTCACCGCGATCGGCAACGACTTCGGGCCCGAGTCGGTGTTCGCCCGCCAGGTACACGGGCACGGCCGCCCCGGCGACGTACTGATCTGCCTGTCCACCAGCGGGACCAGCGCCAACGTGCTGGCCGCCGCCGCGGCCGGGCGCGAGTGCGGCCTGCTCACCTGGGCGCTCACCGGCCCCGCGCCGAACCCGCTGGCCGACCTCTGCGACGACGCCCTGCCGGTGCCCGCCGCCGACTCCTGCACCGTCCAGGAACTCCACCTGGCGCTCATCCACATGCTCTGCGACGTGATCGAGGAGGTGCCGCAGTGACCCGCGGGCCCATCGTGGTGATCGGTGACGTGCTGCTGGACATCGACATCGACGGGGACGCCGATCGCATCGCGCCCGACGCCCCGGTTCCCGTGGTGGTGGAGTCCGGCCGCCACCAGCGTCCCGGCGGGGCGGGGCTGGCCGCGCTGCTCGCCGCCGCCGACGGGGCCGACGTCACGCTGGTCACCGCCATCGGCGACGACCCGGCGGGCGACGTCCTGCGCAAGCTGCTGGCGGGCCGGGTGCGGCTGGCCGCGCTCCCGCTGCGCGGACGTACGGCGAGCAAGACCCGCGTCCGCGCCAAGGGCCAGACCCTGGTGCGGGTGGACGACGGCGACGGCCGGGCCGGGCCCGGCCGGATCCCCCACGACGTGCTGCGCGACGCGGCCGTGGTCCTGGTCTCCGACTACGGGCGCGGGGTCGCCGACCTGGCCCGCCCGCTGCTGCACGGCCTGGAGATCCCGGTCGTGTGGGACCCGCACCCGAACGGCGGCGCCCCGCCGTACGGCTGCGCGCTGGTCACCCCGAACGCCGCCGAGGCCCGCCTGCTCTGCGACGCCGCCGAGACTCCCGGCGAGGCCGCGGTACGGCTGGCCCGTTCCTGCCACGCCGAAGCCGTGGCGGTGACGCTCGGCGACGACGGCGCGACGGTCGCCCGCGGCACGGGCGAACACGTACGGGTGCCCGCGCCCGAGGTGGCCGCGGGCCGCGACTCCTGCGGCGCGGGCGACCGGTTCGCGGTGGCGGCGGCGCTCGCGCTGCGCGACGGGGCCACCCCCGAGGAGGCCGTCGCCGTCGCAGTGCGCGAGGCGGGCCGGTTCGTGGCGGCGGGCGGCGCGGCGGCGATCCGGGTCAAGGCCGCGCCGGACCATCCGCGCACCCCGCGCGAGGCGGCCGAGGCGGTACGCGCGTCCGGCGGGCGGCTGATCGCCACCGGCGGCTGCTTCGACCTGCTGCACGCCGGACACGTCAGCCTGCTGCGCCGGGCCAGGGCGCTCGGCGACGCGCTGATCGTGTGCGTCAATTCCGACCGTTCGGTACGACGGCTCAAGGGCCCCGGCCGCCCGGTGGTCCGCGAGGCAGACCGGGTCGCCGTGCTCAACGCGCTCGGCTGCGTGGACGCCGTCGTCGTCTTCGACGAGGACGACCCGTCGGCGCTGATCGACCGGCTGCGGCCGCACGTGTGGGTGAAGGGCGGCGACTACGCCGCCGCCGACCTGCCCGAGACCGAGGTGATGCGGCGGATCGGCGGCGAGGTCGTCATCCTGCCCACCCTCCCGGGCCACTCCACCACCGGCCTGATCACCGCGGCGCGGGCCATCGCATGAGGACATGACAACCGAGAGGGGACCTATCGTGCTGGGCAACATCCTGATCACCGGTGGCGCGTCCGGGCTGGGCCAGGCGACCGCGGAGGCCGTGGCCAAGGCCGGGGGCCGCCCGCTGATCATCGACGTCAACGCTCCCGTCGGCGACTACGACCATGTGATCGCCGACCTGTGCGACCGGGAGCAGGCCGAGAGTGCCGTACGTGAGCTGGCCGGCCGGGCGGACGGGCTGTCCGCCGTGGTGACCGCGGCCGGGGTGGACGCCTGCGGGCGGCTCGACGCCGTGCCCGCCGCCGCCTGGGAGCGGGTGATCCAGGTCAACCTGCTGGGCACCGCCTCTGTGGTGCGGGCCGCGCTGCCGTACCTGGCCGAAAGCCGCGGGCGGGTCGTCACCGTGGCCTCCACGCTGGGGCTGCGCGCGCTCAGCGACGCGAGCGCGTACTGCGCGGCGAAGTTCGGCGTGGTGGGGTTCACCCGCGCGCTGGCGGCGGAGCTGGCCGGGCAGGTCGGGGTCACCCTGCTGATCCCCGGCGGCATGCGCACGCCGTTCTTCGACGGCCGCGACGAACAGTACCGGCCCGGCCCGGACGCCGGGCTCAACCAGCCCGAGGACGTCGCCGCCACCATCGTCTTCGCGCTCGGCCAGCCGGCCGGCTGCGAGGTGCGCGAACTGGTGGTCTGCCCCGCCACGGAGACGTCATGGCCATGAACACGGCCATGGACACGGCCATGAGCCGGCCCGCGCTGGTCGCCCTGCGCGGGCTCGGCCTCGGCGACCTGCTCACCGCGGTGCCCGCGCTGCGGGCGCTGCGCCGCGCGCACCCACGGCACCGCATCACGCTGGCCGCGCCGTCCTCGCTGCGGCCTCTGCTGCCGCTGATCGGCGCGGTGGACGAACTCGTCCACACCAGCGGCACCGGTCCGGTTTCGCTGGACGGCGCCGACATCGCGGTCAACCTGCACGGCAGCGGCCCGCAGAGCACCACCGCGCTGCGCCGCATCCGCCCGGGCACGCTGCTCACCCACGCCCACCCCGGACTGCCCGGGGTCGAGGGCCCCGACTGGCGGGCCGACCTGCACGAGGTACACCGGTGGTGCGCGATGCTGCACTGGTACGGCATCGCCGCCGACCCCGACGACCTCACCTTGGACCTGCGCGCCGAGCGGCGGGACGCGACGGTGATCGTGCATCCCGGCGCGTCCTCGGCGGCCCGGTGCTGGCCGGCCGCCCGGTACGCGGAGCTGGCCGCCGAGCTGAGCGCGGCCGGGCACCGGGTGCTGATCACCGGCAGCGTCGCCGAACGCGTGCTGGCCAGGCAGATCGCCGACCTCGCCGGACTGCCGGGGGACCGCGTGCTGGCCGGCCGTACCGGGCTGGGAGAGCTGGCCGTACTGGTGGCCCGCGCCCGGATGGTGATCAGCGGCGACACCGGCGTCGCGCACCTGGCCGTGGCCATGGAGACGCCGTCCGTGGTGATCTGCGGCCCGGTCTCGCCCGCGCTGTGGGGGCCGCCGCCGGGCCGCGAACGGCACGTGGCCCTGTGGGCCGGCCGTACCGGCGACCCGCACGCGAACGGCCCCGACCCGGGGCTGCTGGACATCGGGGTGCGCCAGGTGCTCGACGCCGTGTGCGCGACCTTGGACGGCGAGCCCGCTCGCCGCCCGCGATCGACGGATGGGGTGAAGACGTGACGACACCGACGACGGGCACCGTCGTGGTGACCGGCGGAGCCGGATTCCTCGGCTCCTACCTGTGCGAGCGCATGCTGGCCAGGGGCGCCCAGGTGATCTGCATGGACAACTTCCTCACCGGCGACCCGGCCAACGTGGAGCACCTGTTCGGCGCTCCCGGGTTCCGGCTGCTGGACTGCGACCTGACCGGATTCGTCCACGTCCCCGGTGACGTGGATCTGGTACTCCACTTCGCGTCGGCCGCCTCGCCCGCCGACTACCTGCGCCACCCGATCGAGACGCTGAAGGTCGGCAGCCTCGGCACCCTGCACGCGCTCGGCCTGGCCAAGGAGAAGGGCGCGCGGTTCGTGCTGGCCTCCACCAGCGAGGTCTACGGCGACCCGCTGGAACACCCGCAGCGGGAGACGTACTGGGGCAACGTCAACCCGGTCGGCCCGCGCAGCGTCTACGACGAGGCCAAACGCTTCGCCGAGGCGCTGACCACCGCCTACCGCAACGCGCACGGCGTGGACACCGGCATCGTGCGCATCTTCAACACCTACGGCCCACGGATGCGCCCCGCCGATGGCCGGGCCATCCCCACCTTCGTCGGCCAGGCCCTGCGCGGCGAGCCGATCACGGTCACCGGCGACGGCAGCCAGACCAGGTCCGTCTGCTACGTGGACGACACGGTGGCGGGCATCCTGGCGCTGGCCGACAGCGGATTCGCCGGGCCGGTCAACATCGGCAACCCGGAGGAGCTGACCATGCTCGCCCTGGCCGGACTGATCAAGGACATGACCGGGTCACGTTCGCCGATCCGCTTCATCGAGCGCCCGGTGGACGACCCGAAGGTACGGCGGCCGGACACGTCGCTGGCCGAGGAGAAGCTCGGCTGGCGGCCGGTCGTGCCGGTGGAGGAGGGACTGCGCCGCACCATCGCGTGGTTCGCCGCCGAGCCGGTCACCGAGACGGTGGGATGAGGGAGGAACGATGCGTGTAGTGGTTGTCGGGGCGACCGGGAACGTGGGGACCAGCGTGGTCGCCGCGCTGGCCGCCGACCCTTCGGTGAGCTCGGTGCTCGGGCTGGCCAGGCGCGAGCCGGAGTGGCGGCCCGCCAAGGTCGAATGGCAGCAGGCCGACATCGGCAAGGACGACCTGCGTCCGCACTTCGCCGGCGCGGGCGCGGTGGTGAACCTCGCATGGCTGTTCCAGCCCACCCGCGACGCGGTGGTCACCTGGCGCAACAACGTGCTGGGCGGCATCCGGGTGTTCCGCGCGGTGGCCGACGCCGGGGTGCCGGTGCTGGTCCACGCCTCCTCGGTGGGCACGTACTCGCCGGGCCCGAAGGACCGCAGGGTGGGCGAGGACTGGCCCACCCACGGGTGGCCGCGCGCCGCCTACGCAAGGGAGAAGGCGTACCTGGAACGGGTGCTGGACGCCTATGAACGGGAGCATCCGGACATCCGCGTGGTGCGGATGCGGCCCTCGTTCATCTTCAAACGGGAGTCGGCGGTCGAGCAGCGCCGGCTGTTCGCCGGGCCGTTCCTGCCGAACCGGCTCACCCGGCTGGCCCGGCCGGAACTGGTGCCGTTCGTACCGGACACCCCCGGGCTGGTCTTCCAGGCGGTACACGGCGACGACATCGGCGAGGCGTACCGGCTGGCGGTCACCAAGGACGTGTCCGGGCCGTTCAACATCGCCGCCGACCCCGTCATCGAACCCGCCACGCTGGCCGCGCTGCTCGGCGCGCGGCTGGTCAAGGTGCCCGGCCCGCTGCTGACCGGCGTGGTGGCCGCGGCCTGGCGGCTGCACCTGGTGCCGGCCTCGCCGGGCCTGGTGGACCTGGTCCTGCGGCTGCCGCTGATGGACGCCGGCCGGGCCCGCGACGAACTCGGCTGGCGGCCCCGGCACACCGCACTGGACGCGCTGCGCGACTTCGCGGCCGGGCTGCGCGACCCGCGCGGCATGGACACGCCGCCGCTGTCCCCGCGGCCGGAGGCGGCTAAGGCGTCAGCAGCACCTTGATCGCCCGGTCCCGCTTCTTCTGGAAGATCTTGTAGCCGTGCGGGGCGTGGCCCAGCGGCAGGATGTGGGTGGCCAGGTCCTCGGTGCCGAGCGGGTCGGAGTCGTCCAGCACCAGCGGCAGCAGGTCGTCGATCCAGCGCCGTACGTGGGCCTGGCCCATCCGCAGGGTGACGCCCTTGTCGAACATGCGCAGCATCGGCATCGGGTCGGCCATGCCGCCGTACACGCCGCTCACCGAGATCGTGCCGCCGCGCCGCACGATGTCGATGGCCTGGTTCAGCGCGGCCAGCCGGTCCACGCCCGCGGTGGTCATCATCGGCGCGGCCACCCGGCCGGGCAGCAGGGCGGTCAGCGTGTGCGCGAGGTGCGCCATCGGCGAGCCGTGCGCCTCCATGCCGACCGCGTCGATCACGCTCACGGTGCCCCGGCCCGCGGTGAGGTCCCTGACCGCGTCGGGGACGTCGTCCACCGCCGAGGCGTCCACGATCTCGACGCCGTGCCGCTGGGCCATCGCCAGCCGTTCCGGCACGCCGTCCACGCCGATCACCCGCAGCCCGCGGTGCCGGGCCACCCGGCAGCACATCTGGCCGATCGGGCCGAGGCCGAGCACGGTCACCTCGCCGCCCTCGGGTACGTCGGCGAACTCCACGGCCTGCCAGGCGGTGGGCAGTACGTCCGACAGGTAGACGAACCGCTCGTCCGGCGGCCCCTGCGGGACCTTGATCGGGCCGAACTGCGCCTGCGGCACCCGCAGGTACTCCGCCTGCCCGCCCGGCACCTCGCCGTACAGCTTGGTGTAGCCGAACAGGGCCGCGCCCATGTTGTACTCCCGGTTCTGGGTTGTCTCGCATTGGGCGTACAGCTTGCGGTCGCACATGTAACAGTGGCCGCAGGAGATGTTGAACGGCACCACCACCCGGTCGCCCGGACTGATGTGGCGGACATCCGCGCCGACCTCCTCCACGATGCCCATCGCCTCGTGGCCGAGGATGTCGCCCTCGCCCATGAACGGCCCGAGCACCTCGTAAAGATGCAGGTCCGAGCCGCAGATGCCGGTCGAGGTGACCTTGATCACCGCGTCTGTGGGCTCCTTGACGGCCGGATCGGTGACCTCCTCGACGCGGACGTCGCGCTTACCGTGCCAGGTGACGGCCTTCATCACTGCTCCTTTTCGCCATTTCTTGCGGGCCAGGTCCAACTACTGATCTCGGGCGGGTCCTCGCCGTGCTCGCGGGTGTGCGCACGGGCCCGCAGCCGGGCGTCCACCATCCGCTGGCGCAGGTGACCGGCGGTGGCCCCGATGCCGGGCACCCGGTCGATCACGTCCATGACGAGGTGGTAGCGGTCGATCCCGTTCAACATGGCCATGTCGAACGGGGTGGTCGTGGTGCCCTCCTCGCGGTACCCGCGCACATGGAAGTTGGCGTGCCCGGTCCTGCGGTAGATGAGGCGATGGATCGACCACGGGTATCCGTGGAAGTTGAAGATGATCGGCCGGTCGGCGGTGAACAGCGTGTCGAACTCCGCGTCCGCCATCCCGTGCGGATGCATGGACGGCGGCAGCAGCCGCATCAGGTCCACCACGTTCACCACGCGGACCTTGAGCCGCGGCAGGTGCTCGCGGATCAGCGCCGCCGCGGCCAGCGTCTCCATGGTCGGGGTGTCGCCCGCGCAGGCCAGTACCACGTCAGGGTGCTCACCCGCGTCCGTGGAGGCCCACGGCAGGATGCCGAGCCCGCGGGCGCAGTGCGCGACGGCGTCGTCCATCGGCATCAGGTCGTGCGCCTGGTGCTTGCCCGCCACGACGACGTTGACATAGTCGCGCGAGCGCAGGCAGTGGTCGGCCACCGACAGCAGCGTGTTGGCGTCCGGCGGCAGGTACACCCGCACGACCTCGGCCTTCTTGTTCATCACCACGTCCAGGAAGCCGGGGTCCTGGTGGCTGAAGCCGTTGTGGTCCTGCCGCCAGACGTGGGAGGACAGCAGGTAGTTCAGTGAGGAGATGGGCCGTCGCCAGGGGATCCTGCGTGCGCTCTCCAGCCACTTGGCGTGCTGGTTGAACATCGAGTCGACGATGTGGATGAACGCCTCGTAGCAGTTGAACAGGCCGTGCCGGCCGGTCAGCAGGTAGCCCTCCAGCCAGCCCTGGCACAGGTGCTCGCTCAGCACCTCCATGACCCGACCGTCGGGGGCGAGGTGCTCGTCGGTGGGCAGGGTGGCGGCGTTCCACGTCTTGGCGGTGGTCTGGTACACCGCCGACAGCCGGTTGGAGGCGGTCTCGTCCGGGCCCATCAGCCGGAACGCCGTCGGGTTGCGTTCGAGCACGTCGCGCAGGAAACCGCCGAGCACCCCCGTGGGCGAACTCGTGCGGGCGGCGGGGCTCTCGACCTCTACCGCGTAGTCGCGGTAGTCGGGCAGGCGCAGCGGGCGGAGCAGTTCGCCGCCGTTGGCGTGCGGGTTCGCGCTCATCCTGCGCCGCTGCTCCGGTACGGCGGCGCGCACGATCTCGGCCGGGCGTCCGTCGCCCTCGAACAGTTCGCGCGGGCGGTAGGAGTGCATCCAGGCGGCGAGCGCGGCCAGCTTCTCCGGGCGGGTGCGCACCTCGGTCAGCGGCACCTGGTGGGCCCGCCAGGTGCCCTCCACCGGCAGGCCGTCCACCTCGTGTGGGCCGGTCCAGCCCTTCGGCGTGCGCAGCACGATCATCGGCGGGCGGCCGGTGGGATCGTCCCTGAGCCGGTCGAACACGGTGTCCAGTACTTCGGCCATCCGCCGGTGGACGGCCAGTGGCTCCGCGCCCGCGACCAGGTGCGGGTGATAGCCGTAGCCTTCCAGGAGGGCGGCCAGCTCCTGTTCGGGGATGCGGGCGAGGATCGTGGGGTTGGCGATCTTGTACCCGTTCAAATGCAGGATGGGCAGCACCACGCCGTCCCGGCCGGGGGTGAGGAACTTGTTCGCGTGCCAGCTCGCGGCCAGCGGACCGGTCTCGGCCTCCCCGTCGCCGATCACGCACGCCACCACCAGCTCCGGGTTGTCGAACGCCGCGCCGTAGGCGTGTGCCAGCGAATACCCCAGCTCACCACCCTCGTGGATGGAACCGGGCACCTCCGGCGCGACGTGGCTGGGGATGCCGCCGGGGAAGGAGAACTGCCGGAACAGCGCGCGCATGCCCGGCTCGTCCTGGGTGACGTCAGGATATTTATCGGTATAGGTCCCTTCCAGCCAGGCGTGCGCCACCGCCGCCGGCCCGCCGTGGCCCGGGCCGACGATGTAGATCATGTTCTCGTCGCGCTCCCTGATGACGCGGTTGAGGTGCGCGAAGCAGAAGTTCAGGCCCGGGGTGGTGCCCCAGTGGCCGAGCAGCCGGGGTTTGACGTCCTCGGCGCGCAGTGGCCTGGTCAGCAACGGGTTGTCCAGCAGGTAGATCTGTCCCACCGACAGGTAGTTGGCGGCCCGCCAGTACGCGTCCACGGATTCGAGTACGTCCATTACCGGACAGTTCCTCCAGTCAGGCTTTCAAACCCGTCCGTGTCGTTCGGGTGGGCTGTTTGGGGTGGTTGGTCTCGGGCACGCGACCAACCATGGCAAGCTCCGATCCGGTCGTGCTCACGGTCAACGCGGGGTCCTCCAGCCTGCGGCTCAATCTGGTCCGCGGCGAGCAGGTCCTGGCCGGGCGGCACACCGAGCAGAGTCTTGACCCGGATGCGGCGCAGGAGACCGTGGCGGACTTCCTCGGCGAGGTGGGAGATCTCGACGTCGCGGCCGTCGGGCACCGGCTGGTACACGGGGGCGTCGCCGTACCGGCCCCAATGGTGGTGGACGACGAGATCGTCGCCCAGGTCGCCGCCCGCGAAGACCTCGCGCCGCTGCACATCCCGCCCGCGCTGGCGCTGGTGGAGGCGGTACGGCGGTGCCTGCCCGACGTGCCGCACGTGCTGTGCCCGGACACCGCCTTCCACGCCGGGCTGCCGGAGTACGCGGCGACGTACCCGCTGCCCGAGGAGTGGCGCCGCCGGTACGGCCTGCGCCGGTACGGGTTCCACGGCCTGTCCTATGCCTGGGCACTGCGCCGGGCCGCCGGCCTTCTGGACCGGCCGGTGCCGGAGTTGCAAATGGTGCTCACCCACCTCGGCGGCGGGTGCTCGGTGTGCGCGGTCCGCGACGGCCGCAGCGTGGACACCTCGATGGGCTTCACCCCGCTTGAGGGCGTGCCGATGAGCAAACGGTCCGGCAGCATCGACCCCGGCATGCTGCTGTGGCTGCTCACCGGCAACCGCCTTTCGGTCAGCGAGCTGCGCGAGGGCCTGGAACACCGTTCGGGCCTGCTCGGACTGTCCGACGGCAGGTCGGGGGACACCCGCGACCTCGTCAAGGCCGGCGACCCGACCTCCGAACTGGCCCTCACGGTCTTCGCGCACCGGGTGAGCAGGGAGATCGCCGCGGAGGCCACCAGCCTCTCCCGGCTGGACGCCCTGGTCTTCACCGGCGAGATCGGCTGGGACCAGCCGGAGGTACGCGAGGCGGTGTGCGACCGCCTCGGCCTGCTCGGAATCGGGCGCCCGGCGATCGGCGATCCTGGGATCGACCGCGTCGTCAGCGCGCCGGACGCGGAAACGGCGGTATTGGTGATCGAGCCCCGGGAAGAGTTGCAACTCGCCCGGGAGACCCTCTCGGTGCTTTACCCAGCGGTGGGATATGTCTGACTATTTCCCGCATAGTATGCCGACCTGGGGAGCAAGCGTGTTTTCGGGTGTTGGGGGACGTCCCGGACATGCGCGAGAGGGGAAGCTTGATGGGGAGAGTTCGCGGGCTGGGGCTGGGGCTCGAAGTCTTCGATCCCGCGCCGGTGGGCGTACTCGTGACGGCCGGGCCCACGCACCGGCTCGTCTACACCAACGCGGCCTACCGCGAGTACTTCGGCGACCGGAAGATCGGGGCGCCGATGTCCGAGGTGTTCCACGACCTGCCCAATCTCGGCGCGATCCACCTGTTCGACAAGGTGCTCGCGACCGGCGAACCGGCCCTCGCCAGCGACCTGCCCGTACCGGCCGACCACCCCGACCTTGACATCAGGGAACGGTACTTCACCTTCAGCCTCTCACCCATCGCCCTGCACGACGGGGAGCGCGGCGTGCTGACCGTGGGCATGGAGACCACCGCGCAGGTCGTCGCCAAGCGGCGCATCCACGAACTGTCCGAGGAACGGCTGCGCGTGCTGCGCCGCTACCGCAGCCTGGTCAACGTCGGCGTCGAGGTCGTCTGGGTGGCCACCGCCGACGGCCGGGTGGTCGACATGAGCCCCGGCTGGGAACGGGTGATCGGCAGGTCCGCGGAGATCCTCAAACGCGGCAACTGGTCGCCGGTGATGCACCCCGAGGACGAGCCCGCCGCCGTCGCCTCCTGGCTGCGGGCGCTCGCCGAAGTACACCCGCTGTGGGAGGCCACCTTCCGGATGCGCACCCCGGCGGGCGACTACGAGCACTTCCACGCCCGGTCGGTACCGGTACGCGAGAACGGCAAAGTGGTCGAATGGGTCGGTACCGTCTCCAACGTCGAGGAACGCTGGCAGGAGAACCGGCGCAGAGAACTCCTCGAACGCGCGGGCGCGGTGGCGGGCGGCGTGTCCGGACTGGAGGACGTGGTGACCGGCCTGGGCCGCGTCATCGTCCCCGAACTCGCCGACACCTGCTCCTTCTACCTGCTGCTCGACTCGGTCGAACGTCCCGACAACGCGCCCATCGTCGCGGAACGGGTCGCCGCCGCGGTACGGGACGGGCTGCCGATACCGCCCAAAGGCGGACACGAGGTATTCGGCCCCAACGGGCCGTTCGCGCGTACCGTACGCGAGGCATCGCCGGTACGCGTACCCAACCCGCCCGGCATCCCCTCCGGCATCCTCCGCACCGCCACCGAGAAATGGGTCGCCTCGACCGGCATGCACGACGTCGTCATGCTGCCCCTGGTGGTGGACGGCGTCGTGGCCGCCGTGGTGGCCGTCGGGGTCTGCACCCCCCGCCCCGCGCTGGAGATGAGCGACGCCAAACTCATCACCCAGATCCTCGACCACGCGCACGGCCCGCTCAGCAACGTCATCCGCTTCCAGCGCACCCAGCGCATGGCGCTCGCCCTGCAACGCAGCCTGCTCGCCGACCCGCCCCAGGTGGCGGGCCTGGAGATCGCCGCCCGATACCGGGCCAGCCCGGCCGCGGCCGAGGTCGGCGGGGACTGGTACGACTCGTTCGTACTCCCCGATGGGGCCCTCGTCCTCACCATCGGCGACGTCGCCGGGCACGACCTCCCCGCCGCCGTCACCATGAGCCAGCTTCGCAACATGCTGCGCGGCCTGGTGGTGGACCGCAAGGAACCGCCGGGCGACATCCTGCGCCGCCTGGACACCACCATGGAGAGCCTGCACACGGTCGGCACGGCGAGCTGCGTACTGGCCCGCGTCGAACAGATCCCCGACGGCTGGCGGCTCAACTACTCCGCCGCCGGCCACCCGCCGCCGCTCCTGATCACGGCCGCCGGCACCGGCCGCTACCTGGAGGAGGCGCACAGCGCGCTGCTCGGCATCGGCCTGGACGAACAACGGCCCAGCGCCTTCACGCAGCTCGAACCCGGGGACACGCTGCTGCTCTACACCGACGGCCTGATCGAACGGCCGGGCGAACACCTCGACGTGGGCCTCGCCCGCCTATGCGACCACGCCACCGCCCTGGCCACGGAACCGCTGGACGCCTTCTGCGAAGAACTCGTCACGGGCCTCCCCACCACCGGCAAAGACGACATCGCCGCCATCGCCCTCCGCCTGCCGTGCTGAATTGCGCTCGCTCCGCTCGCGCCCCCGCCTCCGGCGGGCGGGCAAGGACCGCCTCCGGCGGAGTAGACGCGCTACCGCGCCAGGGGCCCCGCCTTCGGCGGGTGGAACTCGCTACCGCGAGCCTAAGAACCCCGCCTTCGGCGGGAAATGGACCTCGCTGGCGCTCGGCCTGTTTTTCCAGGCCCGGGCTTCGCCCGGGCGTACGGCAGGCCCCCTCTCGCCGCCCACCGTTCTCAGTTACGCCCCGGTCCGGCATCTCGCATGAGCCGTGGTACTTCGCCGTTCCAGCACCGGCTGAACCCGCCTCCTCGCCGCCTAGTCCTCTCCCGCCGTCGCCCACTCCCTCTCCCCTTCCTAGGTACCGTCTGCTCTCCCGCACCCTTTCCCGCCAAGGACGTCGACAGAGGTCGTATGGTCAAGCGGACCAGCAGCCGACCGTCTCGCATGTACGCGCGTGGGCTCGGGAACAAGGGTTCCGAATCGCTGCCCGCGGCAGGCTCCGGCCCGAGATCTGGGAAGCCTGACATGCCGCCGTCGGCACTATGTCTAAGAAGAACCCGTGGCCCGGTTCGACAGAACGTTGTGACGCGGACGGATGTCACTCGTTGCAACGAGTCCGGTTCGGCTACCGGCTACGCTAGAAGGGCAACTCAGGTGACGCGACCGAAGGAGTCGAGCGACGGTGGGCGTGGACCTCGAACACGAACCCATTCATGACCTCGCGCGCCGGGTAATCCGGTTGGCCGAGGAGACTCAGCACGCCGCTCAAGTGCTCGAACGCCGTCTGGAAGCGCTGGAGCGCCGCACCGGCACCGCCGGCAGGGCCGAACGCATCCTGAGCATTGCCGCCGACATGCGAACCCACCTGGGTCAGGACCGGCTCTCCGTTGAAGACCTGTACGACTCGGACACCGGCCTTCCCGCGTGATCGTCGATTCCAGCGCCCATCATCGCCGTCATCAACGGTGAGCCCGAGGCTGCCCAATTCGCCGACGCCATCGCCGCAACCGCGTGCCGTATCTCGGCTGTCAACTATGTCGAAGCGGCAATCGTGGCAGACAACCGCGGCGAGGCCATGCGCAACGCCTTCGACACGCTCATCAACGAGATGGGCCTCGTCATTGAGCCCGTAACACCCAAATCAGGCCGGGATCGCGCGGCGGGCCTACCAGACCTACGGCAAGGGCAACGCCGCCAAGGCCGGACTCAACATGGGTGACTGCTTCGCCTACGCCCTCGCCAAGGACCTTGACCAGCCACTGCTCTTCAAAGGCGAGGACTTCCCACACACCGACATCACCCCCGCACAGCCTTAACGGTTGACGAATCCTCTCGCCGCCCGCCGTCCTCAGTGGCGGCCCGGTGTCCGGCATTTCGCATGAGCCGTGGTACCTCGCCGTTCCAGCACCACCTGAAGCGATCCTTTCCTGCCGCCCGCCCATCCCCCACCGCCCTCCTGGGAGGGGATGGGGGTGTGCGGTCCAAGGTGCCATGGACACCGGGCCAGGACGAAGTGCTCTGTGAGCGGGGGGCCGGGTTCTAGCAGCCTGGCATCACGGCCAGCAGGCGGGTCCGCATCGCGTGGTGGTACTTCTTCCTGCCCTGGGTTCCGCCGTTGGTGGTGAGGCACCTGGTCCAGCGCTTCGGCCCCTGGAATCGGCGCTTGGTCCTGAAGAACAGCTTTACCCCCACCCGTACCGAGCAGTGGTTGTTGAAGTACACCGTCGTGGACTTGTGGTTCTCGCCGATGCCCCACGACAAGTTGACGGACTTCGACCTGGGCTTCGGGCAGCGAACGGAGTCCCTCATGACGATGTCCCTCAGGGCGTTCTTCGCCGGGGTCGCGCTCTGGTGCTCGGGGGCCACGGCGGCGACGGACGGCCCGCTCCGGACGGCGACGGACCCGCGTTCACCTGCGATGGCCTGGGCATCGACGGACGATACGACCAGGGCCGCCGAGGTCACCGCGACCATGATCAACGAGCGTTTGCGCACTTTGCTTCCAGCCCCTTCCGTAGGCGATGGCCAGATCGTTTCCGGCCTCGGCCACAAGATGGACAAAGGCGCGCCCGATGTGACATGCCCGGCACGCGGCTGCGCGACCTGCCTGGGAAGCTGTCATTACAGATGGTCATATAATGATAACGGTGAGTGCGCTAGCGTGCGGCGGGACCGTTGGTGGGAATGAGGCGCGCGGGAAGGGGATCGATGGCCCGAGGTGAGCGGTTGTGTCCGGCGTGCAAGTTACGCTGCTGAACCGTTACAACAATGATCGTCTATGCGCGCCGTGTACCAAGGCCGTGAAGCCGGGTGGTGTCAACGCTCCCGAATGGCTGTGGGACTCGCTTCCGATGCGCCGCGCCCTTGCCGATCACGAGCCGGGTACGTTCGTGACGATTCCTCCGGGGCGTGGCGGGCGGCGACGTCGGCCGCGTGGGCGGCGGTGATGCCGTACATCACGACGTGGCTGCCGCCCGGGGTGATGATCTCGGCGAAGTGGCCGTCTTCTTGCGGTGGCATCACGGCGGCTCCTTGGGAGGGGCTACTCAAGGTGATCGGCGGTTCGACGTTGCGCACCCACTTTGCTCAAGGCGATGAGGTAGACGGCGATGAAGATGGCGCCGGAGACGGCTCTGAAGGTGTCGGCCACCAGGAGACCATTCAGTAGCACGGTCACCGCGGCCTGGGCCGTGCCGATGCCGAGGACGAAGGCCGCCGCGGTCGTCGGGCGGATCTCGTGGCGGCGGGAGATCAGCCACAGGCCCACCGTCACCGCGGCCACTGTGTAGAGGGCAGCGATCGGCCAGGGGGGCCGGACGATGGACACGAGCAGTTCGGTCCCGACGAACCAGGCCGCGTAAAGGGCCGCTCCGGCGGCGAAGGGCTTCCACAAAGCAGGGCGTCGGTCCGAGGTGATGTAGGACGGGCGTGGGAGCCGGTCGGCCAGCAGGTACGCCAGTACTCCGATACCGAGCACGATCGCGGCCTGGAGTGCGAACACGCCGCTTTCCTGGACGGTTCGGTTCTCGCCCCAGAGGACGAAACGGGCCACGGCAAGGCCGCCGGTGACGATTGCCAGCGCCCAGGTCGCCTTCTTCGGCAGCCATGGCCTTCCCGCCTGGCCCGGGAACAGGAGATCGATCAGGACCACCGGCGTGACCAGGGAGAAGACCCCGTGCCAGGGCAGGATGAAAAGCGTCCAAGGGATGCGCAGCCCGGCCACCAGCCCGTAGGAATCGTAGGCCGGGTTCGCCGGATCGAGTGGATGGTAGAGGGTTTCGGAGATCAGGCCCTCGTTGAACAGGCCGTAAATGATGCCCAGACCCCACAGCCCGAGCAGCCCCACCCTTCTGTGGGCCGCCAGTTCGCGCAGCACCAGGATCGGCAGGCCGTACACGAAAATGGTGAAGGGCAGGAAGATCCCCGGCTGGAAGTAGTCGGAAGCCGGCATGGAACCGCTGAAGACCTCCGCCAGTAGCGGTGATACCAGCATGAGCAGCAGGATCGGCTTCCAGTTTCGACGTAGCGCGTTCAAGGTGAGCACTTCTCCTTTCCCGCTGCCCGACGCTAGAGAAGTGCTCCCCGGGACAGGACCGCCAAAGGATCTCCCTTTTCCAGGGAGACCCCCGACGAAAGTCGCACGACCCCGCCTAGCAGAACGCCTCGGCGACGGCGAGGCTGCCCTCGATGACCGCCTGGCCGTCGATGAGTATCCGGTCGATGGTCACCTCGCCGGCGCAGTGGGCCGCGAACGTGGTGTAGTGGTCGGCGACCTCCAGTCGACATGCTGGGCGTACGGGTCACCGCCCCCGGATACCTCCGCTGGTACGCGGCCGGGCGCAGCGGGGAACCGGCGCTGGTCAGGGCGGCCACGCCGAGCACGAGCATGGCGTAGCCGCCGCCGAACCAGCCGACGCTGACGCGGACGTGCAGCACCAGCAGGAACTTGCGTACGCGGGGCCGGACCCGCCGGCGGGGGTGATGTGGGTACCGGTACCGGTCAACTCGGGGTGCCCTTCCCATCGACGGTCTGTCGTCCGGCGACGGCGTACCCGGTGATCACCCCCCGCTCTCCTCGGCTCACTCAGGGTATGAGCAGGCCCCAGTACAGCGCCCAGGGCACGAAGGCAGCCGCGGCGGTCAGCGTGAGCGCTCGCCGGGCTCGTTCGGTACGGCGGGCGGGCCAGGTGGCGAGGGCCGTGCGTACGGCGGCGGCCACGGTGGCGACGGCGGTGAGCTGGAGTGCCAGCCAGGGGAGCGGGCGGCCGAGTACGACCGGGCCGATGAGGTACGCGCCGGTGACGATCTGGACGCCGAGGTAGGCGAGGAAGCCGAACACCGTGGTCAGCAGGCCGATCAGGAACCAGCGGGCCGGGTGGGCCCCCGGGACCGCGCCGCGATGACCGCGCAGCCGGCGGACGACGGCCATGGCGAGGTGCCCGAGCAGGGCGGCCAGGAAGATCAGAAAAGCGGCGACCTGTAGCCCCGGGCCCTCGTACCAGGCGGTGGGTTCGCTCGGCGAGCCGCTGCTCGCGGCCTGCTGCGGTGGAGTGCCCGGCTTGTCCCGTACGGGCAGGCTCTTGATCCAGGCGGCCTCAACCTCCGCGTACCCGGCCGGGACCAGGTCCGGGCGGTCGAAGCCGTCGTCGTGGGTGCCGTTGAGATTGTGCCGTACGCCCGGAATGAAGCGGATCGTGTGCTGGTCGTTGCCCCCGCGTTCCAGGGCCTGCCGGATGATCCGCGAACTCTCGGCGGGCATCGCCTCCCGGTCCAAAGCCCCCCACACCGCGAGCACCGGCTGGCGGACCCGTTCCCAGCTCGCCACGGGATCGTGCGCCGCCTCGGCGAACAGGCCCGCGGCCTGGGCGAACCGGATGAGCCGGTGCCGCATGGTGGTGACGAGGGACCCCTGGACCCCGGCGTGGTCCAGCCGTTGACCGTACGCCCAGGACTGCTGCCTGGCCGGGGTCGTGCCGATCGCGCCCGCCACGACGAGGAAGGCCACCTCGGGTGAGCGGGCGGCCGCGAGCGGGGCCACCCACGCGCCCTCGGACAGGCCCCAGATCCCGACCCGCTCGGGGTTCACCTCGGGGCGGGCCCGCAGGGCGCGTACCGCGGCGAGGGCGTCTTCGGCCAGCGTGTCGTAGTCGCGGTTCACGGTGGAGTACCCGGTGGTGCGCTTGTCGTAGATGAGGGTGGCGATGCCGCGCCTGGCGTACGCCTCGGCCTCGTCCCGGTACTCCGCGCGGGTGACCGGCCCCGCGCCGTGGACCATGACGATGCCGGGGGCGCGACCCCGCGTCTGAGCCGGGGCCACGATGGTGCCGTGTAATGTGACACCGCCGCCTCCGGTGAAGGAGACCTCCGTTGTGGCGGCATCGGCGGGCGGCGCGGGCGGCGCGGTCAGCAGGGACGCGAGTAAGGCGACCACAACAGCCGGTTTGCATGGGAGCAGCATGAACTGCTCTCCTTTCCTGGTGGGGTTGCGCACACGTCGAGACACGCCCTCGGGCGTGGTGGTGCGTGATTCCTGCGCATCGGGCCGCCGAGTGCCAGCTCGGCGGCCCGATCACTGATCGTCGTCGGTCGCGGGGAAGGCCAGCAGCCGGGCGACGACGGTCCGGGCCTCCGGCGGTGTGTCCTCCTCGGGCCGTTTGTACCGGTAGAGCAGCTTCACGTACTCCTCAAGGAACTCCGCCAGCTCCGCCACCGTGAGCCGCATCGTCGAGCGGGACCAGGCCAGCGCGTCGGCCCATTCCCCCAGCTCGGCACGGGCCACCTGAAAGCGGGCGAACTGCTCCAGGTCGTCGGCGAGGTCGAGACGGCTCATCTCCTCGACCGCCGCGCGCATCTCCGGGCTCTGTTCGCTGTACGGCGGGACGCGCCGGTCGGCCGGGACGTGCCGCCACCAGCGTTCCCGGCCTTTGGCCAGCTCGGGCACCTCCTCGATGAACCCGTGCTCGGCCATCTGCCGCAGGTGGTAGCTGGTGACCCCGGTGCTCTGGCCCAGTGCGCGAGCCAGCGTCGTGGAGTTGGCGGGCCCGTCTCTGAGCAGGCGTTCGATCCGCTGCCGCATGGGGTGGGCGAGCAGCTTCAGCGCCGCGACGTCGGTGATCTGCTGCGGCTCCGGGCGATCGGGCATGCGAGCACCATACAGTTGCAAAGCACGTTTGCAAACTGTGTTTGCAAACTCTAGGACAGGGCCTCGCGGAGCTGGGCGGCGGTGAACCGGGTGAGGTAGGCGGGCGTACCGGGCTGGAAGCGGCGGCCCTCGGCGAGCGGGCCGGTGTCCACCACGTCGAAGCCGAAGGAGTCGATGAGCTCGGTCACCGTCTTCTTGGCGTCGGCGTCGTCGCCCGCGATGGGCAGCGCGCGGCGCTCCGGATGGTCTGCGGGCAGGCCCTCGTCGGCGAGGTCCTGGAAGTGGATGACGTTGAACGCCTTGACCACCCGGGCGTCCGGGAGGTGGGCGGCGACGAGTTCGCTGCTCGTGGTGGTGCCGTCGAGCTGCGCGTACGTCCCGTCGCGCTTCGGGTAGTAGTTGCCGACGTCGATGACGACCTTGCCCGCCGTCGGCTCCGCGGGTACGTCGCGGTAGTGGCCGAAGGGGATGGAGACCACGATGATGTCGCCCCGGGCGGCGGCCTCGGCCGAGGTCGCCGCCGTGGCGTGTGGTCCCATCCCCGCCACCAGGGCGGACAGTGTCTCGGGGCCGCGTGAGTTGCTCAGCACCACCGAGTGACCGGCGTTCACGGAAAGGCGCGCGAGCGTGGCGCCGATGCGCCCGCTGCCGATGAATCCGATGACCATGCCGGTGTCATACCCGCCGGCGGCCCCGCCGCCCTATACCCCCTGATCAAACGGCGGGTGTGGCGGTCGAGCCGTCGGCGACCATCAGGCCGTAGTCGCCCGGGGCCACGTTGGTCATCGACTCGCGGCCGAGCACCAGGATGCTCGGCTCGTACGGCGCGGTGAGGACTTCCAGCTCCTCGGAGGTCGCCGGGTGGACGATCCGGGCGAGCACGGTGCCCTTGGCGACGCGCTCGCCGATCCGGTCCACGCCGTACTCGCACAGCATGGTGCCGCCCATGGTGGGCCGCAGCGTGCTGAGGGTGCCGACCACGACCTGGTCGGCGGGCGGCGCGACCGGCTCGCCGGGCAGCATGCTCAGCGTGCGCAGCACGTTGAGCGTGCCGTCCAGGCCCCTGGCCAGGTACTCGTCGATGCGCTGCCCGCCGCCGCCCAGCTCGCTGACCATGCAGGCGATGCCGTGGGTGAGCGCCCAGCCGGTCGCCGAACCCGGGTACGGCGTGCCCGCGTACAGCACCCGGCACCCGTACGCCTTGGACATCTCCGCGCCCTCGTCGTGGATGTAGGCGTAGTCCACGCTGGCGAGGTTGCCGCCCGAGTGGTAGTCGATGAAGTAGTCGGCCCCGGTCAGGATCTCGCACAGCACCGCGGCGAGCTGCTCGGTCACGCTGCCGCCCCGGTCGCCGGGGAAGGTCCGGTTGAGGTTCATGCCGTCCAGCGGCGTGTTGCGGGTGAGCGCCGCGTGGGCGTACGGGTTGGCGACCGGTACCAGGACGACCGTGCCGCGCAGCGCGGCCGGGTCGATGGCGGCGACCAGCCGGCGTACGGTCTCCGCGCCCATCGGCTCGTCGCCGTGGACGCCGCCGAACATCACCATGCGCGGCCCCTCTGATGCGCCGCGCAGGGTGTGCACGGTGAGTTCCAGGCGGTGGCCGTTGGCGAGCGTCGTGACGGGTACCTGCTCCACGGTGTGTGCGGTGGTCATTCGTTGTTTCCCTTCTTGGTTGCGAGAATGCCGGAGCGGAGCAGCAACAGCGCCACGAACCCGGCGATGATCAGCGCGGCCCCGATGAGCAGCGTCGAGAGGGCTGCGAGCGTCGGGTCCTGGTACTTCTGCATGTAAACGAACATCCAGACGGGGAGCGTGCTCTGGTCCGGCGCGAGCAGGAACACCGTCATGTCCACCTCGTCGAAGCTGACCACGAAGGCGAACAGCGCCGCCGCGATCAGCGCGGGCCGGACCTGCGGCAGCGTGGCCAGCCGGAACGCCCGGAACGGCGCGGCGCCGAGGTCCTTGGCGGCGGCCTCCAGGGTGGCGTCGGCCCGCATCAGCGCGGCGGTGAGCACGATCACCACGAACGGCAGCATGATCACGACGTGCGTGGCGACCAGGCCCGCCGTACCGCCGAACAGGCCGAGCCGGTGCAGGAAGATGAACCCCGCGAAGCCGAACGCGACCTTGGGGACGACGGTCGGCGACAGCACCAGCGACTGGATCACGGACCGGCCCGGCATCCGGTACCGGACCAGCGCCGTGGCCACCGCGGTGCCGATGGCGACCGTGATGACCGTCGCGATCAGCGCGACCTGGAGGCTGAGCAGCGCGGCCTCGCCCAGGCCGTCCTGCTCGAACAGGTTCGCGTACCACTTGGTGGAAAAGCCCGGCGGCGGCCAGGTGCCGAACGACACCGAGGAGAACGAGTTCACCACGATGATCGCCAGCGGCAGCAGGACGAACGCGTAGACCAGCGCGAGCCACACGCCCCAGCCGCGCACCCCGCGCGGGGCCGCGCCCGCCGCGGTCACGCCGCCCTGCTCGGCCCGCGCGGTGCGGCGTTGCAGCCAGCCGAAGATCGCCAGCGCGACCACCGCGAGGATCAGCAGGGCGTACGACGACACCGCGGCCAGCGGCCAGTCCACGTTGTTGACGTTGTCGTAGATGTCGGTGGCCAGTACGTTGACCCGGCCGCCGCCGAGCAGGCTGGGCGTGGCGAACGAGCTGATCGACAGCGCGAACACCAGTTGCGCCCCGGCGAGCAGCCCCGGCGCGGTCAGCGGCAGCGTCACCTTGACGAACCGCCGCAGCGACCCCGCGCCGAGGTCGCCCGCCGCCTCGTCCAGCGCCGGATCGAGCTGGCCGAGCGAACTCAGGATCGGGAAGACCATGAACGGCAGCAGGATGTGGACCAGCGCGATCACGACCGAACTGCGCTGGTAGAGCAGTTCCACCGGGCCGAGCCCGAACCCGCCCAGCACGCCGTTCAGCAGGCCGCTGTCGCCGAGCACCAGCTCCCAGCCGTAGGTGCGGGCGACCACGCTGGTCAGCAGCGGCGCGAAGATCACGAAAAGTCCGGCATAGCGCCATCCGGGACGGCGGATGCGGTGCAGCGCGAGAGCCGTGGGGTAGCCGACCAGCGCGGCCACGACCGTGCTGAGCAGCCCGAGCCGGACCGTCTCGGTCACCACACCCCAGTGGTAGCCGCTGGTCAGGAACTCCGCCCAGGTCGCGATCGTGCCGGGGATGTCCGCGCCGCCGGGGACGTACTCGTGGAAGCTGTACTCGAGCAGGGTCAGCATCGCCCCGACGAATACGGCGGCCAGCACGACCAGGCTGGGGGCGGCGAGGAGGTATGCCGAGCGGTGCCGGCGTAGCATCGGCGGATTCTCCCTAGATGCGGGGTTCAGGTGCGGGGTTCAGGTGCGGGGTTCAGGTGCGGGGGTCAGGTGCGGGGGTCAGATACGCGAGGCTCAGATACGCGAAGCGATGTCGGTTTCCCAGCGCTTCTGCCACTGGGCGTTGTTGCGCCCCACGATCGCGTAGTCGATGTCCTGGAAGGCGTCCGTGGTGGACTTCTGGAACGCCGGCAGGTCCTTGAGCTTGGCCGGCAGCGGCGCCTTGACGTTGGCCGGGGCCTCGACGCTGACCTCGGCCCAGCGGGCGCACCACTTGGGGGAGATCATCTCGTTGATCATGTCGTGTACGACTTCGAGCTGCTGCGGCGTCGAGCCCTGCACGGCCTGCATGTAGATCGGCAGCGGAATCGCGCCCTCCGACGGCACGACGTACGTCAGCGGGGCCCCCGAGTTGATCCACTGCTGCCCGGTGCCCGCGAAGTACGCGGTCATCGGGGCGGTGCCGTTGCTCAGCACGTTGAGGTACTGCGGGTTGGACTCCACCAGCAGCCGGATCTGCTTGGCCTCCCGTTCCCACAGGTCCCAGCCGGGTTCCATGTTGTCAAGCCCGCCCCCGTTGAGCTTGGCGGCCATGTAGACCGCGTACCACGGGAACCCGAAGAACGACACTTTGCCCTGGTAGGCGTGGTCCCACAGGGCCGCCCAGGAGGTGGGCGCCTTGCTGATCTTGTCCTTGTTGTAGACCAGGCCGAACTGGTCGACGCCGATGCCGATGCCGTGCCCGTCCTCGCGCTGGAACCGCGGGTCGATGTCGGCGGAGTTGGACATCGCGGAGTAGTCCAGCTTGGCCCACATCTTGTCGTCGATGCCCTGCACCGAGGTCTGCGCGTTGAAGAAGCCGAAGTTGACCAGCGGCTGGTCCGGCGACGCCTTCTGCTGGGCCAGCATCCGGGTGTAGCCGACCGAGTTGGACTGCTCGTAGATCTCGACCTGGACGTTGGGGTGCGCCTGCTCGTACTCCTTGGCGAATTCCTTGGGCATCTTGCCCAGGTCGCCGCCGAGGAAGGCGAACATCGTCACCTTGACCTTGCCGCCCGCCCCGGTCGATCCGGTGGACGGTTCCGGCCGCACACCGCCGCACGCCGCGGTGGCGAGCGCGAGTCCCGCGGCGCCGGCCGCGCCGGTGAGCAGCCGCCGACGTGAAATGGAACGTTCCGGCATCACTGCCTCCATAGCCTTTTGTTCAGTGGTCGAGGACGACGGCCGAGGTGACGTTCCACCCGGCCTCGATGTCGTCGCCGATGGAAATGCCCAGGTCCGCCTCTTCGCGCTGCTCGGCGATCAGCAGCACGCCGGACGGCAGTCGGACGTGGTACCGGGTGCTCGCGCCCTGGAAGATCACGTCCTCCAGGCGGCCCTGGTAGCGGTTGCCGTACCTGTCCCCGAGCGTGCCGCCGACCGCGACGTGCTCGGGCCGCACCGACACGGCCGTTCCCGGCTGCGGGATCTTGATGATGATCCCCTCGGCCTCCAGGACGCCGCCGCGCGGCGTGCCGCGGAACAGGTTCGTGTCGCCCAGGAACGTCGCGGTGAACACCGTCTCCGGCCGCCGGTACAGCGCGGCGGGCGGGCCGAGCTGCTCGATTCGGCCCTCGTTCATGACCGCCATCCGGTCGGCCATGGTCAGCGCCTCGACCTGGTCGTGGGTGACGTAGACGAAGGTCGTGCCGGAGTCGTGCTGGATGCGCTTGAGCGCCTGTTGCATCTGCACCCGCAGCTTCAGGTCCAGCGCGCCGAGCGGTTCGTCGAGCAGCAGTACGGCGGGCTCGTTGGCCAGCGCCCGGGCGATGGCCACCCGCTGCTGCTGGCCGCCGGACAACTGGGCGGGGTGGCGGTCGCCGTACCCGGAGAGGCCGACCAGCTCGATCATCTCGGCGACCCTGGCCGACACCTCCTTGGCCGGACGCCGCCGCAGCCGCGGCCCGAACGCGATGTTGTCGGCCACGGTGAGGTGCGGGAACAGCGCCAGCTTCTGGAACACCATGTTGGTCGGCCGCCGGTGGGACGGCCGACCGCGCATCGCCTCGCCCCGGATGTAGACCTCGCCGGACGTCGGCTCCTCAAGCCCGGCCAGGATGCGCAGCGTGGTGCTCTTGCCGCAGCCGGACGGGCCCAGCAGGGCGAAGAACTCGCCCTTGGCCACGGTGAAATCGACCTGTTCGACGCCGCGCGCCCCGTTGTCGTAGACCTTGCGGATCTCGCGGAGTTCCGCGTCCGGGGCCGTGCTCATCATGTTTCACGCTCCATCGTGGCGAACGCCTCGGCGGCCGCGCCGAGCAGCAGGTCCACGTCGTCCTCGGTGTGCGCGGTGGACAGGGCCGCGTGCAGCAGCGGCTTGGCGGGCAGCAGTACGCCGTGCTCGCGCGCGGTCTTGTGCAGGATCGCGTACCGGCGGGCGTCGCTTGCCATCGCGGTCCGGTAGCCGGTGGCCGGGGCGGGCAGGAAGTACGGCTGGAAGTGGCCGCCGGCCCCCGCGAGCACGACCGGGATGCCGTGCCGCCCGGCCAGCTCGCCGAAGCCCTCGCGCAGCCGCTCGCCCAGCTTGTCCAGGTAGCCCTGGGCGGTGCCGTCGGCCAGCAGCGGCAGCGCGGCAGCGGTGGCGGCGACGGCGGTGCCGTGCCCGTTGTAGGTGCCGACCCAGCCGACCGGGCCGCCCGCGCTGGGGTCGGTGGCGGCCATCAGCTCGGCTGCGCCCTCCACGGCGGCGATCGGGTAGCCGTTGGCGAGCGCCTTGCCGTACGTGGTGAGGTCCGGCACGATCCCGTACACCTGACGGGCCCCGCCGGGCGCGAGCCGGAACCCGGTCAGCAGCTCGTCGAAGATCAGCACGATGCCCAGCTCGGTGGTGAGCGCGCGGAGCATGGCCAGGTACTCGGCGGTGGCCGGGATGAAGCCGATGTCGATCAGTACCGGCTCGACCACGACCGCGGCCAGTTCGGCGGCGTGCTCGCGGAGCAGGCGTTCGGTGGCGTCCAGGTCGTTGTAGGGCAGCACGACGGTGTCGGCCGCGACCTTCGACAATCCGGCCGAACTGGGCGGGGCCGCCGGTCGTTCGGCCGGTCCGACCTGCTCGGCGGTCGCCCAGGTCGAGACCCAAAGCGGATCAAACCACCCGTGGTAGGAACCCTCCGCCTTGGCGACCTTCTCCCGGCCGGTCCGGTGCCGGGCGATGGCGAGCGCGTGCATCAGCGCCTCGGTGCCGGTGTTGGCGAACCTGACCTTGCCGAAGTCGGGGATGATCCGCGCCATCAGCTCGGCCGCGACCACCGCGGCCTCGGTCTCCACGCCGGTGGTCAGGCCGCTGCGCACGGCGGCGCACACGGCGTCGTCCACCTGCGGGTGCGCGTGGCCGAGCAGCACCGAACCGTTGCCCATGGTGCAGTCCAGGTAGCGGTTGCCCTCCACGTCCCACAGGTGGGCACCCTCGGCGCGGGCGAAGTAGGTGGGGTGCGGCGCCTGGAAGCGGGTGTTGGAGTGCACTCCGCCGGGGACGTGCCTGGTGGCTCGCTGGTAGAGCGCACGCGAGCTGATCACGGGTGGGTTCTCCTGTTCATGTGGTGGTGGCGGGTCATGGTGCTCAAGGGGTGTCCAGGGACAGCCGCGCCGCCTCGGCGAGCAGCGTCGGCACGCAGGCCGTGGCGTTCTCCCTGGTGAAACGGGCGGCGGGGCCGGCGATCGAGATCGCGCCGACGGCGTGCCCGGCCCGGTCGAGCAGCGCGGTGGCGCGGCAGCGCAACCCCACGGCGTAGCTCTCCTCGTCGATCGCATAGCCGTCGGCCGTGGCGGCGGCCAGCTCGGCGTGCAGGGCGGCGAGCGTACCCTCCGCGTCGCCGTCGCCCACCGCCGCCGCCACCAGCGCGAGCCGCCGCTCGGCGGGCAGCCGGGACAGCACCGCCTTGCCCATGGCCGAGGTGTGCGGGGTGATGATGTCGCCGATCCTGGCCACGGCGCGCAGCGAGTGGTCCGGTTCCATCCTGGACACCAGTACGATCTGGTCGCCGACCAGCACCCCCGCGCTGACACTCTCGCCGGTCGCCTCCGACAGCGTCTCGACGGCGTCCTTCAGCCGGTCTGTACCGTGGACCTGGTCGAGCGTACGCACCGCCATGTGCAGCAGGCGGGGGCCGGGGGCGTAGCCGCTCTTGCCGAGCTGGATCAGCATGCCCCGCTCGACCAGCAGGGACAACAGGCGGGACGCGGTGGACATCGGCACACCGGCGGCGGTGGCGATCTCACCGAGTTGCAGCGGGACGCGTTCGTGGGTGACGGCCACGTCCATCACGTCCAGCAGCCTGGCGAGGTAGCTGGTACGCGACTCATTCCCACTGAGTGGAAGCGGGGTTGCATTCATTGGGAAGCCACCCTAGGAAGGGCATGTATCGGGTGTCAACGGTTCCGGCCCAACCAAAACCTCCCGAAGCAGACGTTTTACCTGCTGAGATCCCCCGCACCCGTGGTTTTCGGCCCCTACGCCCCGCCGCCTCTACCGGAAAGGCCGCGCTACGCGCCAAACCCCGCCTCCGGCGGGAGGCGCGCTGCCGCGCGCCCAATGGGCCTGACCCCGGGCGAACGCGTTCACCTCGCCGCGATGGAGACCACCTTCCCCGGCTGGCACCTCGTCGTGCGCGACGGCTGGTGGTGGGCCACCAAGCGGGTCCCGCCGACCTCGGAGCAGAAGGCGGCGGGGGTCTTGCACGATTTCGCCCGGCAGGGCCCCTACGAACCGGTGGCCGCGCTGACCGTCCAACTCGGCATCCTGGCCCGGATGGGAGCCGCCTGAAGGCCGGAAGCGATCTCCTCGCGCCAGGCCAGGAAGTACGGCGTCTGAAGAGTCGGTCCCTCGGGGAGACCCAACAGATGGATTTCGGTGGCGGGGGCGGGGTGGGCCGGTAACCTGAGCGTAGTCATGCGAACGCACTGCGCATCCATACGTGAATCGCGGTACACAGACGAACGCTCGAACCCCAGCCGAGGGAGCCCCCCACGCATGAAGATCGATGGCGAACCGCTGATCACCGCCACACCCGGGGAGGTGCTGGAGCGGGACATGATCCTGCGGATTCTGCACACCATGGAGGAGGTCACCGACAAGGTGCTGGCCGACTTCACCGCCGCCGCGCGGAACAGGCAGGAGCTGTACGACGCCGAGGAGGTCCGGCATCCCGATATGGGGAAGCGTACGTCGCCCGAGGTGAGCATCGATCCGGTGGGGTCGATGATCAACCACCGGACGCTGCTGGCCGAGGAGTGCGAAGACCGGCTGGAGGACGCGGCGTACGCGTTCAGTGCCTGGTGGGCGGATGTGTCCGTGTGCGCGGTGGCGGCGGCGCTCACCGGGCTGTCGGTGACGGTGGTCCGCGTACGGGCGGCCGATCCGGCCGCGAACATGGAGGATGACGAGCTGGCCCTGCTGCCGGCCGTCCCTGAGCACGTGCAGAAGTACGCCGAGCTGGCCGTCCTGCTGGACGAGCCGTTCCTGAGCGGGCACGACCTCGGTCCCGGGCTGTTGCCGGTGGGCGGGCGGGAGTACGCCGAGCGGGTCGGGCTGCGGGTGCGCTCGCTGCCCGACGGCAGGGTGACCGTGGTGGCCGGTGGGTGGCCGGAGGCGCGGCGACGGCGGTTGTGGGGGCCGCAGTGGCTGGAGCACCGGGCGCCGGTACTGCCGGACACCGGCCTGCTCATCCGGCACCTCGCGGAGGTGGACGCGCCGACCGCGGTGATCGCCGCGATCAGGGAGGTGGCGGTGGGCGTGGACAACACCGTCGAGGCCAAGGTCCACGCGGACGAGTTGCAGAAGCGCATGGAGGAGCTGGCCGACGACCAGAGCGAGGGCGTGGCGGACAAGGTGCGCCAACTGGAGGACCAGGCCAATGCCGCGTGGAAGCAGGGCGATGAGCTGCCCTACCGGCTGGCCGCGTACGCCCGCGTGCTGACCAGCCACCTGCCCACGCTCTACCGGCTCTGTGACAATCGATCGGCGGATGACACTCCGTGAGCCACCGCGCCGACCGGTCGCCATGCGGCAGCCGGGCCGCATAGCCTCGGCGTATGAGCGATCATGCTTTCGTCCCCGGTGACTTCGCCGTCCCCCGGTTCCTGGTCACCCCGCGGTTCCGTTTGGAACCCCTCGGCGCTGAGCACAACGCCGCCGACCACGCCGCCTGGACCAGCAGCATCGAGCATATCCGCGCGACCCCGGGCTTCCCGGACGGAAGATGGCCTCCTGTGGACGGCATTACCCTGGAGGCCAACCTCGCCGACCTGCGGCGCCACGCGGACCACTTCACCGAGCGCCGCGGATTCACCTACACCGTTCTCGAACCGGCGAGCGGCGAGGTGATCGGATGTGTCTACATCTATCCCTCTGACAGCGACGACCACGACGCCGATGTGAGTTCCTGGATCAGGGCCGATCGAGCCGAGCTGGACGTGCCCTTGTACGAAGGCGTGACAGCCTGGCTGTCCACGCATTGGCCCTTCGAGAGGCCCCACTACGATCCGCGCTGAGACCACCCCGTCCCGCAGGGACTACACCTGCTCCTGCGGGATCGCTTCGTAGCGGTCGCGGAGCAGGCCGATGATCGGGTGGTCGGCCGGGAAGGAATGGCCGTCGATGGCCGTGATGGGCCGTACGCCGATCGCGGTGTTCGTCGCGAAGGCGGCCCGCATGGCGGGGAGGTCGCGGGGGCCGACCGGGGCGGTGATGGTCGCGTCGTGGGCCTGCTGGAGCAGGCACATGGTGATGCCGGGCAGGATGGCGCCGCCGTCCGGCCAGATGACGCGTTCGCCGTCGAAGAAGCCGATGTTCCAGGTCGGGCCCTCGGTGACGGACGGCGCATCGCTCACGAACAGCGCGTCGTCGAAGCCGGCGAGTTGCGCGCGGCGGCGTTCGTGCAGGGCGCCGAACAGGCCGAGGTGCTTCACCTGGGGCAGATCGCGCTGGTAGCGGGCGGTACGCACGCGCATCGGGGACGGCGGCAGGGCGACGGCCGGGCGGGTCGTGACCAGGACGTGAGGATGGGCCTCGGCACCCGGGCGACCCAGGTCGAGGGCCGGGTCGAACACGCTCACCCGCACCACGAGCGGGCCGGACGCCTCGCGCAGCGCGTGGCGTACGAAGTCGCGGACCTTCTCGCGGTCGAGGTCGGCCGAGAAGACGGTACCGCAGTCGCGTACGAGCCGGTCGAGGTGCGGCGTGAGGCCGCGGATCAGGCGGCCGGGCTCGACCCGCATCGAGGTGAAGTGACCGTAGTTGACCAGGCCCAGGGCCTGGAGGGCGGCGGGCTGGACGGGTACGCCGTCGAGTTCCATGTGATCAGGCGGGGGCCGGATGGGCCGTGGCGGCGATGGCGATGGCGGTGGCGGTGCGGACGAAGGCGGCCACGGCCGGGGAACGGGACTCCGCGGGCCAGGCCAGCACCAGCTCCAGCGGAGCGAGGTCGATGACCGGCCGGTAGGCGACGGCCGGGCGGGGATGCCGCCGGGCGATCGACTCCGGAGGGAACCAGACGATGGTGCCCAGTTCGATCAGGCTGAAGATCTGCGCCAGGTTTTGCGGCAGGGGCCACGCGGAGGCCACAGCGGGAACCACGGCAAGCCGGCGGAGATCGCCCTGGTCGGCGGGGGTGCCATCGGGGAGGATACGGCCCGCGAGGTCGGCCAGGCGCAGGCCGGTACGCGCCGCCAGTGGGTCGGTCGCCGCGATGGCGAGCCGGCGCGGCTCGGTCACGAACGGCTCCACGTCGAGGCCGCGGTCGTCGAACGGCCGGGACAGCAGCGCGATGTCCGCACTGCCGTCGCGCAGCGCCGGCTCCTGCTGATCGCGCCCGCCGAGCACCAGCTCGACCGGCAGGGCGGCGGCCTCGCGCCGGTAGGCGGCGAGGATCTGCGGCAGCAGCCCGCCGTCGTAGTCGGCCTTCATCGCCAGCCGCAGCCTGGGGTCGCCCTGCCCGGCATGGCGGGCTCGCCGGGCGGCGGCCGTGACCGTGTTGAGCGCCGTCCGGGCGTCGCGTAGCAGCGTTTCACCGGCAGGCGTCAGGGTGACCCGGCGCGTCGTACGTTCCATCAGCGTCACGCCCAGTTGCCGCTCCAGCTCCCGGATGGCACGGGACAGCGGGGGCTGGGCCATGCCCAGCCGTTCGGCGGCCCGCCCGAAGTGCAGCTCCTCCGCGAGGACCGCGAACGCGTGCAGGTGGCGCAGCTCCAACTCCGGGCGAGATGGATCCATATCGCCAGGGATATCAGTGCTGTCAACTCTTCATCTTGGACATATCGCCGCTCGTGCTGTGAGGATGCGGTGCCATGACGACAGCACGCTCATCGATCAGCAGTGGCTCGGAGTTCGAGGAACGGATCGGCTACTCGCGCGCGGTCGTGGTCGACGGATGGGTCTATGTGTCCGGTACGACGGGCTTCGACTACCGCTCGATGACGATCTCCGAGGACGTGGTGGAACAGACGCGGCAGTGCCTGCGCAACATCGAGGAGGCGTTGCGCGAGGCGGGCGGCACGCTCGCCGACACGGTCCGGGTGACGTACATGCTGCCCGATCCCGCCGACTTCGAGCAGTGCCGGCCCACCCTGCGCCGGCACTTCGGCGACATCCGACCGGCCGCCACGATGATCTCCTGCCGCCTGGCCGACCCCCGGATGCGCATCGAGATCGAGGTCACCGCCCGGCTGGGCAGCGGCGGCGGCCAGGCTACCTGAGGACGATGTCGAGCAGGCCGGGGAAGCGGGCCTCCAGGTCGGCGCGGCGGAGGGTGAGGTAGAGCTTGCGGCCGGCCCGGCGCTGGTGGATCACTCCGCTCTCGCGCAGGGTCCGCCAGTGGCGACACGATGCCCGCCAAGGGCACCGACGTCCAGGTCATCGAGGTGGCCGACTGCGGCCACTACATCCCCGAGGAACGGCCCCAGGCGGTCATCGACGCCCTGACCGGCTACCTCGGCTGAACGTCCCGTCTCACAGAGAGCAGGAGGCTCGGTAACAACACCATCTCGTAACGGCAAGTAGTGATTCGATCACACAACGCGCATGATCGGACAGGCAGGTTCCCCCCTACCAAGGAGCGATCATGTACAGGACCATCGTGCGCCGCCTGGCCGTCGGGTTCGTCACCGGCGCCGCGGCCGTGAGCGCGTTCGCGCTGCCCGCCGTCGCCTCGGCGGACCCATGGGACGACGGCCCCGGCAGCGACCAGATCGAGCAGGAGGCCCGCACCCACGGCGAGGGCTGTGTGGACGGCAGTGGCGCCAAGCAGCCCATCGGCGCCACGCGTACCTCGACGCTGAGCCAGGGCCGGCTGGTGAACCAGCGCTGCGGGGCGGGCCTGCTCGGCGGCATCGACTGGATCGACGACTCGTCGAGCGCCCGCCCGGCCTGACTCGCCGGGCTGTCCCGTAACGGCCCCTGATCGGCAAGGATCGGGCCTGTAGGCGGGCCAGGAGCACTCAAGGGCGGCCGACCGTGGGGGCCGCCCTTGAGTCCTTGGGTCTCGTTCCTTGGTCTGGCGCCGGGTGGGCGGGTCAGGCGGCGAGCTGGAGGCCCAGCGAGGTGAGGTTGCGGCGGGCCCAGTCGAGCTCCTCGGCGAGGGCGGAGACGAGCGCGCCCGGCCCCTTGGCCCGGACCGGCAGCGTGAGGTCGTGGGTCTCGACCTCGACGTGCGCGGTCCCCGCCACGGTGCCCGACAGCATCGCCTTCAGTGTGTCCTCAAGCACCGAACGGGTGGTCGGCAGCTCGCCCCGCGCCTGCCCAGCGTGGTCGTGGACGTGGTTGAGCTTGACCACCGGGGCTCCCGCCCGGGCCAGCTCGCGCAGCGCCGTACCGGGCTCCTCCGGGCCGTCGGCGAGGTGGCAGGCGTCCAGGCAGACGCCGAGGTGCTCGGAGTCGATGCCGCCGACGCGTTCGAGGGCCTGCTCGGTGGTCTCCAGCACGCAGCCCGGCCACGGCTCGAAGCCGACGCGGATGGTCTTGCCGGTCACGCTGTACAGGCCGCGCAGTTCGCGAGAGAGGCGTTCGAGCCGCTGGGAGGCGATGGCGTGCAGGTCGGCCGGCCAGTCGCGGCGCCAGCCGATCGGGATGGTGGAGATGCTGCCGAACTCCACGTCGTCCGGCAGCAGGAAGGCGAGGATCTTGGCGAGGGCCATGGTGTAGCGATAGCGCTCGGGCTTGGCCCAGTCGGGGCCGGGCGACTCCTGGTTGCGGCCGCCCGTGCCGTTGAGGCTGACGACCTCCAGGCCGCGCTCCTCCAGCGAACGACGCAGCCGGACCAGCTCGATGCGGTCGGCGATGAGATGGTCGGCCACGCTGGGAGCGAGCCACAGGCCGACGCCCATCCGCTCGACTCCGAGCCGCTTGCGCACGGGCATCGCGTAGCGGGTGAGGTGCGCGATCAGGTTTTCCAGGTCTTCGGCGGGGTGAACACCGGCGTTGTAAGCCAGGTGAACGAGCGTGCCGTCGTCGTGGCGCATGCGCATCCGGTGCCTCCAGCGTGCTACGTGTGTGAAGCGCTTCCCGCCGCCCGTTGTGGGGCCGGGCGGGAATCCCCTTCCCTGCCGAATTCGGCTGGTCTGCCCGAGCATGCCCCCGGAAAGCGGGTTTCGCGTCACCCCTGGAGCCCATTGCGGACTACGTCGCACGGGTGACCCCCGGGGGCCGACGCCACACTACGGGTGGCCACTTGTGAGCCACTGGGAGCAGACTTGGCCGTATTCGCTCTACGCAGTGTAGTACTACATCTGGTGGCGAGATACCGGGGGCCCGGCAAAAGATGTCCTGCAAATGCGAGACCCCGCGTGGCATCCGCCACGCGGGGTCTCGATCGGTCGATCCACCGGCAGCTCAGCGCTGTCCGGCCTCGACGATCGACGCAGCCGAGTCGGGGACCAGCGACGCCGGCGCCTGCTCACCGATGAAGGTGAACATGGCGTTCTCGCCCTCGCCCTCGATGGCGATCTTGACGATCTGGCCGGGGCGCAGCTCGCCGTACAGGATCTTCTCCGACAGGGTGTCCTCCAGCTCGCGCTGGATGGTCCGCCGCAGCGGCCGGGCGCCCATCACCGGGTCGTAGCCCCGGTCGGCCAGCAACTGCTTGGCCTCCTGGGTCAGCTCCAGACCCATGTCGCGGTCCTTCAGGCGATCGGCGACCTGGTCGAGCATCAGGTCGACGATCTGGATGATCTCCTTCGGGGTGAGCTGGTGGAACACCACCGTGTCATCCACCCGGTTCAGGAACTCCGGCCGGAAGTGCTGCTTCAGCTCCTCCTGCACCTTCGACTTCATCCGGTCGTAGTTGCTCTCCGCGTCGTTGTTACGCGCGAACCCGACCCCGATGCCCTTGGAGATGTCCCGCGTGCCCAGGTTGGTGGTCATGATGATCACCGTGTTCTTAAAGTCGACCACCCGGCCCTGCGCGTCGGTCAGCCGGCCGTCCTCCAGAATCTGCAACAACGAGTTGAAGATGTCCGGATGCGCCTTCTCGATCTCATCGAACAACACCACCGAGAACGGCTTGCGCCGCACCTTCTCGGTGAGCTGGCCACCCTCCTCATACCCGACATAGCCGGGAGGAGAGCCGAACAGCCGCGAGACCGTGTGCTTCTCCATGAACTCCGACATGTCCAGCATGATCAGCGCGTCCTCGTCGCCGAACAGGAACTCCGCCAGCGCCTTGGACAACTCGGTCTTCCCCACACCGGACGGACCGGCGAAGATGAACGACCCACCCGGACGCCGCGGGTCCTTCAACCCGGCGCGGGTACGCCGGATCGACCGCGACAGGCCCTTGATCGCATCGTCCTGGCCGATGATCCGCTTGTGCAGCTCATCTTCCATCCGCAGCAGCCGCTGGGACTCCTCCTCGGTGAGCTTGAACACCGGGATGCCGGTGGCCGTCGCCAGAACCTCGGCGATCAGCTCCTCGGTGACCTCGGCCACGACGTCCATGTCGCCGGCCTTCCACTCCTTCTCCCGGCGCTCACGCTTGAGCTGGAGCTGCTTTTCCTGGTCGCGCAGCGCGGCGGCCTTCTCGAAGTCCTGCGCGTCGATCGCGGACTCCTTGTCGCGCCGCACGTTGGCGATCTTCTCGTCGTACTCCCGCAGGTCCGGCGGCGCGGTCATCCGCCGGATGCGCATCCGCGAACCCGCCTCGTCGATCAGGTCGATCGCCTTGTCCGGCAGGAACCGGTCGCTGATGTACCGGTCGGCGAGCTGGGCGGCGGCCACGAGCGCGCTGTCGGTGATCGACACGCGGTGGTGCGCCTCGTAGCGGTCGCGCAGGCCCTTCAGGATCTCGATCGTGTGGCTGAGGCTGGGCTCGGCCACCTGGATCGGCTGGAACCGGCGCTCCAGCGCCGCGTCCTTCTCCAGGTGCTTGCGGTACTCGTCGAGCGTGGTGGCACCGATGGTCTGCAGCTCGCCGCGGGCCAGCATCGGCTTGAGGATGCTGGCGGCGTCGATCGCGCCCTCCGCGGCGCCCGCGCCGACCAGGGTGTGCAGCTCGTCGATGAACAGGATGATGTCACCGCGGGTGCGGATCTCCTTGAGCACCTTCTTCAGGCGCTCCTCGAAGTCACCGCGGTAACGTGACCCGGCCACCAGGGCGCCCAGGTCGAGGGTGTAGAGCTGCTTGTCCTTCAGCGTCTCGGGCACCTCGCCCTTGACGATCTTCTGGGACAGCCCCTCGACCACGGCGGTCTTGCCCACGCCGGGCTCGCCCACCAGGACCGGGTTGTTCTTGGTGCGGCGGGACAGCACCTGCATGACCCGCTCGATCTCCTTCTCGCGCCCGATGACCGGGTCGAGCTTGCCCTCGCGGGCGGCCTGGGTCAGGTTGCGGCCGAACTGGTCGAGCACCAACGAGGTCGAGGGCGCGGCCTCCTGCGGGCCGCCGGCCGCGGCCGGCTCCTTGCCCTGGTAGCCGTGCAGCAACTGGATCACCTGCTGGCGCACCCTGTTGAGGTCGGCGCCCAGCTTGACCAGCACCTGCGCGGCGACACCCTCGCCCTCGCGGATCAGCCCGAGCAGGATGTGCTCGGTGCCGATGTAGTTGTGGCCCAGTTGCAAAGCCTCACGGAGCGACAGCTCAAGGACCTTCTTGGCGCGCGGGGTGAACGGAATGTGCCCCGACGGCGCCGACTGGCCCTGGCCGATGATCTCCTCGACCTGCTGGCGCACGCCCTCAAGGCTGATGCCCAGGCTCTCCAGAGCCTTGGCCGCGACGCCCTCACCCTCGTGGATCAGGCCAAGAAGGATGTGCTCAGTGCCGATGTAGTTATGGTTGAGCATCCTGGCCTCTTCTTGGGCCAGCACGACAACCCGCCTCGCGCGGTCGGTGAACCTCTCGAACATCTCGTCGCTCCTCACAGAGCGGTCAGGCGTGCCCGGGAGATCCGGGCTCGTCATCCCGCATGGTAGCCCTGGCTCGGCGAACCTCGCCCTGTTGCCGAAAGAGGTGCCCCAGGGAAGACGGTTCCCCAAGAGCAGGGCGTTCACCCTCTATGAAACTACTGACCGGGGGTGAGGTGTTCCCGATACGCCCCAAGCGAACGACTGTTTCGGGCGACTCCGATGATCATGCGCTTATGGCGGCCGCCGGGGTCCTTAGGCGACCGTCATAAGCGCACGCTCCGACAGAGATCCGGCGCGTCCGCGCACGGCGACGCACGTCGCCGTGGCATGCCGTCTCTAGTGCAGCTCCGCACCGCCTCTAGTGGGCGGCTTCGTACTGCTCCACCACCGAAGAGGCGATCCGCCCGCGCTCGCTGACCGGAAGACCATGGGCCTTGGCCCAGGCCCGGATCTCCGAGCTCTTCTCACGCGTCATCGCGCGCTGGCTGCCCCGGCCTCCGCGGCGGCGGCCGGTCACCGCGGCCGCCCTGCGCGCACTCTGCACGAAAGGCGACAGCGCGTCCCTCAGCTTCTTGGCGTTCAGGTCGCTGAGGTCAATCTCATACGACGTGCCGTCAATCGCGAAGGCGACCGTCTCATTGGCCTCCCCCCCGTCGAGGTCGTCGATGAGAATCTCCTGGATCTGCTTGGCCATCTAGGGCTTTCCTTTCGCTGGGCATTGTTTCATTCGATGCCAAACATATACCCGTCCGATCGCGGACACAATTCGACTCGGTAAGAGGTTTGCGACCGAGGCCGGGCGTGAGAGGATCAGTTAGGCTCGCGGGCCTCATCGTGCTGGTTTGCACGCCTTGCTGCCGCTTCGGAACGCACGAGCTTCACGATGCCGTAGATGAACGCCGCGCCCACGACGACCGGCGGTAACAAGGCGGACAATACATCCATCATTCGTCCTCACGTCGGGGTCCTGGTCAGATTGGGTACGCCCGCTTTTCTCCCGGGCGTGCCGGTCTGCCACGCTACCGGCCGGACCGGGCCTCCAAGGGGGCTCCTGAGCACGACCTTAGCGCGGCCGTCCGCCGGTGTAGGCCACAGGGGCGACTACCTCCGGCCCTCCTCCCTACCACAGCTTAATGGCTGTCTCTCCAGCCCGCTTACCCGATGGAGTCTGTAAAACGTCTGTGAAAAATCAGGCGGCATGCGCAGATGATCACTATGATCGGCCGCAAACCCGGTCAGCGTGGCCTTCTGACCACCATCGTGCCCGCGACCTTGTCGTGCAGCCCCTGCTGGGAGGGCTTGTCCACCAGGATGAACAGCCCCACGACGAACAGGAAGACCCCGGCCAGGAGATTGAGCACGGCAATGTCCATCGCCGCCATCGGGCCGGGGAGCATGGCCGCGCGTTTCGCCAGCGCGGCCGTTGTCAGAACACCGCCGCCCGCCGGGATCAGCCTGATCCGCAACACGTGCTTGCCGAGAGTCCGGCCGTACCGGGAATGCAGCACAACGTCATAGACCGCAAAGGCGGCTCCGGAGATCAACCAGGCGATCAGACGGGGAAGCGAGGTATGCGCCCGGGCCCCATCCACGGCCGCCGCGGCGATGACGTCCGCCGGGCCGAAGAGGGCCGAGAACACCACGAAGAGAATGTAATAGAGCACCACGAACGGGACGGCGTCGATGATGCGCGCGGCCATCCGCTCCCACCATTCGGCGGGAACCGCCGATGGATCATGCGGATCATGCGCGACAGAAGCACTACGGGCGGAGTCGTCCTCTGACGGCATGGCCGTCATGTCCGTCCTGTTGTCCGCTCTTCTGTCCCCGCTCACTTGTGCGATCCCCTGCCGGCACGCATATGGTCACCTGTCCGCGGCCCCAATCCGGGACCGCTTGTTCGCGACGGCGGCACGCGCGGGCACGCCCGCGCCGATGATGGCCTGTCCCGTTTCTGCCCCAATTTTGCGGGTCAAGTCCGTCTTCATCTGGACACTTCACTGAACACGAAATAGGGCCGGTGGGGATCCACCGGCCCTACGGGCGGCCCGGCCGGCCACTGACCGGCCCGGACACCGAACTTCTCGCTCTTGATGCCTACCTGGCCTTGACGACCATGGTCATGGCGAACTTGTCGCTGAGGGTCTGCTGCAGCGGCTTGTCCCAGAACTGCCACAGGACGTTCACCAGGACGCCCAGGCCCAGCAGGTAGCCCAGGAAGGGGACGCCGTAGAGAACGTACGGCCCCCACAGGGAGCCGGCCCGCTTGAGGGCGGTCGTCGAGTCCAGGCCGCCGGAGCCGGTGGCGCCGGACACGGGCACCACCCGGATGCCCATGGCCATCTTGCCGACCGTCTGACCGCGCATGCGGGTCATGACGACCTCGTAGACGACGTAGAGGAGCCCCCCGATGACCGAGGTCATGATGCCCGCCAGCAGGAAGCCGCCGCCGAACTCTCCCGTCGTCGGGTTGTAGGAGGTGACCAGGAGGCCGCTCAGGATCAAGCTGAGGATGAAGTTCACGACGCCGAAGATCGCGCCGTCGATCAGCCTCGCCACGAGCCGCTGCCACCACTCGGCCAGCGGGGCCGTCGGCGCCCCGTAGCCGGGCGCGCCCCACGGCTGCTGGCCGTAGGCCTGCTGCTGCGGGTAGCCCTGCTGCTGAGCGTACTGCTGCTGCTCGTACCCCTGCTGGCCGTAGGCCTGCTGACCGTACTGCTGGGCGTGACCCTGGTCGTAACCGGACTGCGGGTGACCCTGTTGCTGCCCGTACTGAGCCTGCTGTCCGTAACCCTGTTGCTGCGGGTAGCCCTGTTGCTGGTTGTACTGCTGCTGCTCGTAGCCCTGCCGGCCGTACTGCTGCTGCTGGCCATAGCCCTGTTGCTGGCCGTAGTCCGGCTGCTGCTGAGCGTACTGCTGCTGCTCGTACTGCTGTTGCCCGCCGTAGCCCTGCTGCTGCGGGTAGCCCTGTTGCTGACCGTACTGCTGCTGTTGTTCGTAGCCCTGCTGGCCGTACTGCTGCTGCCCGTATCCGGGCTGCTGGCCATAGTCCTGGCCGTACTGCTGGCCGTACTGGGGCTGCTGCGGGTTGGATCCGGGGTCGGCCCGGTAGCCGCTCACCATGGTCGCGTCAGGGTCGGAAGGCCCGCCCTGACCCTGCTGGTAGTGGCCGTAATCAGGGTTCCCCGACGATCGCGCCGCGTTGTTGCGCTCGGGGTCGTCCTGCGGATACGGCGGTTGTCCCGTGCTCACCGCGTCACCTCGCTTCGACTGCGCATGCGGCGTCGTCAGGCGCACATGCATTGGCTGCTGCACAACGTATCGATATAGGGATCAACAGTCACCTTTCCCCACGGTCAGCCCCTGGGGTCCGCCTCAAGGTGCAGGAGCATTCGCGTGTTGCCCAGTGTGTTGGGCTTGACATGTTCAAGATCGAGAAACTCCGCCACACCCTCGTCGTACGAGTCCAGCAGCTCCGCGTAGACCTCGGGGGCCACCGGTGTGCCGTTGATGGGGCGGAATCCGTGTTTCGCGAAGAAGTTCACTTCAAAGGTCAGACAGAAGACGCGTTCAAGGCCGAGGTCGCGGGCCGTGGCGATGAGCGCGGACACCAGGCGGCGACCGATGCCGTACCCCTTGAACGCGGGATCGACCGCCACCGTGCGGATCTCCGCCAGGTCTTCCCAGAGCACGTGCAGGGCCCCGCACCCCACCACTCTGCCGTTCAGTTCGGCCACCCAGAACTCCTGTACGTCTTCGTACAGGGTCACCGTGGCCTTCTTCAGCAGCCGCAGCCCCGCACCTGAGTAGATGTCGACCAGCCGGCGAATCGCGCGCACGTCAGCGGTTCTCGCCCGCCGGACGATGACCTCACCGCGTGCCCTCTCGTGCCCCTCGCCACGCGTGACAGGCCCGCCGGGCCCCTCCGTGACCTGCTCCATGGAGGTCCAGCGTACGTGCTTCCCCCTTCCCTTTACGGCTCCCCCGTAACTCAGTCCCCGATCGTAACGAGACACGATGAGCGACATGCCGGTCACGGTGAGATTCATGATGCTTCGACATGTTCCGCCGTACGGCCCGGCCGCCCGACACAAGCCGCGCGGACCTGCCCAAACACCCACAGACCCAGACAAATCAGCAAATATGATCATCAGAAGTCGTGATCTCCTCGTGATACTTCGGTTGTGAAAGCTCTACAGACTTCGTGGTTCTGGTTGAGCGCGAACCACATGTGCACTAATGTCCAGGCCGATGTCAGCCATCGCTGACCGCCGAATCCCCTACGGGGAACCGGGGACCCACCACGCCCCTGGGGTGAATCCGAGCCGGCCGTACGGCGGCCCGGTAGGGCTCCTCCGGCCCGAACCCGTCAGCTAACCCGGTAGGCGTCGATGAGAGGAGCTGGTCGGTGACGCGCACGCGCAGCCGTGGCGGAAAGCATGCGGGTGGCAGTGTTCGTTCCGGTTCGGGCAGCGGCGGGCCACGGCGCAGGGGGCCCCGAGAACGCGCGGAAACGGCTTCTGAGGGCACGGGGAGCCCGGGTAGGCGTACCGGCCTGGCCCGCCTCGCGGTCGTCACGGCCGCGTTCCTGGCGCTGAGCATCGGCACGCCGCTGATGGCGGCGACCGCCGACCCCAAACCCTCGCTGAAGGAGCTGTCGGCTCAGGTCGAGAAGCTGCACGAGGAGATCGGCACGCTGACCGAGCGGTACAACGGCGAGCGGGTCAAGCTGGCGCAGGCCAAGCGGGCCGCGGACCTGGCCAAGAAGACGCTGGCGACCAGTGAGTCCGACCTCGCGGGCAAGCGCCAGAAGGCCCAGCTCCTGGCCCAGAACGCGTACATGAGCGGCGGCCTGGGCCCCGCCATGGCCCTGGGCGCGACCGGCGACGCCGACGCCTTCCTCGACCGCGCCGCCACCACCTACGCGCTCGAACAGCAGCAGGGCGAGCAGGTCGCCCAGGTCACCAAGGCCATGCAGACCGCGGAGCGGGCCCGGGAGAGCGCCAAGGCCCGGACGGCCGAGGTCACCGAGCTGGTCGATGAGATCGAGGGCAAGCGCGACAAGATCAGCAAGCTGGTCAAGCAGGCCGAGAGCGACCTGTTCAAGGAGGCCATGCGGCGCTCCGGCAGCTCGGCGGGCAGCCGGGTCAAGGTCGAGGTGCCCATCCCCGGTGACGGCAAGGCGGCGCAGGCCGCACGGTACGCGCTCACCCAGCAGCTCAAGCCGTACGTCTGGGGCGCCGAGGGCCCCAACGGCTTCGACTGCTCCGGCCTGGTGATGTGGGCATACCAGAAGGTGGGGATCAGCCTGCCGCACTACACCGGCGACCAGTGGACGGCCGGCGCCCATATTCCCCGGGAGGAGCTACGCCCGGGCGACCTCGTGTTCTTCTACAGCGACCTGCATCACGTGGGCATCTACATCGGTGGCGGGATGATGGTGCACGCCCCCCAGACGGGTGACGTCATCCACATCGCACCCATCGGCAACCGGCCGTATGCCGGGGCCGTGCGGATCGCCGACTGACGCGCTCCTCCGCGGGTCTTACAGGGCGGCCCGAGTGCCGTGTCGTGCGGAGGCGCGGGTGAGGGTCTGCGCCGGGTCTGACGTCGGGTACGGGCCCGGTCGGCCGTTTTCGGCCGTGTGCGGTGTTTCCGGCCGACTGTGCGGGGTCCGGCCGGGAAGAGCAGGCGGTGACGTCCGGTCAGTGCGGGACCGGCGGCGCCGCCAGATCAGATGAGTTGACGACGTGCCGCCCAGGCGACCGCCTCGATGGCGGTGGCCACGCCGATGCGGTCGCAGATGCCGCGCAGGCGGCGCCGCACCGTGCGGCCGCTCACATCGAGCCGGCGGCCCACGCGGTCAACCGTGACCCCTTTCGCCAGCTCGGCGAGCAGGAGCAGGTCGTCGTCGCTGAGTCCGATCCCATGCACCTCCGTAGTGTCATCGTCGTGAAGGAAATCCACTCTTGGATAAGCCATCGGAGCCCCCTTCAGCCAACCACGGAACTCGACGATGCCCGGCGTGAGTGTGGTCTGTCTCTCGTCGTCGTCGTGAACGGTAAACGGGATTGAGAAAGGTCGTCAAGCGGCGACCGTCATATGAGTAGCCCACGCTATTGACATAGCGCTCGCTATGTGGAGTACTCACGATATGGGACCGCCTTTACGGTTGACCCGGGCGGCGGCCAAGGCCCGCACTCGTGAGCTGCTACTGGCCGCGGCCGCCCAGGTCTTCGCAGAGCACGGGTACGCCGGCGCCTCGGTGGACGAGATCGCCGCCCAGGCCGGTTACACGATCGGTGCGCTCTACTCTCATTTCTCCGGAAAGGATGAACTTTTCCTCACGTTGTTCGACCTTCATGCCGCAGGTCATCTTCGCGACATCGAGGAAATCATCCGGCAATGTACCGGCGATCCGGACTTCGCCGCATTGGGTGACTATCTGGCCACGCTCGCGGACAACGACTCGTGCCGCTGGGCCCTGGAATCGGAGTTTCGCCGTCACGCAATGACACGACCCGAACTCATGGCGCGTCTGGCCGAACGCCGGGCCGCCGGTCAGACGGCGATAGCCGGGCTCATGCCCGGCCGGCGGCCGGGCACGGCCCAGTGCGCCGAGGACGACGCGGCGCTGGTGATCACCCAGTTGGAGGGGCTGATCCTGCAACGCAGGCTGAACCCGGCGTCGGTGCCGCCGGGTCTGTTCGCCGAGGCGCTGCGGCGGTTCTTCCCGCCCCCCACCTGGGCGGGCGCCGCGGCCCTCTGAAGCGCCTTACGAGGTGGGCTTGACCAGCGGGAAGAGGATCGTCTCGCGGATGTTGCGACCGGTGAACGCCATGATCATCCGGTCGATCCCGACGCCCACGCCACCGGTCGGCGGCATTGCATATTCCAGTGAGGTCAGGAAGTCTTCGTCAAGTTGCATGGCCTCCGGGTCGCCGCCGGCCGCGAGCAGCGACTGCTCGACGAGCCTGCCCCGCTGCTCCACCGGGTCGATCAGCTCGGAGTAGGCGGTGCCCAGCTCGGTGCCGAAGCCGATGAGGTCCCACTTCTCGGTGAGCAGCGGGTTTTCGCGGTGCTGGCGGGTGAGCGGCGAGGTCTCCACCGGGTAGTCCATGACGAAGGTCGGCTGCACGAGCGTGTGCTCGACCAGCGCCTCGAAGATCTCCTGGACCAGCTTGCCCTGGCCCCACTTCGGGTCCCAGTGGATCTCCCGCCGGTCGGCGAGCTTGCGTACCTGCTCCAGCGGCGTCTCCGGGACGACCTCCTCGCCCAGCGCCTCGCTCACCGCGCCGTAGAGGGTGACCCGCGGCCAGCGCTCGCCGCCGAGGTCGATCTCCGCGTCGTCGCGCCGGACCACGGTCGTGCCCAGCGCGGCCACCACCGCCCGCTGGTACATCCGCTGGGTGAGGTCGGCCATGTCGTTGTAGTCGAGATAGGTGCCGTACGCCTCCAGCATGCTGAACTCGGGGTTGTGCGTGGAGTCGGCGCCCTCGTTGCGGAAGTTGCGGTTGATCTCGAAGACCTTCTCGATGCCGCCGACGACCAGCCGCTTGAGGTACAGCTCGATCGCGATGCGCAGGTAGAGGTCCATGCCGTAGGCGTTGATGTGCGTCTTGAACGGCCGGGCCGTCGCGCCGCCGTGGATGGGCTGGAGCATCGGCGTCTCGACTTCGAGATAGCCCTCGTCGTGCCAGAAGTCGCGTACCGCGCGCACGGTGTCGCTGCGCAGCCGCGCCATCCGGCGGGCGTCGTCGTTGACGATCAGGTCGACGTAGCGCTGACGGACCCGCGCCTCGGGATCGGTGAGCCCGACGTGCTTCTCCGGCAGCGGGCGCAGGCACTTGGAGGTGATCTGCCAGCGGTCGGCCAGCACGGAAAGCTCGCCGCGCCGCGAGGTGATCACCTCGCCCTCCACGCCCACATGGTCGCCGAGGTCGACGTCGCGCTTCCACGCCGCCAGGGACTCCTCGCCGACCTTGTCGAGCGAGATCATCACCTGGAGGTCGCCGCTGCCGTCGCGCAGCGTGGCGAAGCACAGCTTGCCGCCGACGCGGCTGAGCATGACCCTGCCCGCGACGGCCACCCGCTCGCCGGTCGCGACGTCGGCCCCCAGCCCCTCGTGTTTGGCCTTGAGCTCGGCGTTGGTCGCGGTGCGCGGGAAGTTGACCGGGTAGGGCTCGATGCCTTCGGCGCGCAGGCGGTCGAGCTTCTCCCGGCGGACGCGCATCTGCTCGGGCAGGTCCGGGGTCGGGGTAACGTCATCGGTCACAGTCAAAGGTTACCGAGACCCGCGACGCGGTTTCGTCGCTCTGCGCGGTTGCTACTGGGTGTTGCGCTCGTACACGAGCCGCAGCCCGATCAGCGTCAGCCAGGGCTCATGCACGTCCACCGACCGAGCCTCGCCCGAGACCAGCGACGCGTGCCCGCCGGTCGCCACCACCGTGACCTCGTCGGGATCGTCGCTCAGCTCGGCGGCCATCCGCTCGACGATGCCGTCCACCTGGCCGGCGAAGCCATAGATGATGCCGGACTGCAGGGCCTCGACGGTGTTCTTGGCGATCACCGCCCGCGGCCGGACCAGCTCGACCTTGTGCAGTTGCGCACCGGCCGCGGCCAGTGCGTCTACCGAGATCTCGATGCCCGGCGCGGTCACCGCGCCGACGTACTCACCGCGCGAGGACACCGCGTCGAAGGAGGTGGCGGTGCCGAAGTCGACGATGACGCACGGCCCGCCGTACAGGTGGATGGCGGCCAGCGCGTTCACGATGCGGTCGCTGCCGACCTCCTTGGGGTTGTCCATGCGGACCGGCACGCCGGTCCGCACTCCGGGCTCCACGACCACGTTGTTGACGTCGCCGTAGTAGCGGCGGCACATCTCGCGCATCTCGTTCAGCACCGAGGGGACGGTCGAGCAGATCGCGATGCCGTTGACGTCGGCGTTGGCGAGCAGCGGCGACTGCCCCAGCAGTCCTTGCAGGACCACGGCGATCTCGTCGGCGGTGCGGCGGGCATCGGTGGCGATCCGCCAGTGCTCGATCAGGTCCTCCCCCGAGAAGAGCCCGAGCACCGTATGAGTGTTGCCGACGTCGATCGTGAGCAGCATCAAGCCCCCCGCAGATCCAGTGCGATGTCGAGCGCGGGGGCCGAGTGCGTGAGAGCCCCCACGGAAAGGTAATCGACGCCAGTCTCCGCCACATCGCGGGCCGATTCCAAGGTCAATCCGCCACTGGCCTCCAACCGTGCCCGATTTTTCACCAATGTCACGGCCGCCGCGGTGTCCTCGACGCTGAAGTTGTCGAGCAGGATCTCCTCGGCGCCTTCGGCGAGGACCGGTTCGATCTGGTCGATGCGGTCCACCTCCACCTCGATCGGCAGGTCCGGGTACGCCTCGCGCACCGCCCTGAACGCCTCGGCGACACCACCCGCGGCGACCACGTGATTGTCCTTGATCAACGCCGCGGCCGACAAGGACATCCGATGATTGACTCCACCGCCGCAGCGTACGGCGTACTTCTCCAGCGCGCGGAGGCCGGGGAGGGTCTTGCGGCTGTCCCTGATGCGCGCGGCCGTACCCTCCACCGCGCGGACCCAGCGGGCGGTCATGGTGGCCACGCCGGACAGGTGGGTCAGGATGTTGAGCGCGGTCCGCTCGGCGGTCAGCAGGTCGCGGGCCGGGCCGGTGACGGTCATCAGGACCTCGCCCCTGGACACCCGCTCGCCGTCCTTGACGTGCCGTTCGGCGGTCAGCCGCCCGCCGGACGCGTGCGCGAACAGCCCCTCGGCCACGGCCAGGCCGCTGACCACGCCGTCGGCGCGGGCCACCACGTCGGCGGCGGCCCGCTGACCGGCCGCGATGGTCGCCAGGCTGGTCACGTCGCCCACCTCGGACAGGTCTTCGGCCAGCGCGGTGTCGTACAGGGCGACCACGGCGGCCGGGTCCAGGCCCGCGCCGGCGAGATCGGCCTCGACGTGCTGCGGGAGCGTCGTGCGGGCGCGGTAGGTCATGATGATCCCCTCTTCGGACAGGGTGGCGTCCAGATGTCCCAGCCACCGGGTGTCGTCGCGGTCCGGATGGTCCTCGCGCCAGTGCGAGCCGCGGGTCTCCTCGCGCAGCGCGGCGGCGGCCACCAGCGCGGAGGCCACCGTCAGCAGGTTCGTCGCCTCCCAGGACTCCGTGCGCGGCTCGACCGCCACCGGGGTCCAGCGGGCGTCCCGCAGCGCGCGGGCCGCCTCGGCGAGGCTGTCGCGGCTGCGCAGAACGCTCGCCCCGCGGCTCATGTGGCCCTGCACCCGCGCTCGGGCCCTCGGGTCCACCAGGCCGGTCACGGTGCCCGCACGGGGCACAGGAGGCCCGGGACGGGGGCGCCGGGCGTGGACGTCGCCCGCGATGCGGTCGGCGAAGACCAGCCCTTCCAGCAGCGAGTTGGAGGCCAGCCGGTTGGCGCCGTGGACGCCGGTGCAGGCGACCTCGCCGCACGCGTACAGGCCGGGGACGCTGGTGCGCCCGTACAGGTCGGCGCGTACCCCGCCGCTGGCGTAGTGGGCGGCCGGGACGACCGGGACGAGCTGCGTCACCGGGTCGATGCCGTGCTCCAGGCAGACCGCGTGGATGGTCGGGAAGCGGGTGCGCCACTTGTCGGCGCCGAAGTGCCTGCCGTCCAGGTGGACGTGGTCGGTGCCGGTCTCGCGCATCCGCCGCATGATCGCCTTGGCGACGACGTCGCGCGGCGCGAGGTCGGCGAGTTCATGGGCGTCCCGCATGAACCTTTCGCCGGTCTTGTCCACCAGGAACGCGCCCTCGCCCCTGACCGCCTCGGAGACCAGCGGCTGCTGGCCGGTCGCGTCCTCGCCCAGCCACAGCACGGTGGGATGGAACTGCACGAACTCCAGATCCCTGACCACGGCTCCGGCGCGCAGCGCGAGCGCCGCGCCGTCCCCGGTGGAGACGGCCGGGTTGGTGGTGGCCGCGTACACCTGGCCCATGCCGCCGGTGGCCAGAACCACCGCGTTCGCGCGTACCGCGCCGACGCCGTCCCGCGCGCCCTCGCCCATCACGTGCAGGGTGAGCCCGCAGGCATGACCGTCGGCGTCGGTGAGCAGGTCCAGGACGAGGGCGTGCTCGATGACGTCGATCCGGGTGGCGGCGACGGCCTCGATCAGGGCCCGCTGCACCTCCGCGCCCGTCGCGTCGCCGCCCGCGTGCACGATGCGGTCGCGCCGGTGGCCGCCCTCCCTGGTGAGCTGCAACTCACCGCGCGCGTCACGGTCGAACCTTGCCCCGCGTTCCATCAGCCGCCGCAGCGCGCCCGGCCCCTCGGTCACCAGGGCCCGTACGGCCGGCACGTCGCACAGGCCGACGCCGGCGGTGAGCGTGTCCGTCAGGTGCTCCCCGGGCGAGTCGCCCGGGTCGAGCACCGCGGCGATCCCGCCCTGCGCCCAGCGCGTCGAACCGGCCGCCAGGACGTCCTTGGTGACCACCATGACCGAGGCGGCCGGGTCCAGCTCCGCGTAGCGCAGAGCGACGCTCAGCCCCGCGACGCCCGAACCGACGACCACAAGGTCGGCGGAGACGGTCCATCCGGGGTCAGAGGCGGTCAGACGTGTCGGGATGGCTGGGGAGCTCACAGGCCACCTCTTCTCGGCCCGGCTCCTGCTGCCGGACACATGTGGTGATTCAACCGCTTACACAGCAAATTTCGTCAGCATGACGATAACCGGGGGCCTGTGGTGATTCATTCCCGGGTGTGGGGTGCGTGCGGAAGGATCTTCCTTTGAGCCCCCGTGCCGCTCAGACATCGGAGGTATGTCAGGCGATGCCCATCGGGTGGGGCTCGTCGCCGCGCAGGGTGCCCAGGTCTCCGCCGGGGAGGGCGGCGGCCGGGTCGGTGTCCAGTTGGACGATGCGGTTGTCCCGATCGACATGGACGATCTTCGGCGCGAAGGCGCGCGCCTCGGCGTCCTCCATCTGGCCGTAGGCGATGATGATCACCAGGTCGCCCGGCTGGACCAGGCGGGCGGCGGCCCCGTTGATCCCGATGATCCCCGAGCCGCGCGGCCCGGTGATCGTGTACGTGACCAGCCTGGCGCCGTTGTCGATGTCGACGATGTGCACCTGCTCGCCGGGCAGCAGCCCGGCCGCGTCCATCAGATCCTCGTCGATGGTCACCGAACCCACGTAGTGCAGGTCGGCCTGGGTGACGATGGCCCTGTGGATCTTGGACGTGAGCATGGTCCTGAGCATGCGCTGACTCCACCCTTCGCTCGGTCGCGCCGCCACGCCGGCGTGCGCGCCGGCCTACAGGCTACTTTCCTGCTCTGGCGGGCGCGCCTCAGGATGCCGTCAGGGTGATGTTGTCGATCAGCCGGGTCGTGCCGACCCGGGCCGCGACCGCGAGCACCGCCTCGCCCTGGTGGTCGCCGGGCACCTCGGTGAAGGTCAGCGGATCGACCAGGGTGAGGTAGTCGAGCTTGAGCGGGGGTTCGGCGTGGGCGGCGGCGTCCAGTACCTCGCCGGCCGCCCGCCTGATCTCGGCCGGGCCGCGCTGGGCGGCGCCCGCGCGCAGGGCGCGGGAGAGCGCGAGGGCGGTACGGCGGTCGGCCTCGGACAGATAGCGGTTGCGGCTGGACAGGGCCAGGCCGTCGGGCTCGCGCACGGTCTCGCCGCCGACGATCGCGATCGGCAGGTCCAGGTCGAGGACCATCCTGCGGATGATCGCCAGTTGCTGGGCGTCCTTGCGGCCGAACACCGCCACATCCGGGCGTACCAGGTTGAACAGCTTGTTCACCACGGTGAGCACGCCGTCGAAGTGGCCGGGGCGGAACGTCCCTTCGACGATCGTGCCCATCGGCCCGGCGGAGACGGAGACCTGGCGGTGGGGACGGTACATCGCCTCGGGGGACGGGGCGAAGACGACGTTCACCCCCTCGGCGGCGCATGCGTCCAGGTCTGCCTGGAAGGTGCGGGGATAGCGGGAGAAATCCTCATCCGGGGAGAACTGGAGGGGGTTGACGAAAATGCTGACCACCACGTGCTCGGCGTACTGCCTGGCGAGCCTGATCAGCGACCGGTGCCCCTCGTGCAGCGCGCCCATGGTCGGCACCAGCGCCAGCCGTCCGCCGCCCAGCTCGCCGCGCGCGATGTCCAGCTCCGCGCGGTCGCGCGCGACGATCACGTCCATATGTTGCCTCCCAGCGCGTCCAGCAGGCGCTCGGCCGCCTCCGGTTTGAGCAGCCCCGCCGCGAGCGCCCGGTCGGCGGTCAGCCGGGCCAGCGCGATGTAGGCGTCGGCCGCCTCGGGGGCGGCCAGGATCAGCGCGTCCACGTGCTTGCGTACCGTGCCCGCGTCGCCGCGCACCACCGGGCCGGTGAGGCCCGCGATGCCGAGCCGCAGGACGTTGTCCAGGGCCGCGCCGAGCAGCGGGCCGAGCATCCGGCCCGGGTGCTCCACGCCGATCCGGCCGAGCAGCTCCTGCGACTCGGCGATCAGCGTGACCATGTGGTTGGCCGCCCCGGCGAGCGCCGCGTGGTAGAGCGCGCGGTCCGCGTCGTCGATCCAGACCGGCTCGCCGCTCATCTCGATGACCAGCGCCTCGGCCACCGGGCGCAGCGTGGGCGGCGCGGTGACGCCGAACGAGCAGCCGACCAGGCGGCGCAGGTCGTCGTCCCGGCCGGTGAAGGTCATCACCGGGTGCAGCGCCAGTGGGAGCGCGCCGGCCTGCGCGGCGGGCTCCAGCACGCTGAGGCCGTAGGCGCCGCTGGTGTGCGCGAGCAGCTTGCCGTGCAGATCGGCGCCGGTCGCCGCGAGCCCGGACACCAGGCCGGGCAGAACGTCGTCCGGTACGGTCAGCAGCACCAGCTCGGAGGCGCGTACGACCTCGTCCGGAGTGACGGGCGAGACGCCCAGCCGCTCCGCGGCCCTGCGCTGTGAGGCGTCGGAGACCCCGCTCGCCGCCACCACGCGATGGCCGGCCGTCACCAAGGCTGCACCGAGCACCGAACCGACCCGTCCGGCGCCGAGAATCCCGACGGCCAGCCGTGCCGGACGATCCCCTGCGTCCATTTCGTCCCGTCCCGTTGAGAATGCCGGACGCCTACGAGTCCGGACGCCTGCTCCGCTGCCCCAGGTCCAGGGTAACGAAAGGAACGGGGTGGACTTCGATCGGCACACGACTCAGGTTTTTACCGAAACCTGAGATACCGATAAATCGGAAAGGGAAGGCGAAGTGGGACAAAGCCCTTGAGTTGGGCGCCCCAGAGATGAGGAGGAGGGTCACCGATCGACTCATCGAAGCGACGGGCGCCGAGCCCCGCGAAGGGGCCCGGCGCTCGCCTATGAGCCCATCTGGAGAACGGACTCCTGAAGTTCTGGGTCGCATGGTTGCGATCCATGTGGACGGGACCACCGGCGCGGGGTCCCGTGTACCGGGGGCATGGCCTGACGGCCCCGTGGATGGAGATCATCGGCCCACTGCCCCGGCCGGGCCGGACCGCGCATGACGACGGTCCCTGTGTTGTAGTGGACCGTCCATGTCGGCGATCCGCGTTGTACCGAAGCAACCGGCCCCGGGACAGCGGCCCTTGCCGGGCCTGAACTTCCCGGACGACAGCCGGTGCGCACCGGACCACCCGCGACGAACGGCCCGCGTTGAGCCGGACCGTCCAGCGGTGATCCACCGTGCCCCAGGCCGCCGGGTGACGACGGCCCAGGTAGTGCCGGGACCGCCCGTAACGACGGCCCGCGTGGTAAGCCGGACCACCTCAGTGGTGATCCCCCCTCGCCCGCAAGCCACTTGATCGGCGGCCGGTGAGCGAGAGAAACAGCAGGTTATGAGCGACAGACCGCCTTCGGCGACGGTCCGCGTTGACTCGAACCATCCCAGCGGCGATCCGCCGCACCCCCAGGCCGCCGGCAACGACGACCCGGGCACTACCGGACCACCCGAACGGCGATCCGCCGCACCCCAGGCCACCGATAACGACAGCCCAGGTAAGACCGGAACCACCCCGGGCAGCGGCCCATACCGGGCCGAACCACCCGAACGGCGATTCGCCTTACTCCCGGGCCGCCCATCATGACGACCCAGGTGACACCGGGCCACCTTGAGCAGTGGCCCACGAGTACGAGCCGCCCAACCAGCGGCCCGTACCCACGAACCGCCGGTGAGGGCGGTCCGCCTTCTACCGGACCCGCCGGTGACGGCGACCCCAGGTAGCACCAGAACCACCGTGGGTAGCGGCCTGTGCCAGCCGAACCACCCGAACGGCGATCCGCTTGACTCCCGGGCCGCCGGCAACGACGGCCCAGGTAGCACCAGACCACTCCGGGTAACGGCCCGTGCCGGGCCGAACCACCCCGGAACAGTGATCCGCTTTGCACCGGACCGCCCGCGCGGACGGTCGGTGTGGCACGTGATCGCTCGGCACGCGATCCGTTGGTACGGCCACCTCGACGGCGGCCGGCAGGCCCATGACCACGACACGGTGACCCGTGTGCGCGAACCACCGGCACGATGTCCCGTGGCTCGGGATCATCAGCAGGACGATCCGCGGACTCGGGCCACGCGTATGGCGGTCCATGGGCGCCGGACCACCGGCTTGGTGGACCGTGGGCACGGATCGCGCGTGCGGCGATCCGCAGTGCCCGGCCGGCCACATGTGTGGCGACCGGTCGATCTGGACCTCCCGCCACATGTGTGGCGGCTGGTGATCTTGGACCGCCGTCAGGCGTCCCGCGATGGGGACCCGCCGTCGATGGCGGTCCGTGAACCGGACCCGTTCACGTGCGTACTTCTACGAACTTCGCACGAACGGGTCGTGATACGGGCCGGTCGACCGGCGCCGCCCGTGGTCGGGCCGGCTCCGGCGAGGCGACCCGTGGTCCGGGCCCCCCTTTTAGGAGGCGGGTTGGTGCGCCCTGCCGTACAGGTCAGGACGCGAGGGCACTCGCGAGACGGCGAGTCCGTATCGGATCCGCGGCGTAAGCGCGGATCTCACCGACCCGCATGGGATGCGGGTCCTTGACGAGGGGCCCGAGACGAGGCTGGGCCCGCTGAGCACCCCGGCACGAAGTGCGAGGCGCGAGCGACCGGCCATCCGCCGACTGACCAGCCGCCTCGGTCACCGGGACCGGTCAGTTGTTGACCTTGGCCCCGTTGACGCACTTGCCCTGGGTGGGGTTGAGCACCGGAACCGCGATGACGTTGACCTGGTTGCCGCAGACGTTGATCGGCGCGGTGATCGGCACCTTCAGCTGGTTGCCGCCGAGGATGGACCCGTTGCCGCTGGTGCGGTCGCCGTTGTCGATGGTCGCGTGGGCGGGCGAAGCCATGAACACCACACCCGCGATGCCAGCGGCGATACCCGCCTGCATGAGGACTTTCTTGAGCACTCTGGCTCCCCTTTGTCTAGATGCGTTCTTCTCCGTCTCGCGTGGCGCCTTCGCCAGACGGGCCAGTCGATGCCGGGCGGCCGGACCGCGCCCGATGGGGGACCGGGCCGGGACGGCTTTCGCCTCTCGACTGCAGAGCAAGGTTAGCGCAAAGCGACGACAGCGGGTAGCAAACGCGTCACTCAGCGTGTCACGTTAGTGCCATGATCTCCCAGCGAGCGCATGAATACCCCGCCACCGACGGGGATATAACGTCAGCAGACGTGTGGACCACCTGGCGAGCCGCGATGGAGCGGGCGCTCTACGGCAGGGATGGTTTCTACCTGCGCGAGCGCCCTTCCCGGCATTTCCGTACATCGGTGAGCGCCTCTCCGGCCTTCGCCGAGGCCGTCGTGCGCATTCTGACCGACCTGGACGTACGGCTGGGCCACCCGCCCCGCCTTGACCTGGTCGACATCGGCGCCGGCGAGGGCACCCTGGTCGCCCAGATCCTCACACTGGTACACGAACCGCCGCACCACGAACTGACCTCCCGCCTGCGGCTGACCGGCGTGGACCTGGCCCCCCGTCCCCCCGGCCTGCCCGCCGAGATCGCCTGGCGCGGCTCCTGCCCCGAGACCGTGACCGGCCTGATCATCTGCAACGAATGGCTC
>NZ_POUA01000200.1 GCF_003236385.1 Spongiactinospora gelatinilytica
CCACCACCCCCACCGCCCCGACGGACTCCGCAGAACGCATCCTCGCCGAACGCTTCGCCGGCGGCGAAATGACCGACGACGAATACCTTCAGCGGGTGTCGGTCCTGAAAACCGGCTCCTCATGACCGGCCGACCGGCCGAGGCGGCGTGCGAGGGCGACGCGGTCGGCGGCCGGCGGTATCAGGTACGACACGGCATGGGTGCTTGGTGTGTGTCCGGGGTCACAGGGGGCACCAGCCGTGCAACCGGCCGAGCTGGTACAGCTCTCCCCGGAAGTGGAACCTGAGCCAGCGTGGGTGGCGCAGGCCGCCGGTGCCCTTCCAGCGGCGGTGGGCCGCGACGCTGCGGCCGAGGTCGGCGAGCGTCCTGCGGGAGATGTCGCGGGGGATGCCGTGCCGCTGGTGGTAGTCCAGGACGTACGGCAAGGCGGCGAGGTACACGAAGAGGTTGAAGAAGCGGCCGAGCGCTTCGGGCTCTCGCGGCGGCTCTGGTAGCTGGAACGGCTCGTCCAGCGCCCCGATCACATCGACCAGGGCCGGCAGGCGCTCCTCCAGCGACCGCAGCGCGGCCGGGTCCTTCAGGAGTACGCCCCGCAGCGCGACCAGCTCGTTGATGTCCTCGTGCGGCACCCCGAGGTCCAGCAGCACCTCGGGTAACTCGTCCGCCGTCGGCAACCCGCCCGTCCCGGAAGTGGCCACGGCGCCCAACCGTACGCCACCCCGGACACCCCTTCAAGAACTGCCGGCACGGATGATCAAGGGACCAGGCCGGGCGTGGACGCCACCTGATTCGCCATGACCTGGCCACCCCGCGCCCACGGCCGGGTCAGGATCGTAGGTCGGCGGTGAGTTCGGTGGCGGTGGCCAGGTCCGCGGTGGCGGCTTCGCGGTCGGCGGGGGAGAGGTCGAGGGCGGCGACCTCGGCGAGGACGGCGGCGGCGGCCTCGCGGTCGCCGGTGCGGATGTGGAGTTCGGCGAGGTAGACCAGGGCGGGGAGGCGTTGGACGGCGGGCGCGTCGGCGTGCCGGGCGAGGCCGTTCTCAAGGACGCGGATGCCCGCGGCCTCGTCGCCGTGCGAGTCGGCCTGCCGCGCGGCGGCGGCGACCGCGCGGGCCAGCCGGCCCTCGGAGGGGGCGGCCCCTTCGCTCTGGTCATGGCCGGTGATCCGGAGCCAGTTGCCGCCCGGATCGACGACGGTGAACCCGCGCGGCACGCCCTGCTTGACCCGGGGCCGGGTCATCCGCGGGATCCCGGAGACCGGCACCTTGCCGTACCGCTCGCGCAGCCCGGCCGCGAACGCGGTGTGCAGCGCGCCCGTGTCGGGGACGACAACGCCCACGTTGCCCAGGGACAGTTCCGGGTCGAACTCGGGGACGGAGAAGAAGTGCAGCTCGATGCCGCCCCTGCGGACGACGGCGTAGGGGTTGGGGCGCTGCTGGCGGTAGGTCGTCTCGAACCCGAGCGCGGTGTAGAACGGCAGGACGTCATCGAGGTCCCGGCACGGCAGGCAGGGGACGGTGTACTCGGTGCGCATAGAAACATCGTACGGTGTTCGTAGTATTTGACGGGAGGGGTTTCCCCGGATGGAGTACGCAGGACGCGGCGACCCGGCGCGCACGATGGCGCTCCTTTGGGACGGCGTGCCACCGGCCCCGCGGCGCGGGCCACGGCCCCGGCTCGACCTGGACCGGCTGGTGGACACCGCCATCGCCGAGGCGGACCGCACCGGCCCCGCGGCGCTGTCGATGCGGTCGCTCGCGCAGGCCCTCGGCATCGGCACCGCGTCGCTCTACACGTACGTCCCCGGCAAGGCGGAACTGCTGGAACTGATGGTCGATCGCGTCGTCGGCGCCCAGCCCCTCCCGCCCACCGGCGCGGGGTGGCGGGCGGGCCTGCACCACCTGGCCACCGAGGACCTGGCGGCCTTCCGCGCCCACCCGTGGCTGCTCCAGGTCGCGGCCTCCCGCACGGTGTTCGGGCCGCACGTCATCACCCGCTACGAGGCCGCGCTGTCGCTGCTCGACGGGTACGGCCTGCCCGCCATCGAGGTGACCGGCTGCGTCGCGGCGGTCGAGTCGTACGTCCGCGGCGCGGCCTCGGCGGTCGTCGAGGCCGAACAGGCCCCGGCCCGTACCGGCAGCACGGACCAGGAATGGTGGGAACGGCGTCTGCCCTACCTCACCGAACGGATGGACGGCCGCTTCCCCCGCCTCGACGCCCTGGAGCGGGCGGGCGGGTTCACCGTGTCGGACACCACCCTGCCGTACACCCTGCAACGCGCCCTCGACCGCTTCGCCTACGGCTTCGACCTCGTCCTGAACGCCATCGGCACCCGCATCGCCGCCTCCGGTTCACCCCCTTGACACCCCGCGCGGCCGCACCAGGAAAATCCCTATGGCCCGTGTGGCCCCTTGACGGTCCAGAGTGGTAATCGAGGGGGCATCTCCGTGCCTGCGGTCCCGGGGTGAATTCGGAGACGGCGATGTTCTGCCTCGACAATTCTCTCCAGCCCGATCCCGCCTACAGCAGCCCCTGACAGGACCCGCCCTCGTGTTCATCGCCATGCTCAGCTCGCAGGACCCGGGGTCGGTGGGAATGTGGCTGATCGTGTTCGGCTGGGGCGGTATCGTCTCGGCGATCCGCCTGGCGGTGGCGCTGGTGAGGGCGCTACGTGGCTAGGGAAGGCCGGTCGCGTGGCCGGCCTTCCCATGGCCAGGGCCGGGCTATTCGGCGCTTCCGTTGCCGGGATCCTCGGCACGGTATTGCAGCGCGTTGTTGAAGGCCGTGAACCCCTCGTCGCCCCCGGGGGGTCCGGTGTCGGAGAGGCGGGCCAGCAGGCCGCTGAAGTGCTCGCGGTGGGTCAGCCGGGTGCCGCCGTCCGGCAGCGCGTCGAGCACGAACTCGTGAACACCGGTGAAGATCGCCCTGGGCAGCCAGGTGGCGCCGGGGATCACCGCGGCCCAGGCCAGTCTGACCTCCGGGGTGGCCTCAAGGACGGGGGCGCGGAAGACGTGCGGCGGCCGGTCCGGCGGGCCCAGGGTGACCTTCAAGAAACCGCCGGTCCTGGCCTGCCCCTCGATCCGCTGGATGTAGGTGGCCCACTCCGGGTAGCGCGGGAAATCGGTGAGCACCGCCCACACCATTCGCCGGCTCGCCGCGATCTCCGTGCTGACCTCTACCGTGCGCATCGGCTTTCCCGTATCGCTTCCTCATGCTGACAGGGCCCGCCACTTTAGCGAGGGACGCAGTAATTCGGCAACGTTCGCCGGTAAACGCGGAAAAGTGCACCTGAAAAGAGCGAAGGCGGCGGCGTTTCCGCGATTTAGCCGCCCTGCTCGGCGTTTTCCGGAAAAGGGGGCGGCGCGCGACTCCGGCATGTTGCGAATCCCAGGACATATAGATGTTTGCCGTGCTTCTGCGAGGGGTATCGGCGGATGTGCCCCGCACACGCGAGAGTATGGTGAGGTGGTGGACAGCAAGGCCCCCTCCGTTCGCGCGAGCCGTCCTCCCGATCGCCCGCGCAGTCGTTCGCCCTGGATGCTCATCGTCCCCGCGCTGCTCGGGCTGGCCTTCCTGGTGCTCCCGCTGGCCGGTCTGCTGGCCCGCGCCCCCTGGTCCACGATGCCGCGCCGGTTGGCGCAGCCCGAGGTCCTGGAGGCGCTGCGCCTCTCGCTGCTCACCGCGACCGTCGCCACCGTGCTTTGCCTGCTGCTCGGCGTGCCGCTGGCCTGGCTGCTGGCCCGGGTCGCGTTCCCCGGCAGGCGGCTGGTGCGGGCGCTGGTCACCATCCCGCTGGTGCTGCCGCCGGTCGTGGGCGGCGTCGCGCTGCTGCTGGCGCTGGGCCGCCGGGGGCTGGCCGGGCAGTGGCCGGCCGAGACGTTCGGCGTCTCGCTGCCCTTCACCACGGCTGCCGTGGTCGTCGCCGAGGCGTTCGTGGCGATGCCTTTCCTGGTGATCAGCGTGGAGGGGGCGCTGCGCGGGGCCGACGACCGCTTCGAGGAGGCCGCGGCGACGCTCGGCGCCTCGCGCTGGACGATCTTCCGCAGGGTCACCGTCCCGCTGGTGCTGCCCGGCATCGTGGCGGGCGGAGTGCTGTGCTGGGCCCGGGCGCTGGGGGAGTTCGGGGCGACCATCACCTTCGCCGGAAACTTCCCGGGGGTCACGCGGACCATGCCGCTCGCCGTCTACCTCGCCATGGAGACCGATCCTGAGTCGGCCATCGTGCTCAGCCTGATCCTGCTCGTGGTCTCGGTCGCGATCCTCGCGGGGCTGCGCGACCGATGGGTGGCCGCCCCGTGACGCTGCACGCGCGCCTGATCGTCGAGCGCCCGCGCTTCCGGCTCGACATCGAACTGACCGTGGCGGCGGGGCAGGTCCTCGCACTGCTCGGGCCCAACGGCGCGGGCAAGACCACCGCGCTGCGCGCGATGGCCGGGCTCACCCCGCTCACCGACGGCCGCATCTACCTGGACGGCGGGCCGCTGCACACGATGCCGGTCGAGGAGCGCCCGATCGGCGTGGTGTTCCAGGACTACCTGCTGTTCCCGCATCTTTCCGCGCTCGACAACGTCGCCTTCGGCCCGCGCTGCCAGGGGGCGGCCAAGGCCGCGGCCCGCCGTACGGCCGGCGAGTGGCTGGAGCGGGTCGGCCTGGCCGAGCACGCCGCCGCCCGGCCCCGGCAGCTCTCCGGCGGGCAGGCCCAGCGGGTCGCGCTGGCCCGCGCGCTCGCCGTACACCCGAGGCTGCTGTTGCTCGACGAGCCGCTGGCCGCGCTCGACGCGCACACCCGGCTGTCGGTGCGCTCGCAGTTGCGCCGCCACCTGTCCGACTTCGACGGGGCCACCGTGCTGGTCACCCACGACCCGCTGGAGGCGATGGTGCTCGCCGACCGGCTCGTGGTGATCGAGGACGGCACGGTCGCCCAGGAGGGCACCCCCGGCCAGGTCGCCAGGCGGCCGCGTACCGACTACGTGGCCAGGCTGGTCGGCCTCAACCTGTACCGGGGCACCGCCGACGGCGACGGGGTCACGGTGGACGGCGTGGAGTTCAGCGTGGCCGAGCACCTGCGGGGGCAGGTGTTCGTGGCGTTCCCGCCGTCGGCCGTCGCCCTGTACCGGACCCGCCCCGACGGCACCCCGCGCAACCTGTGGCGGGCCCGCATCGAGGGCATGGAACGGCACGGCGACAACGTGCGCGTCCATCTCGGCGGGCCGATCGCGGCGGGCGCGGACATCACGCCCGCCGCAGTGGCCGACCTCGGGCTGTCCCCCGGCCAGGACGTCTGGGCGGGGGTCAAGGCCACCGAGACGCACGCCTACCCGGCGTGAGGCCGGTTAGGTGATCCGCTGGGCCTTGCCGAGCAGCCGCTGGGCGACCACCACCAGCGCCAGGAACACCCGCTGACCACCTGCTGGATGGACGAGGTCAGGTTGCCCACCTGGTTGATCATGCTCTGGATGACGCCGAGCAGCAGTACGCCAGCTCGGCCCCGGTCGGGCCGCTGACCCGGCCGACCACCCGGCGTCCGGCGCGGGCGGTGACCACGGCGGTGGCGCCCGGCGTGCCGTCGACGGTGACCTTCAGCGCCTGCCCGGGCACGTCCGGCACGGTCGCCGGCGACTCCACGCGGGTGCGCGGGACCGGCTCCATCCAGACCGGCTGCCAGATGCCGGAGGCCGGCGTGTACATGATCCCGCCGGGGTTCAGCCGCTGCTTGCCGAGCGGCTGGCGGCCCTGGTCGGTCGGGTCGTACACGGCCACGACCAGCTCCTGCGCGCCGTGCCGGCGCAGCGCGTCGGTGACGTCCACGGTGAAGCGGTCATAGCCGCCCTTGTGCGTGCCGACCTGCTTTCCGTTGACGTAGACGATGGACTCCCAGTCCACGGCGTCCAGGTGGAGCAGCAGCCGGTCGCCGCTCTTGCCGCGCACCTTCCAGTCGCGCGGGACGGTGAACGTGCGCCGGTAGAACATCCGCTCCTCGTGCCGTTGCAGCCCGGACAGCAGCGACTCGACCGGATAGGGCACGACGATCCGTTCGGCCAGGTCCCGCCCGAACGGCGGGGCCTCGCCCGGCCCGGCGGCGGCGAACTGCCACACGCCGTTCAGGCTCCGCCAGGAGCTCCTGGCCAGCTGCGGCCGGGGGTACTCCGGCAGCGGGTCGTACCTGTCCACGTCCTTGGCCCAGCGGGTCCGGATGGTGTGGTCGGACCCGTTGACCACGGCCGCCAGGTCGTACTTCGGCAGGGGGTCTCCACCGGCCAGCGTGATGCCGCCCCGGCCGTCGTAGGAGGCCCGCACGTTGTCGCCGGCCTGCTTGGGCACGGCGTGCGCGAGCGTCAGCTCCACCACCGAGGGATCGCCCCGCCGCAGCCGCGCGGACCGCGCCGGCCACGCCGTGCCCGAGACCATCACCACCAGCTTGTCGTGCGCGCCGGCGGGCAGCGCGGCCAGGTCCTCGGCGAAGTCCAGCGTGACGGACGTGCCGGACGCGCCGACCGCCGCCGACTCGGGCCCCGGCGGGTCGTGGCCCTCGGGCAGGAACAGCGCCCCGACCGGCACGATCTCCTTGGCCTGGCTCGGGCTCTGCCAGCGCAGCCGCAGGTTGGCGCCGCCGTAGTGCTCGAAGTACTCGATCTTGATGTCGTACTTCCGCCCGGCTTGCAGCGCGATCGGGACGCCGACCTGCTCGCGGTCCCAGTCGTCCACCCAGTGGTCGATGACCGGCCTGCCGTCGATCCACAGCCGGTAGCCGTTGTCGCCGACCATCGAGAACGTGTAGGTCTCGCTGTACTTCGGCGCGATCCGGCCGGTCCAGCGCACGGTGACGTCGTCCTCGCGCCCGGTCAGGAGCTTGAACACCGGGTTGAGGTCGGCCGGCTCGATCGCCGGGTCGACGATGGTCGCCTTGTGCTCGGCGAAGTCGAACCGGCCCGCGCCGGAGCTGAGGTAGTAGTCGCCGCGCAGGCCGTTGCGCTCGGCCGCGTCGGCTCGGTCGGCTCGGTCGGACGAGGCGGTGGGCACGGACTGCCAGGCGAAGGCGAGGAGGAGGGCGAGGAGCACTGACGAGGTTCGTCGCAACGCGGTCATACGTGGGGGCCTTTCGTGCGAATCCGAACAACTCCGGACGCGTATGGGTAGCAAAGAAGCAGTCGGATGACCAAAGCGTCAGTAGATCCGATCAGATTCGTTCTATTCCGATCACGAGATCGATCGCCGGATGGCGGCGGGGAGCGTCGCCGGACGGCTCGCGACCTGCGGCCGGGCCGACTATGATCGGATCCGACCGAGGACGACGAGCGGATCAATGACGGGCGGGCAGACCGTGGGCGAGACCCAGGCGCCGGGCGCCGGCCGCCGGCCGGTGTTCGCCGCCGAGCGCCGCCAGCGCATCATCGAGCTGCTGCGGGTCAACGGCGCGGTGTCGCTGCGCGAGCTGGCCCAGGCCGTGCGCTCCTCGGAGGTCACCGTCCGCCGCGACCTGCGCGCGCTGGAGGCCGAAGGGCTGATCAACCGCCACCACGGCGGCGCGACGCTGCCGGGCGAGCTGTCCCGCGAGCCCACCTACGCACAGAAGGCGCAGGTCGCCGCGGCCGAGAAGGCCGCCATCGCCGACCTGGCCGCCTCTCTGGTCGAAGACGGCGACGCCATCGTGGTCGGCCCCGGCACCACCACCCAGGAGTTCGCCAGGCGGCTCGCCCGGCACACCGAGCTGGCCGTGGTCACCAACTCGCTGCTGGTCGCCCAAGCGCTGGCCGGGTCGCCGCGCATCGAGGTGGTGCTCACCGGCGGCACGCTGCGCGGCTCCATCCACGCCCTGGTCGGCAGCGCCGCGGAGCGGTCCCTGGCCGGGCTGCGGGTGCGCCGGGCGTTCGTCTCCGGCAACGGCCTGACCGCCGAGCGCGGCCTGTCCACCCCCAACACGCAGGTCGCGGGGGTCGATCGGGCGCTGGCCGGGGCGGCGGAGGAGGTCGTGGTGCTGGCCGACCACACCAAGATCGGCGTGGACACCATGGTGCAGACGATCGCCGTCGAGCGGTTCGACCACCTGGTCACCGACGCCGGCGCCCCCGGCGACGTGCTGGACGAGTTGAGCGGCAGAGGCGTGCGGCTGCACGTGGCCCGCGTCTGACCCTCGGAACACCTGATCATATGTGATCGACCGTGACAGGATCATGGCCCTTCCGTTACGGGATCGTTTTCTGCCCGGATCAGCATCGATCCCAGCGAGGCAGGGAAAGAGCGATGAGCAGTACGGTTCTCCAAGCCGCCGGGGTGCTGAAGACGTTCTCGGGCGTCCGCGCCCTTGACCACGTCTCCTTCGCGGTCGGCCCGGGCGAGGTGCACGCGCTCGTGGGCGGTAACGGCGCGGGCAAGTCCACGCTGGTCAAGGTGCTCTCCGGGGTCTACCAGCCAGACCGTGGCGAGTTGCGCATGCGCGGCGAGCGGGTGCGGTTCGGCTCGCCCGCCGAGGCCAGGCGGGCCGGCATCGCCACCATCCACCAGGAGGGCAACCTCGTCCCGCTTATGAGCGTGGCCCGCAACCTGTTCCTCGGGCGCGAGCCGCGCGGCCGGTTCGGCCTGATCGATTTCGCCCGGATGCACGCCGAGGCCGACCAGATCGTCCGGTCGTACGGCATGCCGCTGGACGTCCGCCGCCCGCTCGGCTCGCTCTCGCCGGGCACCCGGCAACTGGTCGCGATGGCCAGGGCCGCCTGGGCCGACGCCCGCGTGGTGATCATGGACGAGCCGACCTCGGCCCTCGAACCGGGGGAGATGGAGACGCTGTTCCGGGCCATCGCCCGGCTGCGCGCCCAGGACCGGTCGATCATCTACGTCAGCCGCCGGCTGGAGGAGCTGTACCGGGTCTGCGACACGGTGACCGTGCTGCGCGACGGCAAGGTCGTCCACACCGGCGGGCTCGCCGGGCTGGACCGGGTCCGGCTGGTCTCGCTGATGCTCGGCCGCCCCCTCCAGGGGCACCGCTCGCCCCCTGAGGAGCCCGCCCCTGCGGATCGGCCCGCCGACCTGCCCATCCTGGAAGCGACCGGGCTGACCAGGAAGAACGTACTGTCGGATGTCTCCATCGCGATGCGCGAGGGGGAGGTGCTGGGCCTCGGCGGGCTGCTCGGGGCCGGGCGCAGCGAGACGGCCAGGGCCATCGCCGGGGCCATGCCGGTGGACGCCGGGCAGGTGACGGTGGCGGGCGCGCCGCTGCGCAAGTGGTCGATCAAGGGCGCGATTCGCGCCGGCGTCGGGCTCGTCCCGGAGAACCGCGTCTCCGAAGGCATCGTCCCGACCCTGTCGGTCCGCGACAACATCGCCCTGGCCGCGCTGCCCCGGCTGTCGCGCGCCGGGATCGTGTCCGACGCCCAGGTGGACCGCATCGTCGCGACCTTCATGCGGCGGCTCGGCATCAAGGCGGTCTCCCCGCGCCAGCGGGCGCGGGAGCTGTCCGGCGGCAACCAGCAGAAGGTGATGCTGGCCCGCTGGCTGGCGATGAACCCCAAGATCCTGCTGCTGGACGAGCCCACCAGGGGCGTGGACGTCGAGGCCCGCGCGGAGATGCGGGCGCTCATCGACGACCTCGCGGTGGACGGCCTCGCCGTCCTGCTCATCTCCTCCGACCTCGCCGAACTGGTGGAGAACTGCGACCGGGTCGTGGTGCTGCACGACGGCGCGATCACCGGCGAACTGATCGGCCCCGAGGTCACCGAGGACGGCATCATGGCGGCCATGGCCGCCACGCCCGCCGCCCTGGGCCCGGATGCCTGATCTGGGCTCCGCCGGGCATGGTGATCGACGGCGGCGACGACCAGGGCCCCTGCGGCCCGACGCCCGCCCCCGGCCTGGCCTGCTTCTGACCGGGTGAGAACCGGTCAGCTCAGGCAGAACTCGTTGCCCTCCGGGTCGAGCATGGTGACCGCGTAGTAGTCGGGGAGGCCGCCGCTGGGGACCGCCCGGACCAGGGTCGCGCCGAGGCCGACCAGGCGCTCGGCCTCGGCGTCGATCTGCCGCCTGCGGACCTCCACCGGCACGGCGCGGCCCTCGGTGACCTGGATGTCGAGGTGCAGGCGGTTCTTCACGACCTTGCCCTCGGGGACCCGCTGGAACCAGATGCCCGGACCCACGCCGCCGGGATCGATCACCGAGTCGTAGCCGTCGGGGATCTCCTCCTGGAGCCCTCGGTCGGCCCAGTAGGCGGCCCAGGTGGCGAAGCCGTGGGGCGGCTCCTCCAGCCGGTAGTGCAGGGCCTCGGCCCAGAAGCGGGCCAGCCGGTCGGAGTCGGTGCAGTCGAAGGTGACCTGTAATTTCCGTGCCATGCCGCAGATTCTGCCGCATGGCACCGGCGATTTCGGGCCGTCAGTCGCGGTCCTTGCCCGCGACCCGCTTGAGGATGCGCTCCAGGGCGGTGCCGAACGGGTTCTCCTGGACCATGTATGTCCAGGTGGCGGTGGGGCGCTTGATGTCGGCGGCGGCCAGGTCCAGGCCGTCGGCGGTGACCGGGGCGGTCTCGAACGCCTCCACCGAGGACTCCTCGACCTCGGCCAGCAGCCGCTGGTAGCCGGCGACCGCCTCACGGTGGAACTCGTCGAGCGGGTTCATCCGGCCGAGCACGCGCAGGTGGATGCCCTCGCGTACCTCGGTGAGGAAGGCCATGTGGCGGGTCCAGCCGGCGTCGAGATGGAACAGCACGATCTGCCTGGCCGCCTCGCGCAGCACGTCCTCGCCCACGGATTCGAGCAGCTCGGCCCACCGCTCCGGCCGGGCCTCGGCCAGCGCGTCGGCCGCGCTGTCGCCGTGCAGGATCTTGTCGCGGTGCTCGAGGACCAGCGACCGCTGGTGTTCCAGCAGCCGGGTGTAGCGCCAGGTGTTGCGGTGGATCTCCAGGTTGGCGCCCTCGGCGACGCGCTGGGCGTGGCCGACGATGTGGTCGCCGCGGCGGTGCCGTACCACGCCGTCCTTGTCGGCGGCGGGCGGGCGCTCGTCGGGGGCGAACCTGGTGATCAGCTCGTCTTCCAGGCTGACGTAGAAGACCGAGCCGCCGGGGTCGCCCTGGCGTCCGGCCCGGCCGCGGAGCTGGTCGTCCAGGCGGGTGCTGGTGTGCCGGCCGGAGCCGATCACGTACAGGCCGCCCAGCTCGGCCACGTCCTCGCCGAGCCGGATGTCGGTGCCGCGCCCGGCCATCTGGGTCGAGACGGTGATCGCGCCGCGCTCGCCCGCCTTGGCGATGATCGACGCCTCCTCGGCGTCGTTCTTGGCGTTGAGCACCACGCAGTCGATGCCGCGCCCGCGCAGGGTGAGCGCCAGGCGCTCGGACTCGGCCACGTCGAGGGTGCCGATCAGGATCGGCCGCCCGGTGGCGTGCACTTCGACGATCTTGTGGGCCAGCGCCATGTCCCGGTCGGTCACCGTGGCGTACAGGACGTCGGGCTCGTCCACCCGGACGCACGGCTTGTTCGGCTGGATCGCGGCGACCTGGAGGTCGTAGAACTCGGTGAGCTGTTCGCCGACCGCCACCGCCGTGCCCGTCATTCCGCATTTTTCGGGGTAGCGGGTGATGAGTCCCTGGATGGTGATCGAGTCCAGGATCTCGCCGGTCTCGCTGGCCGGCAGTGCCTCCTTGGCCTCCACCGCGGCCTGTAGCCCGTCCGGCCAGCGCTGGAGCAGCGCGACCCGGCCCCGCGAGGGGTTGATGAGCTGGACCCTGCCGTCCCTGACGATGTAGTCGATGTCGCGGGTCAGCAGCGCGTGCGCGTGCAGGGCGAGATTGACCTCGGTCACCTTGTCGGGCGTGTCGTAGAGGTTGACGCCCTCGCCCAAGGTCTCGCCAAGAGTCTCCTCGACCGCGTCCGTGCCGAGCGCGGTGAGGAAGACGTTGCGGCCCTGCTCGTCGATCTCGTAGTGGTAGCCCCGGACGAGCTGCCTGACCAGCGCGGCCATCGACGGCACGCTGGTGCCCGGGTCGGCGGCACCGGCCAGCACCAGCGGCACCCTGGCCTCGTCCACGAGCACCGAGTCGGCCTCGTCGATCAGCGCCACGTTGGGCTCGGGCACGATCTGGTCGGCGGCGGAGGTGACCATCCGGTCGCGTAGCACGTCGAAGCCGATCTCGCTGACCGAGCCGTAGGTGACGTTCTTGGCGTACGCCTCCCTGCGCTCCTCACGCGTGGACCCCTGGCCGATCCAGCCGACGCTGACGCCGAGCGCCGTATAGAGCGGGCCCATCCACTCGGCGTCGCGCCTGGCCAGGTAGTCGTTGACGGAGATGACGTGGACGCGCTTGCCCTGCAGGGCGTAGCCGGCGGCGGCCATCGCGCCGGAGAGGGTCTTGCCCTCGCCGGTCGCCATCTCGGCCACGTGCCCGGCCAGCAGCGCGAGCGTGCCGACGAGCTGCACGTCGTAGGGGCGCAGGCCGAGGGTGCGGTCGGCGGCCTCCCTGGCGATCGCGCAGAACTCCGCGAGATCGTCCATCGCGGGGGTGGGCAGCTCGTCGAGCGCCGCGATGCCCTCCGCGCGTTCGCCCGCCTTGGCGACCACACGCTCGAACGGGGTGAGGTCCAGCGAACCTGGACGCTGCAGGAGCTTGCGGAACATCTGCGCTAAAGAGGCCACGAACCCTCCAACGAGCCGTTCGAGGGACACGTTCCCCGAGGCTCCTAGTATGCATCGCCGCCGCAGGCGTGCGCCTGCCTCACCCCATTGTGATCAGTGCGGTTCGCGCAGCGCCAGCGTCAGCACCGCGAGCAGCAGTACCGCCGCGCCGGCGGCCGAGTACGGGGTCAGCGTCTCGCCCAGCAGGAAGACCCCAATCAGCGTCGCGCCCAGCGGCTCGACCAGCACGATCACCGACGAGGTGGTGGCCGGTACGGCGCGCAGCCCCGCGAAGAACAGACCGTACGCGAGCGCTGTCGGCACCGCCCCTAGGTAGGCCAGCAGCGCCGCGGCGGCGACCGGATGCCCGCCGGACGGCAGTACCCCGGCGGCCAGCGCCGCGGGCAGCAGGAAGATCCCGCCGACGACCAGCGAGCCGAGCGCCGTGCCGTACGGGTCGGCGCTGCCCGCGCGGTTGACCAGCGTCACGCTCGCGTACGTCACCGCCGACAGCATCGCCCAGCCCAGCCCGCGCGGGGAGAACTCCGCCGAGCCGCCGGGCAGGCTCAGCAAAACCAGCCCGGCCGGCGCCGCGGCGACCGAGCCGAGCCTGGCCGCGCCGAGCCGTTCGCCGAGGACGAACCGCGCGCCCGCGGCGACGAGCACCGGCGCCGCGCCCAGCGTGACCACCGTGGCCACGGCGAGACCGGATTCGCCGACCGCGGCGAAGTAGGACGTCTGCGACACCGCCATGCAGACGCCGGTGACCGCCATCCGCCCGCGCCCCGCGGGGACGCCCGTACGGGCGAGCAGGACGCCCGCCACGGCCAGCAGCGCGGCGCCGATGGCGAACCGCCAGAACGAGACGGCGACCGGCCCGAGGCCGCCGAGCCGGTAGATGAGGGCCGCTGCGGCACCACCGGTGCCCCAGGCGGTGGCCGCGACGGACACGTACAGCAAACCTCGCCGCACGGAGACATGCGTCATCGAGAACTCTCCGGAAGGGAGTGGCCGAAAGGGGACCCGAATGCGGGCAGCGACCACTCGCCGGGTCACCCGGACCCGGCTACGCGCGTGAGACCGGCCCGCTTAGCGGGCGGCGGGGGGAGACATGATCGAACGCATGATGGCCCCACCCTACCGGCCGCCC
>NZ_POUA01000201.1 GCF_003236385.1 Spongiactinospora gelatinilytica
GGCCTTGGCCGCTTCGACCAGGGCGGCGGGGTCGCCGAGGCGGGCCAGCACCCTGGCCACGGCCTTGGGGTCGCCGGTGCCCGCCCGGTCCGCCTCGATCCGCGCGCGCAGCTCGGCCACGAACGCCAGCCGCTCGTCCTGGCGGAGTACGCCGTGCGCGAGGTCGGCCGCCCTACTCACATAGTCCAAGACCAGCCGATCGGCACGCTCGCTCACACCAGCACCTCCTCCGCAGGCATCCACACGCGAGGCCGGCTGCCTTGCTCACGTACACCAGAACCAGCCGACCGACACGCTCAGGCACGCCGTCACCGCCGACGCCTCGCCGGCATCCACGCGCGAGACCGGCCGCCCTACCCGCGTACGCCAGAACCAGCCGGTCAACACACTCAGGCCCGCCGTCGCCGCCCCCGCCTCGCCGGCATCCACGCGCAAGGGGCTCACATCGCCCAAGACCAGCCGGTCGGCACGCTCGCTCATGCCGTCGCCTCCCCGCAACGCAGGCCAGCCGGTCGGCACGCTTGTTCATGCCGTCGCCTCCTCCGTCACGCAGGCATCCCACGGTAGCGGCAGGAGGCGATCATGACCTGGTCGTTCGCCGCCATACCATGAAAGCTGGACCTGAGAGGGGGACGCCGGTGAGCGTCGAGTTCGCCGACTGGCTGCGCGGGCGCGACGATGAGGAGCTGCGCGCTCTCGTCGCCGCCCGTCCTGAGCTGGTCACCCCCGTGCCCGCGCACGTCGAGGGGCTGGCCGCGCGGGCCGTCACGCCGTCGGCCACCGGCCGGGCGCTGGACCGGCTGGACCGCTTCGCGCTCGCCGTGCTCGAAACCCTCGTCCTGCTGCCCGCCCCCGCCGACCTGGTCGAGCTGCGCGATGTGCTGGCCCGTGGCCTGCGCGAGAGCGCGGCCGGTGACCTCGAAGCGGCCCTCAGCGGCACGCTGCGCCGGTTGCGCGGCCTCGCCCTCGTCTACGGTCCCGACGACTCGCCCATGCCCGCTCCGGGGGTGAGGGAGGCGCTGTCGCCGCCCGCCGGGCTCGGCCCGCCCGCCGCCGACGTCTTCCGCCACCACTCGCCGGAACGGCTGGCCGAGATCACCCACGACATCGGCGCGGGCCACCGCGACGGCGAGGTGCCCGTCCTGCTCGGCGACCCCGCCGTGGTCGAACGCCTGGTCACGGAGGTCTCGCCGCAGGCCAGGGCCGCACTCGACGAGCTGGCCTGGGGCCCTGCCGCCGGGCGGCTGGCCAACGCCCGCCGTGCCGTACGCGCGGACACGGCGCAGTCGCCCATCGAGGAGTTGCTGGCCCGCGGGCTGCTCGGCGCGACCGGCGACGAGACCGTGGCGCTCCCCCGCGAGGTCGCCCTGTACCTGCGCGACGGCCGTCTGCACCGCGACCTGCTGACCTCGCCGCCGCCGCTGCGCGGCCCCGAGCGTGACGCCGCGCTGACCGACCGCACGGCGGCGGGGCAGGCGTTCATGTTCGTCCGCGCGGTGGAGGAGTTGTGCGAGCGGTGGAGCTTCGACCCGCCGGGCGTACTACGCACGGGCGGGCTCGCCGTACGCGACCTGAAACGCGCCGCTCAGGTGCTCGAACTACCCGAGTGGTCGACGGCGCTGGTCGCGGAGGTCGCGTACGCGGCCGGGCTGATCGTGGCCTCCGGCGGGGTGGACGGCGAGTGGCTGCCCAGCCCGGCGTACGACGCCTGGCGCGTCAAGCCGGGCGAGGAGCGCTGGGCGGCGGTGGCCGGGAACTGGCTCGCCACGGACCGCGCGCCCGGCCTCGCCGGTGAGCGCGACGACCGCGACCGGCTGCTGAACGCGCTCACCCCCGAGCTGCGCAGAGGGGCCGCCCGCGAGGTCCGCACCGCCACGCTGGCGATGCTGGCCGCGGCCGGGCCGGGCGTCGCGCCCGACCCCGCGTCCGTCCGTGACCGGCTGGCCTGGGAGCAGCCCCGCCGCCGCGGCGCCTACCGCGACCGGCTGGTGGACTTCACGCTGCGCGAGGCCGAGCAGATCGGCGTGACCGGCCTCGGCGTGCTGGCCGGGCACGGCCGCGCGCTGGCGTCCGGCGACACCGCGCAGGCCGCCAAGCTGCTCGGCCCACTGCTGCCCGAGCCGATCGACCACGTACTCCTCCAGGCCGACCTCACCGCCGTCGCGCCCGGCCCGCTCACCGGCGACCTGCGGCGCAGGCTCACGCTGGCCGCCGACGTGGAGTCCACGGGCGGGGCGACGGTCTACCGGTTCAGCGAGAGCTCGATCCGCCGCGCCCTCGACGCGGGGCAGAGCGGCGAGGAGCTGCTGGCGATGCTCGCCCACCACTCCGCGACCCCGGTACCACAGCCACTGAACTACCTGGTCACCGACGTGGCGCGTAGGCACGGGCGGATCAGGGTCGGTACGGCGGGCGCGTACATCCGCTGCGACGACCCCGCCGTCCTCGACCAGGTACAGGCCGACCGCCGAACCGTGCCGCTGCGGCTGCGCCGGCTCGCGCCCACCGTGATCGCGTCCCGCTCGGCGCGGGCGGCCCTGGTGGACGGCCTGCGCGCGATGGGGTACGCGCCGGTCGCCGAGTCGCTGGACGGCGACGTGATCGTGTCCCAGCTCGACGCCCGCCGCGCGGAGGGCGCGCCGCCCGCCCGCCCGGTCACGCTGGTCGGCGGGCTGGACCGCGACGTGGTGGCGGCGGCGGTCCGCGCGATCCGCGCGGGCGACGCCGCGCACCGGGCCAGGCGGCCGCCGGTGGAGTCGCCGGGCGGCCAGGTGCCGCGGTCGCCCGCCACGGCCACGATCAGCGCGTTGCAGCAGGCGATCCGGCAGGGCGGCCGGGTGTGGATCGGCTATCTCGACAACCAGGGGCAGGCGACCAGCCGCATCCTGGAGCCCGCCCGGATGGAGGGCGGCTACCTGACCGCGTACGACGAGACGCGGGCCGCGGTCCACCGGTTCGCGCTGCATCGGATCACCGGGGTCTCCGAGGTGTCGGACGGCGGCTGAACGCTCGCCGCCACGGGACTCCGCCCGGCATAACGTGGTATCTCTTGACGTGTCCATGCACGGCCGAACGAAAGACACGAAGTGAGCACCCCATCAGATGACCCTCAGGGGCCGGGCTACGGGCAGCCGGGGTACGGTCCTGCTCCGGGTCAGCCGGGGTACGGGGAGTCGGACTACGGACAACCGGGTTACGGACAGCCCGGCTATGGACAACCCGGCTATGGACAACCCGGTCACGGGCAGCCGGGCTACGGACCGGGCCCAGGGCAGCCGGGCTACGGGCAGTACCCGCCCTATGGTCACGGCCAGGGACACCCGCAGTACCGCAACCCGGACGCGCCGCGCACACACGCCATCATCGCCCTGGTCGTCAGCATCGTCCTGGGCTTCAGTTGCTATGTCACCCTCGGCGGCGTCGCCGGGGCGATCCTTTCCGGCATCGCGCTCAGCAGGGTGGACACCGAGCCCGACCGGGCGCGGACCCTCCTGCGCTGGGCCTGGATCAGCATCGGCATCAACATCGCCCTGCTGGTCGTGGGCCTCGTACTGCTCATCGTGGCGGCCAACCAGGACTTCATCTGACCGCCCCGTGGGCCGCGGCCCACGTTTTAACCGTTCGCGGGATTGCGGGGACCCGCCGTCTTGTTGGATAGAGGTCAGCCGTACGGACCCCCGGGAGACAGCCTTGAACGACGGCCCGCTGATCGTCCAGTCCGACAAGACCCTGCTGCTGGAGGTCGATCACCCCGCGGCCGACGCGTGCCGTAAGGCGATCGCGCCGTTCGCCGAGCTGGAACGCGCGCCCGAGCACGTCCACACCTACCGGGTCACCCCACTGGCGCTGTGGAACGCCCGCGCCGCGGGTCACGACGCCGAGCAGGTGGTGGACGCGCTGATCGCGCACAGCCGCTACCCGGTCCCGCACGCGCTGCTGGTCGACGTGGCCGAGACCATGGCCAGGTACGGCAGGCTGCGCCTGGAGAAGCACCCCGTCCACGGGCTGGCGCTGTCCACCTCCGACCGGGCGGTCCTTGAGGAGGTGCTGCGGTCCAAGAAGATCGCACCGCTGCTCGGCCCGCGCATCGACGGCGACTCCGTGGCCGTCCACCCGTCCGAGCGCGGCACCCTCAAGCAGGCCCTGCTCAAGCTGGGCTGGCCCGCCGAGGACCTGGCCGGCTACGTGGACGGCGAGGCCCACCCGATCAAGCTCAACGAGGACGGCTGGCAGGTGCGCCAGTACCAGCGCGAGGCGGCCGACTCGTTCTGGCACGGCGGGTCCGGCGTGGTCGTGCTGCCGTGCGGCGCGGGCAAGACCATCGTCGGCGCGACCGCGATGGCGCACGCCCAGGCCACGACGCTGATCCTGGTGACCAACACGGTCAGCGCCCACCAGTGGAAGCAGGAACTGCTGCGCCGCACGTCGCTGACCGAGTCGGAGATCGGCGAGTACACCGGCACCCGCAAGGAGATCCGCCCGGTCACCATCGCGACGTACCAGGTGATGACCACCCGGCGGCAGGGCGTCTACAGGCACCTTGAGCTGTTCGACGCCCGCGACTGGGGGCTGGTCGTCTACGACGAGGTCCACCTGCTGCCCGCGCCGATCTTCCGGATGACGGCCGACCTCCAGGCCCGCCGCCGCCTCGGGCTGACCGCCACGCTGGTGCGCGAGGACGGCCGGGAGGGCGACGTGTTCTCGCTGATCGGGCCCAAGCGGTACGACTCGCCGTGGAAGGAGATGGAAAACCAGGGCTGGATCGCCCCGGCCGACTGCGTCGAGGTCCGTGTCACGCTGAGCGATGACGAGCGGCTGGCGTACGCGATGGCCGAGGCCGACGAGCGCTACCGGTTCTGCGCGAGCACCCCGGCCAAGACCAGGGTCGCCGAGGCGCTGGTCCGCCGCCACACGGATGAGCAGGTGCTGGTCATCGGCCAGTACATCGACCAGCTCGACGAGCTGGGCGACCATCTCGGCGCGCCGGTCATCAAGGGCGAAACCCGCATCCGCGAGCGGGAGCGGCTGTTCCAGGCGTTCCGCGACAAGGAGCTCCGGGTGCTGGTGGTGTCCAAGGTCGCGAACTTCTCCATCGACCTGCCGGAGGCGTCGATCGCCATCCAGGTCTCGGGCACCTTCGGCTCACGCCAGGAGGAGGCCCAGCGGCTCGGCCGGGTGCTGCGCCCGAAGGCGGGCGGCGGCGGGGCCCGCTTCTACTCGGTGGTCAGCCGCGACACCGTGGACCAGGACTTCGCCGCGCACCGGCAGCGTTTCCTGGCCGAACAGGGGTACGCCTATCAGATCGTCGACGCCGACGACGTGCTCAGAGAAGACCGGCCCTCAGCGGACTCATAGCGGCCGACAGCGACTTGCGACCGATAGTGACATTCCACCCAAATCCGGACATATAACGCGGGTCGTTTGCTGACGTGCTCGCCGGCGAATAGCCGATCGCCCGACTGGACGCCAGCGAACCGACTGGACGCTGGCGAACACGTCACGGATTTGTCAGGTCCACGAGATTCCGCGGGTCTTTGACATTCCCACCACCCCCTCGCTTGGCCCGGCCTTGGCCAACTGCGGCATACCCCATGATCCGGTCCAATCACCGGACTCGCGAGGCTTTTTCCGGAAAAACTCCTAGAATGACGCACGGTGCCGGAATAATCACCCGACGAGCATTCCCCCCAAGAACAACACGGCCTCCGCAGTCACCCACGACCCGATCGCCACGATCATGAGCGGCAGGAAGGCTCGCGGCGAGCGCGTCAGCCATGCCGCCACCGAAGAACTCCCCGCCACCACCGCGAACAGGCCGGAGATCGTGGAGACCACCTCCAACCGGCGGGCGCACTGATCCCCCGGCTCCCCCGGCGAGCAGAACGCCTCAAGCCCCCACCCCGCATAGACCGACGCACCCCACAGTGCGGCCAGCAGCAGCACCGCCACGGTCGGTATAACGGGAGATATCGCAACTTGCCGGCGTGTCACTCCGCAAAATTACCCGGTCCGGCGCCATCTCAGTCAGCGAACCCGCCGCGAAGCGCGCCGATTTAATACGTGGAGCCCCCGCTCGCCGTAGCGCTAGGCTAGTGGGTTCTGACCTCAATCCATCATCACCTCCGTTCCAACGTCGTACGCGCGCGGCTCCCCCGCGCCGCCGTAACGTCCCCGATCCGGCAAGGAGGCCGCTTCAGCATGCCCGCGAACAGGCTCGCCCCAGACATACGGGAGGGTGACGACCCCGGCGACGTACTCGCCGCCGAGCGGCGGCACCTGGCCCTCTCCCGCGCGGCGTTGCGCACGATGCGCGAGCACGCCCGGTCGCTGTCCGCCGACGCGGCGGGCGACTGGGTGTCCCAGCAGATCCTCCAGGCCCTGCTGGAGGAGCGGGTGGAGGCGCTGGCCGACCACCCCGACGCGCCGCTCTTCTTCGGCCGCCTGGACCGCTCGGCCGACGACGACCTGCCCGGCACAATCCACGTCGGCCGCCGGCACATCCACGACGAGGGCAGCCGCCCGCTCGTCATCGACTGGCGCGCCCCGGTCTCCCGGGCCTTCTACCAGGCCAGCCCGGCCCAGCCGATGGACATCACGCGCCGCCGCAGGTTCGGCTACCACGGCGGTACGCTGACCGCCTTCGAGGACGAGCACCTCGAAGGCGCCGACGGCGACGCGCCCGCCGCCTCCCGCATCCTCACCGAGGAGATCGAGCGCCCGCGCACCGGCCCGATGCGCGACATCGTCGCCACCATCCAGCCCGACCAGGACGACATCGTCCGCGCCGACCTGGGCCTGACCGTGTGCGTGCAGGGCGCGCCGGGCACCGGCAAGACCGCCGTGGGGCTGCACCGGGCCGCGTACCTGCTGTTCACCCACCGGGAGAAGCTGGCCCGCTCCGGCGTCATGATCGTCGGTCCGAACCGCGCGTTCCTGTCCTACATCTCCTCGGTGCTCCCCGCGCTGGGCGAGGTCAAGGTGGAGCAGACCACCATCGCCGGCATCGTCGGCGAGCACGCCGCCCCCGAAGACCCGGCGGTGGCCGCGCTCAAGGGCGACCCCCGGATGGCCGCGATCCTGAAGCGCGCGCTGTGGCTGCACGTCACCAAGCCCACCGAGGGCGTCCTCTACACCCGCGGGGCGAGCCGCTTCCGGGTCGCCGACCACGAGGTACGCGAGATCGTCGCCTCGCTGCGCGGCACCACCCGGTACAGCCCCGGCCGCGCCGCCCTCGCGCAACGGCTGGCGCACGCCGTGCTGGTGCGGATGGAACAGCGCGGCGAGTCGCCGGACGACCGGGTCCAGGACGCGGTCGCCCGCTCCAAACCGGTCAAGCAGGTCCTTGACGCCGTGTGGCCGAAGGTGACGCCCGAGCAGGTTCTGTTCCGCCTGCTGAGCGACGCCGAGTTCCTGGCCAGATCCGCCAGATCCGACCTCGAACCGGCCGAGCGCGAGCTGCTGACCTGGGCCAAGCCGCCGCGGTCGCACAAGTCGGCCAAATGGACGGCGGCCGACGCGGCACTGCTGGACGAGCTGGCCGACCTCATCGAGCGCACGCCGTCCATCGGCCACGTCGTGGTGGACGAGGCGCAAGACCTCTCGCCCATGCAGTTGCGCGCGCTCGGGCGGCGCTGCCGTAACGGGTCGGCGACCGTGCTCGGCGACCTCGCCCAGGGCACCACGCCGTGGTCGACCCGCTCGTGGCACGCGGTGCTCACCCACCTGGGCCGCGACTCCGGCGAGGTGACCGAGCTGACGCTCGGCTTCCGGGTGCCCAGAGAGGTCCTGGACTTCGCCGCGAGGCTGCTTCCCGAGGTGGCCCCTGAGCTGGCCGTCCCGCGTTCGCTGCGGCCCGGCGCGGGCTCCCTTTCGGTACGGCGGGCCGCCGCCGGCGCCCTCCCCGGTGCGGTCGAGACCGCGGTCCGCGAAGCGCTCGGCCGCGAGGGATCGATCGGCGTGATCGCCCCCGACGCCGCCATCGCCGCCCTGTCGGCCGCGCTCGGCACGGCCGGCCTGGAACACGGCGTCCTCGGCCCCGACTCCACGGGCGAGCACCGCCTGCTGATGGTCCCGGCGACGCTGGCCAAGGGTCTTGAGTACGACCATGTGATCGTCGTGGAGCCGGCCGACATCGTGGCCGCCGAACCTCGCGGTCTGGCCCGCCTGTACGTGGTGCTGACCCGTGCGGTCACCACGCTGACCGTCGTACACGCCCATGAACTACCGGCCGCCCTCGTCGACGGGTCGCCGTCGGCTTCGTAGTAGTTTTTCGGTTTATGGGGGAGTTCGGGGTAGAAGTTCGGTTCGGCACTCTGGCGGACATCACGCCGGTGTTGGACTTCTGGCGCGAGGCGGCCGAGGACACCGATCGGCACGATTCCGCTGATCAGGTGACCGCGCTGATCCGGCACGACCCCGAGGCGCTGCTCCTCGCCGAGCTGGACGGGGAGCTCGTCGGCACGCTGATCGCGGGCTGGGACGGCTGGCGCGCGCACTTCTACCGCCTGGCCGTACATCCCGATCACCGGCGCAAGCGGATCGCGACGACGCTGCCGGCCGCCGCGTAGGCGCGGTTCATCCGGTTCGGCGCGTTCCGTGCCGACGCGATGGTGCTCCAGGACAACGCCCTCGCGCACCACGCCTGGAGCGCCGCGGGCTACACCCGCCAGCCGCAGCGGCGGCGCTGGGTCAAGCCGCTCCCCCGGTGACCCCGGCCCCACCGCCGCGTGCGGCGGCCGTCCGGAAATGAGCCGGCGGGGGCTGTGGAACGAGTTCTACCGGCCGTCGTTCCCCATGCCCCCGCCTGTCACGGTCCCGGGTCCTGTCACGGTCCCGGGTCCTGTCGTGGTCCCGGGTCCTGTTGCGGTCGCGAACCGTTGATCAGCCGGCGACCGGGAGGTCGACCTCTGCCGGCACCGGGGCCGGGGCCGCCTCCTCGACCTTGTCCCGCCGCACCACGTCGGAGACGTCGGCCGGCTTGATCGCGTCGCCGTCCTGGGCCCGGTCCACGGCGCTGCCGTCCTCGTGGGCGCCGTTGTCGCCGTGGTCGCCGTTGTCGGCGCTCTGGTCGATGGAACTGGCGTCCTCGCCCGTGCCGCCGCACGCGACAGAGGCGACGTCCACCGTCTGGGACTTGCCCTCGCTGACCGGGACGGTCACCGCCATTCCGGTGACGTTCAGCCGGCCGTCGGCCCCCCGGACCTGCTTGTTCAGCGTGACCGAGGCGGTGCCGGCCTTGCCGAGGTCCACCGGGATGGTGGTGTTGGGCGCGGGGTTCGCCTCGATGGGGCGGTCCCCGATACGGGCGCCGGCCAGGGTGGTGACCCCTTCGCCGCCCGCACAAGTGGACTTGATGGCGTCCGCGGTGATCCGCTTCTCCAGCGTGCGGATGTGCGCCGCGCTGGCCTCGGAGCGGGACTCGTCCGCCGTGGCCAGCAGGCCGGTGGCGGTGATGAGCTGGTCTTCGTGGCTGCCCAGCGCGACCCTGCGGGCCGCCTGGCCCTGCGGCGACTCGACCTTCGGAATCGGGTTGATGTGCACCGGCCCGTTGGCCGAGAGCACGTGGGCGGTGGACGGCGAGTCGGTACTCGCCTGTGAGGCCGACGCGGCGGCGCTCACCAGCGTCGAGGCGGCGGCGATGGCGAGTGCCGCGGCCCCGACGAGGTGTCTGCTGAGACCCATTTTCCCCCCTGTGGGTGACAGATTTCGAATGCGGCCAGGCGTGGTGCTCCGGCGGACGCCTAGCGCGTGATGATGACGACGGTGCCGAGCGGTACCCGCGACAGCGCTTCGAGCGCGCTGTCGGGCGCTCGGATGCACCCGTGACTGACGGCCCTGCCGAAGACCGACTTGTCGGGCCAGCCATGGAACGCAACGGTCCCCGGCCCGCCGCCGTAGGAATCCAGCGTTGCGGAATGCGTTCCCGTGGGCATGACAGTCGAGCCGGACTCTCCCTGCCCGCGCAGCAACGCGAGCACGAAGGTCCGCCCCAGCGGAGTGGGCGTCTTGGGAGCGCCCACTCCGACGGTCCACCGGCCGATCGCCCGCCCGGACCTGTAGACCGTCAGACGCCGCGCCGCCCTTTCGACCCTTACCAGGTAGGGCGTCCGTGCGACCCGAAGGCCGCCCCCCGCCCCGGAGATCCACCCTGTCGCGCGGTTGGGACGCGAAGGAAGAAGGACCTTGAGCCACCCTGGCTTGGTCTGGACGACGGGCACCCACGTCGGGTTGCCGAGCTGCAGACTCGGCAACACCGCGACGGGCGGACCGCCGGGACGCGCGTGGACCGGCCGATCTCCGACCGGATGAACCACCACGCCCGTCCCCTCCGAAAGCGGCGCGGTGTCCCGCGCCACCCCGCCCAGCGCCGTGAACGTGGTCGCCTGCGGCAGGAAGGTCATCCCCGCCTCAGGCGACACGCTCGAACCCGCCGCGAACATCATGAGCACGGCCACGATGGAGATGCCGCCGTACGGTCTCCTCCTCGCCGCTCGCTGGCTCATGAAAGCTCCCCTGCTGGCTGTCCGACCCGGGGGAGACTATCGAGGCCCCGATCGGCCGATCAGCCGCACGGACAAGTGCAGACCCAGGGTTTACGGGCCACTGGCACAGGCCCCCTCGGCCCTGCCCGCCGCAGAACCGGCCTTGTCCCGCCCGCGAGCCGCCGTTCGAGGCCACGGGACGAGGCGCCGGAACGCGAAGAGGGCGGCCCCCGATGGGAGCCGCCCTCTTTGTGTCGCTGTGGTGACGTGGTGACGTGGTGACGTGGTGACGTGGTGACGTGGACTCAGAAGTCCATGTCGCCGCCGCCGCCCGGCATCGCCGGGGCCTTCTCCTTCTCCGGCTTCTCGGCGATGACGGCCTCGGTCGTCAGGAACAGCGCCGCGATCGACGCCGCGTTCTGCAGCGCCGAACGGGTCACCTTCGCCGGGTCCAGAATGCCCGCCTGGAACATGTTGACGTACTCACCCGTCGCCGCGTTCAGGCCCTCACCCGGGGTCAGGTTGCGCACCTTCTCCACGACCACGCCGCCCTCAAGCCCCGCGTTCACCGCGATCTGCTTCAGCGGCTCCTCCAGCGACTTGCGCACGATCGCCGCGCCGGTCGCCTCATCGCCCGACAGCTCCAGCTTGTCGAACGCCTTGGTGCCCGCCTGCAACAGCGCCACACCACCGCCGGGCACGATGCCCTCCTCCACGGCCGCCTTGGCGTTGCGGACCGCGTCCTCGATACGGTGCTTGCGCTCCTTCAGCTCCACCTCGGTCGCCGCACCGGCCTTGATCACCGCAACGCCGCCGGCCAGCTTGGCCAGCCGCTCCTGCAGCTTCTCCCGGTCGTAGTCCGAATCGGTGTTGTCGATCTCGGCCCGGATCTGGTTCACCCGGCCGGCGATCTGCTCGGCATCCCCGGCGCCGTCCACGATCGTGGTCTCGTCCTTGGTCACCACGATCTTCCGCGCCCGGCCCAGCAGGTCCAGGCCCGCCGTCTCCAGCTTCAGGCCCAGCTCCTCGGAGACCACCTGACCACCGGTCAGCGTGGCGATGTCGCCCAGCATGGCCTTGCGACGGTCACCGAAGCCCGGCGCCTTGACCGCGACGGAGCGGAACAGGCCACGGATCTTGTTGACCACGAGGGTGGCCAGGGCCTCGCCCTCGATGTCCTCGGCGATGATGACCAGCGGCTTGCCGGCCTGCACGACCTTGTCGAGCAGCGGCAGCAGGTCCTTGTTGGCCGAGATCTTGGAGTTGACGATGAGGATGTAGGCGTCCTCGAAGACCGCCTCCATGCGCTCGGGGTCGGTCACGAAGTAGCCCGAGACGTAGCCCTTGTCGAAGCGCATGCCCTCGGTGAGCTCCAGCTCCAACCCGAAGGTGTTGCTCTCCTCGACGGTGATGACGCCTTCCTTGCCGACCTTGTCCATCGCCTCGGCGATGAGCGAGCCGATCTCGGGGTCGGCGGCGGAGATGGACGCGGTGGAGGCGATCTGCTCCTTGGTCTCCACGTCCTTGGCCAGCTTGGACAGCTCCTCGCTGACCCGCTCCACGGCCGCCTCGATGCCCTTCTTCAGGGCCATCGGGTTGGCGCCCGCCGCCACGTTGCGCAGCCCCTCGCGCACCAGCGCCTGGGCGAGCACGGTGGCCGTGGTGGTGCCGTCACCCGCGACGTCGTCGGTCTTCTTGGCGACCTCCTTGACGAGCTCGGCCCCGATCTTCTCCCACGGGTCCTCCAGCTCGATCTCCTTGGCGATCGACACACCGTCGTTGGTGATCGTGGGGGCGCCCCACTTCTTCTCCAGCACGACGTTGCGGCCCTTGGGCCCAAGGGTCACCTTCACGGCGTCGGCGAGCTGGTTCATACCGCGCTCGAGACCGCGCCGGGCGTCCTCGTCAAACGCGATCATCTTGGCTGCCATAAGGCTAGACCTCCCAGATACAGGGTGGCTTGCAGCGGATCGAGCCGACGCCCGCGACGGCATGTGGACCCGCTTCCACACGACACCGGACGTCGTGGTCGGCGAGGCCCCATCGCCTCGATCCCGGTTTGTCACTCTCGACAGGAGAGTGCCAACGAACTGTTTAGCACTCTACCCCGGGGAGTGCAAGCGTGAACCCTCGTGACCTGCTGACCTGCCGATCTCTCACCCCTCCTGGGGCGCCCGCGCGCGTCGCCCGCAACGCTGATCCGCCGATGGCCTGGTGAGGGTCACCGGCCACCGGCGGATCTGGATACGGCGTGTGTTTGCGTGATTGTGCAGTTTTTGCGGTAAGGAAAGGGACCGAACTGCGAAAAGGGGAAGGCCCGGTCCCTTCGGGTGGGCCGGCGGCATCCGGCGGAACCGCGCGGACTGCGCTGCCGCACGCTTTCCGGACACACCGGCCCACCAGACGTTCCACGTGTGGATGACCCGCCTCACCCGCCCGGCGGCTCGGGGTCACCCTCGACGCCGACGGGCCGGCTATGCGGCTCAGACCGTCCGGACGGACTCAGCCTGGGGCCCCTTCTGCCCCTGGGTGATCTCGAACTCCACCCGCTGGCCCTGCTCCAACGAACGGTAACCGTCCATCATGATTGCCGAGTAATGGACAAACACATCCTTACCACCGTCTACCGCGATGAAGCCGTAGCCCTTGTCCGCGTTGAACCACTTGACGGTGCCCTGCGCCACTTTCCGACTCCTCTTGCTGGGCTCCGGGCCGCACCCATTCCTCTGCGCGGCCCGCGATCTCCGAGGCGGAGATAGAGCCGGAAGTGTGGAACTCCCGGATAGTTGGGAGACCAACTTCTTACTCGTACTCGGCAACGTCGATCGAACTCGACCATACCTGTGGGACGGCATTGAGCAACAGAGTCAGGGCGCAAACTCACTCTTGACGATCGCTCATAGCTTGTTGAGAGACTTTTCTTCCATCGAATCTATGGTTAAATCTTGCACCATTACCTATGACGGGAATGGAACAGTGCCCGCTTAGCCGCCCGTCTTGGGGCGCCCTGGACACAGACTTCCGGGGCCATAACCCCATTCCCTCCACGGACTGCGACGCTTCCCGCACAACCCGCACACAGCGGTCCAACCCCCTCGTCCCGTTATGGGCCCCCACCCGATGTAATGAAGTGGTTGGAGTTCTGTGACCACCGCCTCCCTGCCGGGGCCTCTCCTGGCAGGTGGGAGCGCTTCCCGGGGG
>NZ_POUA01000202.1 GCF_003236385.1 Spongiactinospora gelatinilytica
GCAGCACGAACCCGTGCCCGAACAGGTCGATCACCGAGATCTCCCGCCCGCCCCTCGTCAGCGTGATGTGCGGGGCGCGGCTGCCGGGCCGCGCGGTCGGCAGCATCGGCGGCTCCAGCAGCGAGCCGTCCTCACCCGGCTCGGCCAGCACCGCGCCGGAGTGGTAGCGCTGCCCGATGATGACCGCGAACGGGTCGGAGACCGGCTCGGGGTACTCGGCGCGGGCGGCCGGGGGCATCCGCACCGCGAGGTTGGCGAGCTGGGAGTCGGCGGTGATCGCGCCGATCGGGCGGCGTTCGGCGTCGTAGGAGTCCAGGAAGCCGGGGCCCGCCTGGCCGGAGAGCACCAGCCAGAGCCGCCAGGCGATGTCCGCGCCGTCCTGGAGGGCGGTGCTGCCGCCCTGGCCGCCGGTGGGCGGCATGGTGTGCGCGGCGTCGCCGGCCAGGAAGACCCGGCCCTCCTGGTAGCGGGCGGCCAGCGTGTGCGCGATCGCGAAGCTGTTCCGGTCGAGCACCTTTATCTCGATCCCGGGTACGCCGAGGGCCACCTCGATCAGCTCGTGGGCCCGCCCGGTGGTGAAGTCGGCCTCGCTCTCGCCCGCGGCGGGGTCGAAGTTGACCGCGAGGACGTGGGAGCCGACCCCGGTGCCGGTGACGATGGCCCCGGTGAAGACGTCGTTCCGCAGGTACCACAGGGTGACCTGACGCTCGCGGACCAGGCCGGTGAGGTCGGCGTCGAACATGATGGCGCAGGTGTGGCCGAGTTCGCCCTTGCCGGTGACCGGGATGCCGAGCATCGACCTGAGCGGGCCGCGATGCCCGTCGGCGGCGATGACGTAGTCGGCCCTGACCGTGGTCTCCGCGCCGGTGGTGAGGTCGCGGATGGTCGCGGTGACGCCGTCCGGGTCCTGTACGAGGGAGGTCAGCTCGGTGGAGAACCGCAGGTCGGCGCCGAACTCCTCGGCCTTGCCCCGCAGCACCCGCTCGACCCGCGCCTGCGGGGCGCCGATGTCGGGGACGGGGGTGACGTGACGGAGGAAGGAGAAGTCGTCGTCGGAGTCCTCGACGATCATCTTGGGGTCGGGGTCGGAGAGGCTGGCCGCGATGGCGATGCGCATGCCGTCGCCGATGCCCTCGGAGATCTCGCTCAGCTCGCGCTCAAGGCCGGGGACCAGGCGCAGTAGTTCGAGCGCCCGCCAGTTGACGCCGAACGCCTTGGGCTGGATCGACGTGCTCTGGTGCCGCTCGACGAGGGTGACCGCGACGCCGCGCCAGGCGAGCAGCGCGGCGGCGCTGAGCCCGGCATAGCCGGCGCCGACCACGAGAACGGGCACGCGAATGGAACTCATCGGAAAACCTCCACGGTGGGTGAAGTGGAGGTCACGCCCGCTAGCCTGGGAATCGGCCTTGTAGCGAGGCTCGGGTCACGCCTCCACGCGGACCTGCGTGCCCTCAGCGGTGTTGCAGCACTGCTGAGGGCATTTTGTCTGCCTTCGGAATACTCTGGTCAGAGTATTCCAGCACTCGCGACATATCGCAAGTAGCGCTTCGACATCTCGAACGCACAGAGTGATTGGGCCTTGCCGCCGTCAGGACAGGGGGTTACGATCCGGCTTAATTGTTAGGAAACTTTCTTTTAAGAAAGGGTCCGCCGCATGCGCCGATATGCCGCTGTGCTGCTGGTTCTCATCGTGGCGACCGCAATGGCCGCTCCTGTCAACGCCGCCGCCCGATTGACCGCCGCCTTCACACTGACCGGCAACCAGGGCAAGTTCGTGGTGAGCAACCCCAACTCCACCGCTGTGACCGGTTGGTCGATCTACTTCGACTTGCCGTCCGGGGTGACCGCGAGCAACCCCCAGAATGCCACGATCGCCCAAAACGGTACACGGGTGAAGCTCACCCCCCTCTTCTACATCAACACGGTGCGTGCGAACGGCAATACCGAGCCGTACAGCCCCACCTTCACCCTCAGCTCAGCCGTGCAACCCACCTCGTGTTCGATCAACGGGGCGAACTGCGACGGCAGCGGTGAGGACCCGCCGGATCCGTCCCCGGTCATGGCCGAGTTCTCCAAGAGCGGGAGCCGCGGCACGTACGTGATCAGCAACAACACGGACGCCACGCTGAACGGCTGGACGATCACCTTCGATCTCCCCGCCGGCGTGACCGCGAGCAGCGCCGACCACGCCACGCTCAGCCAGAACGGCCGCCAGGTCACGCTGACCCCGGCGCACTACAACACCAACGTGGGCGCGCGGCGGACCACGGACCCCTACAGCCCGACGTTCACCCTGAGCTCCGCGTCCGCCGAGCCCGCCAACTGCCGGGTCAACGATGTGCGCTGCGACGGGTCGGCGGACACCGCGCCGGGCGCACCGGGCAACCTGCGCTCCCCGGTCAAGACCACCAAGACCGTCTCCCTGGCCTGGGACGCGGCCACGCCGGGCAGCCTGCCCATCACCGGCTACAACATCTACGCGGGCAGCACGCTCAAGACCACGGTCACCGGCACCACCGCGACCGTCACCGACCTGACCCCCAACACCGAGTACTCCTTCACGGTGAAGACGGTCGACCGCAAGGGCACCCTCTCCCCGGCCAGCAACGCGCTGTCGGTCAAGACCAACGACCCGGCCGAGGACCCTGACCCGCCGACCACCCCGACCAACGTGCGCGCCACCGGCAAGACCTCCTCCACGGTCTCGCTGGCGTGGAACGCCTCGACCGACAACAAGGGCGTCGCCAACTACCACGTCTACGTGGGCGACGAACTCAAGACCACGGTGACCGGCACCACCGCGACCGTTGACGGACTGTCGCCGTCCACCGAGTACACCTTCACCGTCCGGGCCCGGGACCTGTACGACAACCTGTCCCCGGCGAGCACCCCGGTCAAGGCGAGCACCGACGACCTCGTCGCCGGCGGCTACGCCAGGGTCGGCTACTTCGTCCAGTGGGGCATCTACGGCCGGCAGTACTTCGTGAAGAACCTGGACACGACCGGCAACGCCCGCAAGCTCACCCACATCAACTACGCGTTCGGCAACATCGACCCGGTCAACCTGACCTGCCTGCACGGCGTCACCAAGGGCACCTCGTCCAACCCGCAGGACCCCAACCAGGGTGACGGCGCGGGCGACGCCGAGGCCGACTACAGCAGGCCGTTCAGCGCCGCGCAGTCCGTGGACGGCGTCGGCGACACCGGCTGGGAGAAGCTGCGCGGCAACTACAACCAGCTCAAGAAGCTCAAGGCGAAGTACCCGCACCTGAAGGTGCTGATCTCGCTCGGCGGCTGGACCTACTCCAAGTACTTCTCCGACGTGGCCAAGACCGACGCCGCACGTAAGAAGTTCGTCGCCTCCTGCCTCGACGTCTACATCAAGGGCAACCTGCCGACGTACAACGCCGCGGGCGGACCGGGCACCGCCGCCGGCATCTTCGACGGCATCGACCTCGACTGGGAGTGGCCGGGCGCCGAAGGCCACCCGGGCAACCACGTCAGCCCTGACGACAAGGTCAACAACACCCTGCTGATCGCCGAGTTCCGCAAGCAGCTCGACGAGCTGACCAAGACGACCGGCAAGCGGTACGAGCTGACCGCGTTCACCCCCGCCGACCCCGCCAAGATCGAGGCCGGCTGGGAACTGGCGAAGGTGGCCAAGTACATGGACATCTTCAACATCCAGGGCTACGACTTCCACGGGTCGGGCAGCGACAACTCCTGGGAGCCCAACCGGACCGGGCACCAGGGCAACCTCTACACCGACGTCGATGACCCCTACAACTTCCACTTCAGCGTCGAGAACGCGGTCCAGCCGTACCTGGACGCCGGAATCAACCCCCGCAAGCTGACCATCGGTCTCGCCTACTACGGGCGCGGCTGGCAGAACGTCACCGACGGCGGCAAGTCCGGCGAGTGGCAGGACGCCAAGGGCGCGGCGCCCGGTCAGTTCGCGGAGGAGGCCGGCACCCGCGGGTACAGCAACCTGCTGTCGAGCGTTCCGAACTGCACGATCAAGCATGACACGCAGGCCGTGGCCACCTACTGCTACACCGGCAACAACGGGCAGTGGTGGTCGTTCGACGACGCCTGGTCGATCCAGCAGAAGGTCGCCTGGCTGAAGAAGAAGAACCTGCTCGGCGCGATGATCTGGGAGATGTCCGGAGACACGGGCAATCTCACCACCGCGCTGGACAACGCGCTGAAGGCGCCCTGACCGGCGACTGAGGGTCCGCCGGGGAGAGATCCCCGGCGCCGCCCGCCGGAGGACCACCTGAGCACGCGTCCCGCGGCGTCGGTCCGGACGCCGGACGTCGCGGGACGCGGTTCGCGTTTGAAAGTCACACCTTCGAGAAAATCTGAAAAATGGTCGCGCCGGTCGTAGAAGCGTCGTCATAACAGACGTCATCCGGCCCGCCTTGTCCCCCTTCGAGGCGCGCCCTTTCCGGGTCTGGTAGCGGGCGGCGCGACCCGTCTCTGTAACCCCCCGCAACATCGAGGTGACCTCATGAATCTCGACCGGTACGGCGGGCCGACGCTCTCGCTGTTCCGTATCGTGGCCGGCCTGATGTTCCTGGAGCACGGCGTGGCCAAGCTGTTCGGCCTGTTCGGCGGTGCCGGTGGCACCGGCGAGACCGTCGAGTTCGGCGCGTGGCCGGGCTTCTGGTCGGCCCTGGTTGAGCTGGGCTGCGGCTCGCTCATCGCCCTCGGCCTGTTCACCAGGGTCGCCGCGTTCCTGGCATCCGGCGCGATGGCCTACGCCTACTTCACCGTGCACCAGCCACAGGGGCCGGTGCCGTTGGTGAACCACGGCGAACTCGCCGCGATGTACTCCTGGTCTTTCCTGCTGATCTGCATACTCGGTCCCGGTACGTGGGCACTCGACACGTTCATCCGGCGCCGGTACGGCGCGAACACGGGACAGAGCGCCGACCAGCGGGAAAATGTCGGTCGCCGTGTCTAGCATGACCCGTCAATAGGACAGGGAGGCCCCGGGAGGCTGCCGATGCTGAGTGCGCACATCGTTCCGCTGCTGATCACGACCGACCTGCCGGCGCAGGCCGAGCTGACCGAGTTCGGCGAGCTGCTGGCCGGCGCGGTGCGCGCGCTCCCCGCGGGCGGCGGCACGACCTTCCCGGGCCATCTGCACGGCGGGGTGTTCTGGCTGGGGCGTCCCGCCCCGCCAGGGGCCCCGCCGCCCGCGGCCGAGGAGCTGCGGTTCGCGGCCCTGCTCGGCTTCCTTTCCGCCGCCGGTCCCGGCCTCACGGCCAGGGAGGTGGCCGCCGCCGCGCGCGCCGCGATCGTCCCGGCGGTCACCGCCCGCTACGGCGACCTGGGCGGCCCACCCGCGGTGATCACCATCCGCGCCGACGACGTGCGCGAGCGCACTCCCGACGACGCGATCCGCGTGGCCACGCCCCCGCCAGAGGCGCAGGAACAACCGACAGCGGCGATCACAGTGTGACCCACTGGAGGTCGGGCCGTCCGGTGAGCCAGGTCTCGGCCTCGCCGAGGGCCATCGGCAGCGGCATCGGATAGGTCGTCCGCACCCGCGACAGATCGCGGTGGGTGCGGGCCAGCACCGCGAAATCCCGGGGGAAGGCCCGCGGGTCCACCCCGGCGAAGACGCCGATCTTCCTGGCCCGCTCCAGCACCTCCCGCCATGCCGCGATCGGGGCCACCCCCGGCGAGCGCACGCCGTGGCTGAAGAGCGTCAGCCGGATCTCGTCGTACGGCTCGCCGCCGTCCAGGTAGGCCGCCAGCGCCCGGCGCGAGGTCTCGGTGTTGAAGGTCATCCAGAAGGGCACCGAGCCGGTGCGCAGCGTCCACCACGGCTCGACCAGCACGAACGACTCGGCGAGCAGCCGGGCCGCCGGGATCCCGCGCCGCTCGTACCACGCCCGGTAGAGGTCGGCCACGGCCGGGCTCAGCGCCTCGGGGTCGGTGAAGCCGAGCCGGGCCACCCGGGGCGCGGCCGTGCGCAGGTCGCCGAGCAGTTCGGGGGCGAAACCCCATTCGGCCTCCGGGCTCTCGCCGTCCGGTTCGGGGGCGTCCCACCGCCGGTACGGCGAGCCGTGTTCGGCCAGGTAGTCGGCGACCTTCTGGCCGCCCTCGCGATACTCGCCGGGCGACAGGCCGCCGAGGGCGCCGTGCTGGAAGACGTACCTGTCGGTGATCCGGGTGGTCGGCCAGCGCAGGCCGCAGTCGGAGACGACGAGCGTGCCGCCGGGGGCCAGCCGCTCGCGGATGAACTTCCGGTAGGCGGCGGGCAGCCGCCGCCATTTGACCCGGAAATAGGCCATTCCCGCGATCATCAGCCGGTCCTGGGCGGCGTCGTGCATGTGGTGCAGCAGCAGGTCGGGGTTGGCGTCCAGCATGGCCTCCCCGGCGGCGCGGCAGTGGCGCAGGCCGTCGGCGGGCGCGTCGGGGTGGACTCCGCGCTGCCGCACGGGCAGCAGGAGGGTCTGCGGCAGCCAGGCCGCGCCGAGCGCGGCGGCCAGGTGGACCAGCGCCCCGGACGCCGAGCCCACGAAGATCACCGGATAGCGCCGCGGCGGATAGTGCCGCACCACCCATTCGGCGAGGTCGCCGGCCCGCAGCTTGGCGAGCCGTTCCGGTGAGCTGGCCTCGGTCCAGCCGGCCGTGGCGTACGCGCGTTCGGCCATCCGCCGGGGCAGCCGGTTGGCCGCCCCGAGCAGCCCGGACGCCAGCGGCTCCACCGGCCCGGGAAGCTGGCCGAGCATCGGCACGTCCATCCCGCGCAGGTAGCGGGAAAGGGCGCGGAGCATGCCCGTGGCCGAGTCGAACGACGCGACGTACTTAGCCATGCCGCACCACCGGCACGCCGTCCCGCACCAGCTGGACGATCAGCGGGACCAGCGCCCCCGGGTCCTTGAACGGGATCATGTGCGGCAGGCCGGGCAGCACCACCAGCCGCCCGCGCGGCAGCCGCCGGGTGACCTCCTCGGCCCATTCCCTGGGCACCAGCCGGTCGTACTCCCCGCGTACCACCAGGGTGGGCACGCCCACGTACGGGAGTTTGTCCTCCATCCCATCGCGCATCGCCGTGGCGAAGCTGGAAAGCACCCGGCGCATGCCCGCGTCCCGGTAGTCGGCGATGTTCAGCGGCGCCATCCGCGGGTCCTCGCGCACCGAGTTGCGCGCCCACCGCCACACCAGCTTCGGCCAGGACCGCGCCGCCGCGTCGACCGTCGGCCCGGCCAGCACCAGCGCCCCGGCCAGTTCGGGGTGGCGCACCGCGACGTCCACCGCGAGCTGGCAGCCGAACGAGCAGCCCACCAGGCACGCGCCGGAGATCCGCTCGGCCGCCATCCAGCCCGCCAGCGCGTCGGCCAGCCCGACCAGCTCAAGCGGCCGGGACGGCTTGCCGCTCTGCCCGAACCCCGGCAGGTCCACCGTCCACGCGCGCACCGCGCCGCCGAGCGCCGCGACCAGCGGCCGTAGCTCCCTGCTGGACACCCCCGCCCCGTGTACGCACACCACCGGCATCCCGGCGCCGTATCCCGCCCGCCATCCGACCATCCGTTCGCCGTCGACCACGACCTCCCGCCGCTGCATCCGCACCTCCCAGGGCCTCCCATTCCCCCACCAAGGCCGCGAAACATCAGCGGAAGCGGCCGACGGCGAGGGCCAGGGCGAGCGCGAGCCGGTCGGCGGACTGGTCGAGGTCCAGGCCGGAGAGCGCGGCCACCCGGCGCAGCCGGGCACGCAACGTCTCGCGGTGGACGCCCGCGGCGGTGGCGGCCGGGTCCCAGTGGTGGTTCGCGGCGACCCAGTGGCGGGCGGCGGCGATCAGCACGTCGCCGTCCGGGACCTCGGTGACCGGCGCGAGCAGGGCCTCGGCGAACCGTACCGCCGCCGGTGAGGCGAGCAGCCGATCCAGCTCCATGGCGGGGGTGTCGGCGTACCGGACGACCATCCGGCCGGGGCCGGTCAACTGCGCGGCCTGGCGGGCCTCGCGGATCGCCGTGACGGCCTGCTCGGGGGCGCGGCCGGTGGACAGCCCGGCCCGGCCGTCCTCCAGGAGGGCCAGCAGCCGTTCCTCGCTGAACCCGGGAGTGACCAGCACCACCGACTCGGCGGCCTGCTCCACGGCGGGCCAACCCCCGGCGGCCACCAGCCGGGTCGCCGTGCGGCGGTGGCCCTGCCCGGTGAGCGCGACCGCGACGAACCGGGTGGGCAGCGGCACGTCCGCGACGCCCGCCACCCGCTCGGCGGACCGGAGGTCGCCCTCGGCGAGGAGTTCGGCGACCACTCCGCGAAGTTCGCGCTCGCCGCCGCGGTCCAGGACGGTCAGCAGCGCGGCGGCGGTGCCGATCACGCCCGCGCTCCACATCGGCCGGTGCCCCACGGTGGGCGAGCCCACGCAGAGCGTGCCACGGCGTTCCCTGGCCATGCCGAGCGGGACCGCGGCGACGGACACGCCGTCGATCTCCTCGTGCAGCGCGTGCCGTCCGGCCTGGTCGCCGCGCCGGGCCAGGGCGGCGAGCACCCCGTCGTCGGGACCGGCGTCGGCAGGGGCCCGCAGCGCGACCTGGTGGCCGGCGTCCAGCAGTACGGCCCAGCCGTGCAGCTCCCTGGCCAGCCGTTCGGCCACCGCCTGCCGTCCGGAACGGCCGGCCTCGGCCAGCCGCTGCTGCACCCGCCTGCCCTGCTCTGCCTCGCGCCGGGCCTCGGCGGCGTTCAGGTCGGCGACGGCCCGGTCGATCGCCACGAACGGCGTGCGGGCGGGCACCTCGATGAGCGTCAGCCGCCACCGCCGGGTCGCGTTGACGATCTCGGCGGGGATCTGCGCGAACCATGGGTCCAGCCCGAACCCCACGGCCCGCGCCCCCGCCTCGACCAGCCGGCCCGCCCACGCCTCGGCGGCGCGGCGCGGATCGCCCTCTTCGCGCAGCCACATGCCGCTGGTCAGCAGCAACTCCGCGCCGTCCAGCCAGGGGGCGGGGTCGGGCAGCTCGGAGACCACGACCCAGCGCACCGGCTGGTCGAGCCCTTCGTGCCCGAACACCACCCGCAGCCCGAGCCGTGCGTCGGCGACGAGCCGCCGGATCGTCACCGCCATGGCCTCTCCGTCCCCCGCCGGGCTCAGTCCCCCGGGCCGTGCAGCATCTCCCTGCCGAACAGGTCGGTACGGCGGCGCGCGAGCTGTGGCTTGGCCGCGCACACGGCCCCCGTGCCCCGCGCCCCCCGCACCTGGCACCGCCGCACTGTCCAGCCTATCTCGCTGGTCAGAGCCTCTTCCCGGGGCACGGCCACATGGTCGGGAGCGAAGACGCCGCCGGGCACGCGGCCGGTTGCGGCAAGGGCGATCCACACGTGCGAGTCGCCCGCGCGCAGCCGCGCCGGGTGCGCGAACCAGGGGTCGGGACGGCGCAGCGCGGCCGGTTCGAGCGGCACCCGCGTCCCGGCGAAGGGGGCCGGGTGCGGCCAGTCCAGCGCGGCGGCGGGCGCGGCGAGGACGTCCGCGCCGAGCACGGCGAGCGCTCTGGACGGCTCGAAGGCCACCAGTTCCTCGCCCGCGAGCAGGCCGAGGCGCCCCCATGGGCGGGCGATCGGCCTGCTCGCGGCCTCCCCCGGCACGGCCCACGCGGCGTGCGGACCGAGGTGGGTGACCTCGTGGCGGGCGGCCTCGCCGTCCGGGGTGAGCAGGGTGACCGCGTACCGGGGCCGGCCGTCCGGCCCGGGTACGGCCAGCGCGGTCACCGCGTCGCAGCCGTGCGCGGCGCACCAGCCGGTGAGCGTCCGCAGCGCCTCGTCCGCCCGCTCCGGCGCGGGGTCTCCGCCGGTCAGGTGGAACGCGGGCAGTACCGCCAGCTCGACACCGGGCGGCGGGGCGGGCAGTTCGTCCCCGGACAACACGGCCACCGTCACCGCTTCCGGGCCATCGGCCGTCTCACGCGGCCAGGTGGTGGACAGCGCCAGCGGGCGGTACTCGGCGGGACGGCGGGCGGCCAGCCGGGCCAGCCGGGCCTCGGCGGCGGCCGGCAGGTCCAGGGTGGCGGTGACGTGGCCGGGGCCGTCGTCCAGCGCGGCGAGGACCGTCCCGGTGTGGTCCAGCACGCACGTTCCGCCGCTGAACCGGACCTCGCCGCCGTCGATGGACTCGGTGCCGGCGAGGTCGGCCGCGACCACCGGCAGGCCGTTCTCCCAGGCCCGCAGCCGCCAGGTGGCGCTCGGCGCGGGCTCGTCCACCCAGGCGGTGGGCAGCGCGAGCCACTGCGCGCCGCGCAGCGCCGCGTACCGGACCGACTCGGGGTGGTCCACGTCGGCGCAGATCAGCGGGGCGACCCGGCCCGCGGGCGTGTCCCACAGCGGCGGTGGCAGGTGCCCGTCCACCGCCCAGCGCGGGTCGGCCACGAACGGCTGGGCCTTGCGGTAGGCACCGACCGGCCCGTCCGGGCCGATCAGCACGCAGGAGTTGTGCAGCGTGCCGTGGTGGGGGTCCAGCTCGGGCATGCCGAGCAGCAGGTACACGCCCGTCGTACGGCAGAGCCCGGTGGCGAGCCGACGTACCGAAGGGCCGTCCACCGGCTCGGCGTACCCGCGCACCGCCTCGTCGTCCGGCCACAGGTAGCCGGTCAGCGCCATCTCGGGCGTCACGACCACGCGCGCGCCGTCCCGCGCGGCGGCGGCGGCCAGCTCCTCGATCGCCGCGAGGTTGGCGGCGACGTCGCCGTGCGCCGAATCGAGCTGGACCGCGCCGACGGTGACCCTCACCTGTAGCCTCTGTTTTCTACTCGAACACGATGACGCTGCGCGTGCGGGTGCCCGCCCGCATCGCGTCGAAGGCGTCGTTGACCTCGTCCAGCCGGATGCGGTGGGAGATGAGCGAGTCCAGCGGCAGCCGTCCGGCCAGGTAGAGACCGGCCAGCCTGGGGAAGTCCAGGCTGGGGACCGCGCCGCCGTAGTTGGACCCGATCAGGGTCTTGCCCGACTCGGCCAGCTCCAGCACGTCGATCCCGGCCCGCGCGCCCTCCGGGGGCAGCCCGACCAGCACGCCGACGCCGCCCGGGGCGAGCAGCGACGGCAGCGTCTCGATCGTCTCGACCCTGCCGATCACCTCGAAGGCGTAGTCGGCCCCGCCGCCGGTGATCTCCTCGACCACGGTGGCCACCGGCTCCTTGTCGGCCCGCACGGTGTGGGTCGCGCCGAGCGAGCGGGCCGCGGCCAGCTTCTCCTCCGCCGTGTCCACGGCGATGATCGGGTAGGCCCCGGCCAGGGTCAGGCCCATCACGACGGCCAGCCCGACGCCGCCGCAGCCGACCACCGCGGCCGACGCGCCGGCGGGCACGCGCGCGTTGTTGACGACCGCGCCCACCCCGGTGGCGATCGAGCAGCCGATCAGGCTGGCCACGTCGAAGGGGACCTCGGCGGGCACGCGTACCGCGGCCGACTCCGGCACCACCGTGTACTCGCTCATCGTGCCCACCGCCAGGTAGGGGTACACCACACCGTTCTCGTCGCTGAGCCGGGTGGTGCCGTCCGGCAGCAGGCACTCGCCGGAACGGGTGCCGGTGCAGGCCCACGCCTTGCCCGCCGCGCAGGCCCGGCAGCGGCGGCACGGGTAGCACCAGGAAAGGATCACGTTGTCGCCGGGGGCCACGTCGGTCACCCCGGCGCCGACCGCCTCCACGACGCCCGCGCCCTCGTGGCCGAGCACGGTGGGCGTGGGCAGCGTCCACTCGCCGTCGATCACGTGTCGGTCCGAGCCGCACACGCCGGACGCGCCCAGCCGTACCAGGACCTCTTCGGGGCCCGGGTCGGCCACGGTCACCTCGCGGACTTTCAGGACACCGCCGTCGCCGTCGTGGACGGCGGCCATCGCGGTACGGGGCATCAGGACTCCTCGGCTGTCATGCGCACGGCCGCCGGGCGTACGGCGTAGCGGCTCCTGTTGAGCACGTAGGACAGGGCCAGGTGGACCGCCCCCGACACGACGATCGCGGGGATGGACGCGGTCAGCACGTTGAACGCGGGCTGGGTGGCCAGCGTCTGCGGGTTGTAGAGGGTGACGTAGGTGACGGCGCCGAGCGCGGTGGAGGCCAGGCCGGCGAGGTTGAAGCCGCCGGTGAAGTGGTACGGGCTGGCCGGGCCCGGCTCGTACAGCCCGCGCAGGTCGAGCCGCTGGCGGCGGAGGACGAAGTAGTCGGCGATGACCGTGCCGCAGATCGCGGCCAGGAACGCCCCGCTCCAGGTCACGAACACCAAAAACCCGTCGTACAGCAGGCTCGGCCAGAAGCTGACGATCGCGGACAGCAGGAAGAACGCGCCGGTCAGCCACTCCCACCGGATGCGGGCGGCCAGGTTGCCGCCGGCCTGGCGCAGCGCCAGGCAGGTCGAGTAGACGATCGAGGTGAGGCTGGTCAGGTTGGCGAACGCGATGAACACCAGCGCCAGCACGCCCAGCCACGGACCGCCGAGTGGGATCATCCATACGGTCGGGTCGGAGTCGCCGAGGGTCAGCGCGGCGGCCATGCCGACCACCTGCGCCACGATGGTGGCCCCGAACAGCCCGATGTACCCCGGCCACAGCGCGCTGCGCGGGCGGTCGGTGAGGCGGGCCAGGCTGCCCATGACCGGCCACCAGGACAGGCCGACGCCCAGGTTGAACTCCACGGCGAGGGCGAAGTTGAGCGATTCGTCCGGGAAGGGGTCGAGCGGCGGGGCGGCCAGGAGTTCGGCCCAGGACGTCCGGGCGACCAGCAGCACGATCATGCCGACGGTCAGCACGGCCAGCCCGGGAGCCACCACGCGGTTCAGGAACCGCATGGTCAGCGGCCCCTTGGCCAGGATCGCCCAGGCGGCGGCGATGGCCACCAGCGCGAGCACGGTGACCAGCAGCGCGTTCGGGCCGATGGCGGTACCGAGCACCTGGTTGGACACCTGGGTGGCGGCCCGGCCGAACATCACCCCGAGCAGCGCCGACCAGCCCATCTCGGTGAACAGGACCACGGTGAACGCGAGCACCGCGACCCCGCCGACGCCGAACACGCTGCGCAGGATCGTGTACTGCTCGACGCCGTAGCGCTGGCTGGACACGACGCTGGCCAGCAGCATCACGGCGACGCTGATCGCGTTACCGATGATCATGGCGGCCAGGCCCTTCTGGAACCCGACCAGCGCCGCCGTGGACCCGCCGACCAGGAACGCCCAGGTGGCGATGGCCAGGCCGATGTTCACCCAGGTGAAGTCGGTGAAGTTCCAGACGCGCTCGCTGCGGAGCACTGGCAGGGAGCCGAAGGTGGCTTCCCGGGAGACGTCCTCATTGACCTTGCCGGCTCGATCGGTCGTCATCCGGCCATCACCCAGCCGGCCAGCGTGAGCACGGCGACGATCGCCAGCAGCAGCCAGAGGTTCGTGGCGGACAGCCGTTCGTGGGCCGGGTCGCCGGTCTCGTCGCGCGCGAGCGCCGCGAGCCGGCGCTCCAGTTCGGCGCGCAGCGCGGGGTCCTGCACGTCCATTCATCCTCCTCGCCAGGCCCAACGGGGCGGACCTGCGTGAACACCAACAGTAGGCAGGAGGGAAGGGGGAGTCCGCACTGTATTTCCGGCAGTCGGGGCAGAGGGG
>NZ_POUA01000203.1 GCF_003236385.1 Spongiactinospora gelatinilytica
CCTGGTACACCCCGCCCCGCCCGGAGGTGCCGTTCCGCGAGCGGGCCCAGCGCGACCCCGGACGGCTGCGCATCGGCCTCAACCTCCAGCCCGCGTTCGCCGCCCAGGTGAACCCCGAGGCCGAAGCCCTCCTCCGCCAGGCCGCCGACCTGCTCGCCGACCTCGGGCACGAGGTGGTAGAGCAGCGCGTGCCCGGCCTGGACCAGGAGTGGTTCACCACCCGCTTCGACATCCTGTACGCCACCGGCTCGGCCGACTGCGTGGTCACCGACGAGTCCGCCATCGAACCCCTCAACCGGACCCTCCGCGAGGCCGCCCGCGAGATGGACGCGATGACGTACGTCACCGCGATTCTGGACCTCCAGATCCGGTCGGCCGAGATGTACCGGGCCTGGGACGAGGTGGACGTCCTGCTCACCCCCACCAACCCGGTGCTCGCCCCGCGGATCGGCTCGCTGTGGGAGGGGCAGGAGGCCGACCCGTGGCTGCCGCTGCGCCGGGCCGAGGAGACCGCCTCGCTCACCGTGCTGGCCAACATGCTGGGCCTGCCCGCGATCTCCGTCCCGCTGGTCGAGCGGGACGTGCCGCTCGGCGTCCAGCTCATCGGGGGCCGCCGGCAGGACGGCACCGTCCTCGCCTTGGCCGGGCAGCTCGAACGCGCCCACCCCTGGCGGCACCGCAAGCCCACCGGCCTCCCCCTATGACACTCCTAACCCCAGAGGAACATTCCATGGATTCGGCACCTTCGACGATCATCGATTTCCGCGTGCGGGTGCCCAGCTCTGTCCGGCCCCCGATCGCCGCGGGCGGCGAGGTCTACACGCAGTACGAAGCCGTGCTCGACATCGGCGACGGCTGGCACAAGAGCATGGACGAACTGCTGGCCGAGATGGACCTGGCCGGCATCGGGCACGCCGTGCTGCACGCCGAGTTCGAGCACGGCGACTACGCCGACGCCCTCAACGAGGAGGTCGCCGAGCAGGTGCGGCTGCGCCCTGACCGGTTTTCCGGGTTCGGTACCGTGTCGCTTGAGCCCTTGTCGGTGATGCGCGCGGTACGCCAGGTCGAGCGCGTCGCGGCGCTGGGCCTGAAAGGGATCAACGTGCAGCCGTCCTTCTTCGGCCACGCCATCGATGACCGCCCGCTCTACCCGGTCTACGCCAAGGCCACCGAGCTCGGCCTGGCGGTGGCCGTCCACACCGGCGTCAACTACTCGCGCCGCCACCCCATCGAGGCCGAGCGTCCCGTCCGGCTGGACCAGGTCGCCTGCGACTTCCCCGAGGCGACCCTGATCGCCTGCCACGGGGCCTGGCCGTGGGTGCCGGAGATCGTCGCCGTGGCCCGCCGCCACCCCAACGTGCTCATCGACTTCGGCGGCCTCGCGCCGAAGTACCTGGGCGTGCCGGGGTCGGGCTGGGAGATGATGAGGCACTTCATGGACCGGCTGCTGCGCCACCAGATCCTGTTCGCCACCGACTGGCCGGTCTTCCCGCACGGGCGGGCCCTCGCGGAGTGGCACGGCCTCGGCCTGCGCGCCGAGACGCTGGACGCGCTGCTGCACGACAACGCCAAGCGGCTGCTGTCGCCCCGTGAGGAGGCTGTCCTGACATGAGCGTTCCCCGGTTGCCGCGCGTCACCGACTATGTCGGGCACTGGGCGCAGCGTCATCCCGGCCGGGAGGCCCTTGCCGGTGAAGGCGGGCGCTGGACGTACGCGCGGCTGCGCGACGATGTGGACCGCTGCGCGGCGGCGCTGCTGGCCGCCGGCGTACGGCGCGGCGACCGGGTCGCGCTGATCGGCGATCCGCAGCCCGAGTGCTTCGTGGTCTTCCTGGCCACCGCGAGCATCGGCGGCATCTGGGTGGGGCTGAACCCGAAGTACACCACCGCGGAGCTGACCCATGTGATCGCCGACAGCGAGCCCGCGGTGCTGTTCTCGATGATCGACCAGGGCGAGTCCCGCCTGGCGGCGCTCGCCGCCGCCCGGCCGATACCGGTCGTCACCCAGGGCCGCGAGATCATCGGCCTCTCGGTCTCCTACAAGTCCTTCGTGGACGCGGGGGCCGGCGTGCCCGGGGAGGATCTGGCCGCGGCCCGCCGCGAGGTCGAACCGGCGGACCCGGCGGCGATGATCTACACCTCGGGCACCACCGGGCGGCCCAAGGGCGCGCTCGTCCCGCACCGCGGCCTGGCGTACTGCGGCGTGGTACAGGCCGGGCGCTGGTACGGCGGGGCCCCGCGCAAGCTGTGCGACCTGCCGCTCAACCACATCGGCGGCCTCGGCGACATCAGCACGTCGGTCCTGGTCGCCGGGGGCACGATCGTCTACCTGCCGCGCTTCGACGCGGCGGGCACGCTGCGCACGGTGGAGCGGGAACGCCTGACCCACCTGTACTGCATCCCCACCCAGTTGCTGGCGATGGTCGCCACGCCGGACTGGCGGGAGCGGGACCTGAGCTCGCTGGAGTACATCATCTGGGGTGGGGCCGCCGCGCCGCTGAGCCTGCTGAAGATCCTGGCGGAGATCGGAGCCAAGCTGGCGACCAGCTACAGCCTCACCGAATCGACCGGCTCGGTGACCTACACCGACCCGGACGACTCGCTGGAGACGATGTCCTGGAGCGTGGGCCGGGTGGACCCGCACTACGAGGTGACGCTGCGCCGGGCCGACGGCCTGCCGTCCGCGCCGGGCGAGGCCGGCGAACTCCTCATCCGGGGCGACTTCATCACCCGTGGCTACTTCCGCGACCCGGCCGCGACCAGGGCCGCGATCGACGAGGACGGCTGGCTGCACACCGGCGACCTGGCGACGGAGGAGCAGGGCGGCCACATCCGCCTGGTGGGCCGGTTGAAGGAGATGTTCAAGTCCGGCGGTTACAACGTCTACCCGCGCGAGATCGAGATCGCGCTCGAAGAGCATCCGGCCGTGGCGCTCACCGCCGTGGTCGGCGTGCCGGACGAGCGCTGGGGCGAGGTCGGCCACGCGTTCGTGGTCGCCCGCGCCCCGGTGACCGAGGCCGAGCTGCGTGAGCACGCCCGCGCGCGGCTGGCCAACTACAAGGTCCCCAAGGTGTTCCGGCTGGAGACCGAGCTGCCCAAGCTGGCGGTCGGCAAGGTCGACAAGGTGCGACTGCGCCGGCTGGCCGCGTCCTGAAAGAGCCGGTCGAGACCTGAAAGAGAGAAGAGCAATGTCGGACATCCGCGTCCTGCGGAATTTCATCGACGGCGAGTCCATCGATCCGATCGAGGGGCAGACCATACCCGTGGACAACCCGGCGACGGGCGAGATCATCGCCCACAGCCCGGGTTCGGGGGCCGCCGACGTCGATCGGGCGGTGGCCGCCGCCAAGGCGGCCTTTCCCCGCTGGTCCGGTACCACCCCGGGCGAACGCGCGCTCGCCCTGCTCCACCTGGCGGACATCGTCGAGGAGCACGGCGACGAACTGGCCGAGCTGGAGTCCGCGGAGACCGGCAAGCCGCTGCACGTCGCGCGGAGCGAGGAAATCGGCACCATGTCCGACAACCTGCGCTTCTTCGCCGGCGCGGCGCGCAACCTGGAGGGCAAGGCGGCGGGCGAGTACGTCGAGGGCTACACCTCCATGATCCGCCGTGAGCCGGTCGGCGTGGTCGGCCAGATCACGCCCTGGAACTACCCGATGACCACGGCGGTGTGGAAGCTCGCCCCGGCGCTGGCCGCCGGCTGCACGACCGTGCTCAAGCCGGCCCCCACCACGCCGTCCACCACGGTCCGGCTCGCCGAGCTGGCCGCGGCCGTGCTGCCGCCCGGCGTGCTCAACGTCGTGGCGGGCGGCAACGACCCGGGGGCCGCGCTGGTCGAGCACCCCGACGTCGAGCTGATCTCGCTGACCGGGTCGGTGGAGACGGGCATCTGGATCGCCGAGCACGCGGCCCGGACGCTCAAGCGCGTCCACCTGGAGCTGGGCGGCAAGGCCCCGGTGGTGGTCTTCGACGACGCCGACCTGGAGTCGATGCTGGAGATCGTCGCGGGGGCCGGTTACTACAACGCGGGCCAGGACTGCACGGCGGCCACCCGGGTTCTGGTCGCCGACGCCCTGTACGACGAGGTCGTGTCCGGCCTGGCGGCGCAGGCGGGCAAGTTCGTGATGGGCGACACCCGCTCCCCGGAGACCACGCTCGGCCCGCTCAACAGCGGCGTCCAGCGCGAACGGGTGGCCGGGTTCGTGGACCGCCGTCCCGCGCACGCCGAGATCGTCACCGGTGGCCGCGCGCCCGACGGGCCCGGCTACTTCTACGAGCCCACGGTCATCGCGGGCCTGCGGCAGGAGGACGAGCTGATCCAGCGGGAGATCTTCGGCCCGGTCATCACGGTCCAGCGATTCTCCACCGAGGAGGAGGCGGTGGCGATGGCCAACGGCACGCCGTACGGCCTGGCCTCGTCGGTGTGGACCCGCGACGTCGGCCGCGCCCTGCGGGTGTCGAAGGAGCTGCGGTTCGGCGGCGTCTGGATCAACGATCACGTCCCGCTCGCGTCGGAGATGCCGCACGGCGGCTACAAGCGGTCGGGGTACGGCAAGGACCTGTCCTCGTACTCGCTTGAGGACTACACGCACGTCAAGCATGTGATGGCCAGCCTGCGCTGAGCCGAGGTGCCCTCGTCGGGGGACTGGAGAGGCACGCCGCTAGATTTTATAGAACGTTCAATTTACAGGTGGGCCAATATGAGGATCAAGATCACGGCGTGCCTCCTGCTCGCGATGACCCTGGCTGCCGGCGGCTGCGGAACCGCCGAACCTCCCGCCGACGACCCTTCGGGGCGCGGCGGGAGCCTCACCATCCTGCGTGCCGCCGACATCGACGGCTGGGACCCCGACAAGGCCATCCAACTCGCCACTTTCCAGACCCTGCCCCAGGTGATGGAGGGGCTGGTCCGCCCCTCGCTCGACGGGGCCTCGATCCAGCCCGGCCTGGCCGAGAAGTGGACGCTCGACGCCAGGGCCAAGACCATCACCTTCACCCTGCGCAAAGGGCTGACCTTCAGTGACGGGACGCCGCTGACCTCCAAGGACGCGGCGTTCTCGGTCGGCCTGTGGCGCAAGGGGCTGTCCATGGGCACCCTCTACGGGGCCATCACCGGCACCGCCACCCCCGACGACCGGACCCTCGTCATCAAGATGAAGAAGGCGAGCACGTTCACGCTCGCCTGGCTCGGCAACGGGTCCTCGATCGTCGTGCCGAAGGACTTCGGCGGCAAGAGCCGCGCGGACTTCTTCACCAAGCCCGTCGGGGCAGGGCCGTTCGTGGTGTCCTCCTACCAGCCGGGACAGCGCCTGGTACTGGAACGCAATTCCCGCTACCACGACCCCGCCCGGCCGTACCTGGACCGCCTCGTCTACGACGTGGTGGCCGACCCCAACCAGCAGCTCCTGCGGTACCAAAGCCGCCAGGCCGACGCCATCGAGGCCGTCCCGCTCGACCTGGCCGCCCAGATACCCGAAGAGGAACGGGTGCTGGTCCACCCCTCGGCCACCATCCACGGCATCTTCGTCAACGCCACCAAGGCTCCGGGCGACGACATCCACTTCCGGCGCGCGGTGAGCCTGGCCATCGACCGCGCCCGGTACGCCCAGGCGGTGTTCGGCGGGCTGGCCGCGCCCGCGACCGGCGGCCTGCCGCCCCGGGTGCAGGGGTCGGTCGGGTGCGGCTGCACCTACGAGACCGGGATCGACAAGGCCAAGGCCGAGCTGGCCAAGTCCTCCTACCGCCCGGGGACGAAGGTGGAACTGGTGGTCGACGCGACCACCCCGTTCTCCACCCGGGCCGGCGAGACCGCGGCGGCGCAGCTCCGCGCGATCGGCATCGACGTCGATCTCCAGAAGCTGGAGGTCCAGGTGCTCGTGGACCGGCAGGCCAAGGGGGCCTACCACCTGTCGCTGGGCGAGGTCGGCAGCGTGTCCCCGACCGTGGGCGACATCTTCGGCCTGATCGTGGCCACCGGCGGGCTGTACTCCGGCCTGCCCATGAAGACCATCGAGGACGCCTTCGACCGGCTGGAGGTGGCGCGTACCGACGAGGAGCGCGGGGCCGCGGTACGGGTCGCCGAGACCTGGATCCACGACAACCTGCCCTACATCCCCACCGCCTTCCCCGACCGGCTGTTCGCCGTGTCGCCGAAGGTCAAGGGGCTCAAGGTCACGCCCTTCCTGTCCTACCCCGCCGACCTGCTCCAGGCGGGCTGAGCATGTCGGCCGGACGGCTGCGCTTCGTGGCCGCCAGGCTGGTCCAGGTACTGCCGGTGCTGACCGCGCTACTGCTCATCGTCGTCCTGCTCCAGCAGTTGATGCCGGGGGACCCGGCCCGGGTGATGGCCGGGCCGCGGGCGACCGTTGAGCAGGTGGCGCAGGTCCGCCGGGACCTGGGCCTCGACCAGCCGATCTTCCTGCAGTTCTGGGCCTACCTGACGAACCTCGCCGAAGGCGACCTCGGCCGGTCCAACCGGACCGGAATCCCGATCTCGGCCATCGTCGGCGACCGCGCGGGCGCCACGTTGTGGCTGATGGCGGGCGGGCTCATCGTCAGCACCGCGCTGGCCGCGCCCGCCGCGCTGCTGATGGCGCTGCGCCCGCGATCGGTGGCGGCCAGGATCTGCGCGCGCTCGCTGACCATCCTGGTCAACTGCCCGCCGTTCTGGATCGGCCTGATGCTGGCCTCGGTGCTGGCGCTGCGCACCGGCTGGCTGCCGGTCGGCGGCTTCGGCGAGACCTTCGGCGAACGGCTGCGTTCGATGGTCCTGCCGTCGCTCACCATCGGGCTGGCCGCGATGCCGCTGCTGGCCCGCAGCGCGGCGGGCAGCCTGCGCCAGGTGCTCGCGGCCGACCATGTGACGACCGCGCGTTCGCTGGGGATCACCGGATGGCCGCTGGTGCGGCGGCACCTGCTGCGCAACGCGATGCCGCCGGCCGTCACGCTGCTGTCCGTCCAGGCCGCGGCGCTGCTGTTCGGCGCGGTCGTCGTGGAGCAGACCTTCGGCCTGCCCGGCCTGGGCGCCGAACTGGTCAGCGCCGCAGGTCAGCGGGACTTCCCGGTGGTCCAGGCGCTCACGCTGATCTTCGGCTGCGGCATCATCCTGATCAACCTGCTCGCCGACCTGTCGGTCGCGCTGCTCGACCCGAGGACGACCTGGCGATGACGGCGGTGACCTTCTTCCGTGCCCGCTTCCGGGCGCGCCGCGGCGGCGGCCGGGTGCGCTGGGTCGCGGTGACGCTGCTGGCCCTGGTGATCCTCGCGGCGATCTTCGCGCCCGTGCTGAGCCCGGACGACCCGGCGCGGCAGACGCTGGACCAGCTCCGGCCGCCGAGCGCCGACCACCCGCTCGGCACGGACGCGCTCGGCCGCGACGTGCTGTCCCGGATGCTGTACGCGCTGCGCACCGACCTGCTGCTGATGGTGTTCGCGGCGGGCCTGCCGATGCTGGCCGGCACGGTGATCGGCGCGCTGGCCGGATACCACGGCGGGTCGCTGGACGCGGCGGTGCGCTGGGTGGCCGACATCTTCCAGGCGCTGCCCGTGTACGTCCTGCTGATCGCGTTCGTGTTCGTGCTCGGGCCGGGGACGCCGTCCCTGCTGGTCGCGTTCGGCACGCTGGGCTGGATCGTGTACGCCCGGCTGATCCGGACCGAGGTGCGCCGGGTACGCGAGCGCGACTACGTCTCGGCCTCCTACCTGCTGGGCCTGTCGCACACCACGGTCCTGGTCAGGCACGTACTGCCGAACTCGCTGCGGCAGTCGCTGGTCTACCTGACCACGGACATGGGGCTGGCGCTCCAGGGCATCGCGGTCCTGTCGTTCTTCGGGCTGGGGGTCGAGGCCGGCACCCCGGAACTCGGCGCGATGGTGGCCGAGGCCCAGGTACTGCTGCGCAGCCACTGGTGGCTGGCGGCGTTCCCGGGACTGATGATCATCGTGATCGGGTCGAGCGTCGCGGCGCTCGCCGATCGGTTCAACGAGGACGGGGAGGCGGGATGACGCTGCTCGCCGTGGACGAACTGCGCGTGTCCGTACGTCGGCGCGGTACCGAGCTGACCGTGCTCGACGGGGTCTCCTTCGCGGTCGGGGCCGGGCAGTGCCTGGGCATCGTCGGCGAGTCGGGCTGCGGCAAGTCGCTCACCCTGCGCGCCACGATGGGACTGCTGCCGCCCGGCGCCACGCGCACCGGCGGTGACATCCGCGTGGGCCGCAGCGGGCTCGCGATGGTCTTCCAGGACTCCCACGCCTCCCTGGACCCCACCATGCGCGTCGGGACCTTCCTCGCCGACGTCGTGCGGCGGCGGCGCGGCGGCACGCGGGCCGCCGCCCGGCGGCAGGCGGCGGAACTGCTCGCGGCCGTCGGGGTGCCGGACCCGGACCTGCGGCTACGGGCCTACCCGCACGAACTCAGCGGCGGCACCCGGCAGCGGGTGTCGATCGCGCTGGCCCTGGCCACCGACCCGCGCGTACTGCTCTGCGACGAGCCGACCACCGCGCTGGACGTGACGTTGCAGGCCGAGATCCTGCGGCTGCTGGACACCGCCCGCGCCGAACGAGGGCTCGGCGTGGTGCTCGTCAGCCACGACGTGGCGGTCATCCGCCAGGTGGCCGACGTGGTGGCGGTGATGTACGCCGGGCAGATCGTCGAGGCGGGCCCGGCCGCCGACGTACTGGACCGGCCGCAGCACCCCTACACCCGGGCCCTGATCGGCGCGGTGCCCAGCCTGGACGGGCCGGTCGGCCCGTTCCGCCCGATTCCGGGCGCGCCGCCCGACCCGGCGGTCTACACCCCCGCCTGCCGTTTCCTGCCGCGCTGTGGCCATGGGGACGCGGCCTGCCGTGGCCCGGTGCCCGGCGTCCACGCGCTCGACCTGCGGCACCGCTCGTCGTGCGTGCAGCACTCGACTCATCACAAGGAGCGCACATGAGCGAGCCGATACGCGTGGAGAACCTGACCGTGACCTACGCCGTGCGGACCGGGCTGCTGCGGTCCCGCGACGTCCTGGCGGTGGACCGGGCCGACCTGACGCTCGCCAGGGGCGAGATCCTCGGGCTGGTGGGGGAGAGCGGGTGCGGCAAGTCGACGCTCGGCCGGGCGATCGTCGGCCACGCCCGCCCGGCGTCCGGCCGGGTCCTACTGGACGGCCTGCCCACGCCGAGGCGGCGGCCACCGGGCATGCGCCGCCGGGTCCAGATGATCTACCAGGACCCGGGATCGTCCCTCGATCCGCGTCGCACGGTGTTCCAGACGCTGGCCGAGCCGCTGCGCGCGCACCGCGCGGTCCCCGCCGACCAGGTCGGCCCCCGGGTCCGCGAACTGCTCGGCATGGTCGGCCTGGGCCAGGAGCACCTGCGGGTACGGCCGCGCGAACTGTCCGGTGGGCAGCGCCAGCGCGTCGCCATCGCGCGGGCGCTCGCCGTGGAGCCGGACGTGCTGGTCGCCGACGAGGCGGTGGCCGCGCTGGACGCGTCCGTGGCGGGGGCGGTGCTCAACCTGCTGCGCGAGCTGCGCGAACGGCTCGGCCTGACGGTGCTGTTCATTTCCCACGACCTGGCCACGGTACGCGGGCTGTGCGACCGGGTCGCGGTGATGTACCTGGGGTCCATCGTGGAGGAGGGGCCGGTCGCGGAGATCTTCGCGAGCCCCGGCCACCCGTACACGCACGTACTGCTCGACGCGGTGCCCTCGCGCGAGCGGCGGCGGCCCGGAGGCGCGCCGCTGGGCGAGCCGCCGAGCCCGCTGCACCTGCCGCCCGGCTGCCGCTTCCATCCGCGCTGCCCGGCAGCGGAGGAGCGCTGCCGCACGACCGCCCCGCCGGAGGTGCGGCGGGGCGGTCGGCGGGTCGCCTGTCACCTGGCCTATGAGGGGGTCTGAGCGGTCTGCTGGGCCCAGGACGGGCCGTAGGAGCGGGACAGGGCGTCCCGCATGAACCGGGTCACATCGGCAGGGGCCTTCTCCACCGAGCCGGAGTCGTGCGGCGGCTGCGGGTCGTACTCGATGCCGAGCTGCACCGCCTGGGCGTACCAGGCGCCCTGGAGCCGGTCGCAGACCGTCAGGGCCATGTCGATGCCGGACGAGACCCCGGCCGCCGTGATGATCTTCCCGTCCTCGACCACCCGCTCCGACACCGGCTCGGCGCCGAAGCAGCGCATGCTCTCCAGCTCGTACCAGAAGGTCGTGGCGCGGCGGCCCTGGAGCAGGCCGGCCGCGCCGAGCAGCATCGAGCCGGTGCAGACCGAGGTCGTCCAGATGGTGGTCTCGTGTACCTGGCGCAGCCAGGACAGGATCGTCTCGTCGGCCAGGTAGCGCGTGGTGGTGCTGCCGCCGGAGACCACCAGCAGGTCCGGCCGCGGCATGCTGTCCAGCGGCTCGGCGACGAGCCCGAAGCCCGGCTGGTCGGCGGCGACCATCCCCGGCGTCGCGGACACGAATCGCACCTTGGGGTCCGGCAGGCGGCTCAGCACCTCGAACGGCCCTGTCACGTCCAAGGCGGTGAATCCGTCGTAGATGAAGATGGCGACGTCCACGTTCGGCACCTGCTCTTCCGTTGATTTTATCGTTCGATCGATTAAACTCCCCCCATGGTAAGCGCCAGGAACGTCCCAGACCAGCTCGTGCGCGCGGATGTCGCGGTCATCGGCGGGGGCACGGCCGGGGCGGTCGTCGCCGGGCGGCTGATCGAGAACACGTCCCTGTCCGTGGTGGTCATCGAGGCCGGGCCGGACTACGGGCCGCTGGCCGCCGGGCACTGGCCGCGCGAACTGCTGGACAGCACGACGCTGCCGGAGACGCACGACTGGGGCTACCGCGGCCCCGGCGCGGCTCCCGGCGCCGAGCTGGCGTTCGAGCGGGCCCAGGTGATCGGCGGCTGCTCCGCGCACAACGGCTGCTCGCAGACTGCCGGACTCGCCTCCGACTACCTGGCGTGGGGGCTGTCGTGGACCGGGGAGACGCTGGCCGGGGCGTTCAAGGAGAGCGCGGCCCGGCTGCGCGTCCGGCGCGACGACGACGACCAGCTCACGCCGTTCCATGCCGCGGCGATGGCCGCCATGGTCGAGTGCGGCCTCCCGCGCACCGACGACCTGGACGACCTGTACGGCGGCGCCGGCTGCGGCCCCTCACCGGTGAACAACCCCGGCGGCGTGCGCTGGAACACCGGGTTCGCCTACCTCGATCCGGTGCGCGGGGAGAACCGGCTGCGGGTCATCGACCGGGCGGTGGCCGACCGGCTGGAGTTCGGCGGTTCGGCGGTGCGCCGGTTGCACCTGCTGCGCGGCGGGGAGCGGCTGGTGGTCGAGGCCGATCGGTTCGTGCTGTGCGGCGGCGCGTACGGCAGCCCGGAGGTGCTGCTGCGCAGCGGCGTCGGCCCGGCCGACGAGCTGCGCGCGCTCGGCGTACGGCCCGCCCTCGACCTGCCCGGCGTCGGCCGCAACCTGCACGACCACCCCATGGCCGAACTCCGCTTCGCGGCGGGCGACGAACTCGCCCGCAGGCTCACCGACCACGCGCGGCTGCGGCCCCTGCCGGACGAGCAGGTGATCGGCAAGGCCCGCTCGGCCGCCGGTCGCGAGCCGTACGACCTGCACCTGCTGCCCTGGACCGGCCGCACGGACGACGGCTGGATGTGCGTGCTGCCCGCCGCCTGCCTCACCCCGCGCTCGCGCGGCGCGCTCCGGCTCACCTCGCCCGACCCGCTGGCCAGGCCCGCCATCGACCACGGCTACCTGACCGACGACGCCGACCTCGCGGCGCTGCGGGCCGGCGTCGAGCTGTGCCGGGACATGGCGGCCTCGGCGGCGCTCGGGCCGCTGCTCGGCGCGCCGCTGGACGAGTTCACCGCCGACCCGCGGCCGAGCGCGGAGCTGCTGCGCGCGTCCGCCGCGCACTACTGGCACCCGGTGGGCACCTGCGCCCTCGGCCCCGACCCGTCGGCGGGCGCGGTGGTGGACCCGGCCGGGCGCGTACACGGCAGCGACAACCTGTGGGTCATCGACGCCTCGATCATGCCGGTCATCCCGCGGGCGACCACCAATCTGCCCGTCGTGGCCCTCGCCGAACATCTCGCCGGCGCACTGGCCGATAATGGGTGGCCGGGGAGTGGCCTATCGTAATCATCCGATACAGTGAACCGGCCTTGTCCATTACTGATCTTGGAGGAGGCGCGGACGATGACCGTGAGAACGTCCGAGGACACAGCCAGCTTCGCCGATCTGACCCTGCGGCCCGAGCTGCTCAACGCCCTGTCCACGCTGGGCTACGAGGAGCCCACCCCGATCCAGTGCGAGGCGATCCCGCCGTTGCTGGACGGGCGCGACCTGCTCGGGCAGGCGGCCACCGGCACCGGCAAGACCGCCGCGTTCGCGCTGCCGGTGCTCCAGCGCATCCCGCCGCGCGACGGCGAGGGCGACCCGGTGGCGCTGGTCCTCGTGCCCACCCGCGAGCTGGCCGTGCAGGTGTCGGAGGCGTTCCACCGCTACGGCCGCGACCTCGGCACACGCACCCTCCCGATCTACGGCGGGGCCCCGATCGGCCGCCAGTTGCAGGCGCTCAAGCGCGGCGTGGACGTCGTGATCGCGACCCCCGGGCGGGCGCTCGACCACATCGCCAGGGGCACCCTCCGGCTCGGCGGCGTGCGCACGGTCGTGCTGGACGAGGCCGACGAGATGCTCGACATGGGCTTCGCCGACGATATCGAGGAGATCCTCCAGGCGACCCCCGAAGACCGCCAGACGGTGCTCTTCTCGGCGACGGTCCCGCCCCGCATCAACGGCATCGCCCGCCGCCACCTGCGCGATCCGATCCGCATCGAGATCCGGCGCGAGCCCGCCGAGCCCGGCACCGCCCCGCTGGTACGCCAGAGCGCCTACGTCGTCGCCCGCGCGTACAAGCCCGCGGCGCTCGGCCGCCTGCTCGACGTCGAGGCCCCCACGGCCGCCCTGGTCTTCTGCCGCACCCGCGAGGAGGTCGACCAGCTCACCGAGACGCTGAACGGGCGCGGCTACCGCGCCGAGGCACTGCACGGCGGGATGAGCCAGGAGCAGCGCGACCGGGTGATGGCCCGGCTGCGCAACGGCACGGCCGACCTGCTGGTCGCCACCGACGTGGCCGCCCGCGGCCTCGACGTCGAACAGCTCACCCACGTCGTCAACTACAACGTGCCCTCCGCGCCCGAGTCGTACGTCCACCGCATCGGCCGCGTCGGCCGGGCCGGGCGCGAGGGCGTCGCGCTGACCTTGGCCGAGCCGCGCGAGCACCGCATGCTCAAGGCCATCGAGCGGGCGACCGGGCAGCGGATCACCGTCGAGAAGATGCCGACGGTCGCCGACCTGCACGCCCGCCGCCTGGAGCTGACCCGGGCCGCGCTGGAGGAGACCCTGCTCCAGGACGACCTGGAGACCTACCGCGTCGTGATCGAGTCACTGACCGACGAGTTCGAGCTGATGGACGTGGCCCTCGCCGCGGTGAAGCTCACCCACGAGTCCGGCGGCGGCTCCCTCGACGAGGAGGAGATCCCCGAGCCCGCCCAGCGCCCCACCC
>NZ_POUA01000204.1 GCF_003236385.1 Spongiactinospora gelatinilytica
GCACCACTCCTGGACGGTACCGAGGCCGTCGGTCGGAAGGCCCGACTCGGCCGCGGCCGCGTGGCAGGCGCGGACGAAGGCGGAGACCCATTGCCAGTCCGGAAGCCGTACCCGCTTGCCGGAAAGGATCTCCTGGGTGGTGCTCTTGATCAGCGGGCGGGAACCGGGCAGTTCGCTGCGCTCTGACAGGGCTTGAAGGTATTTGTAGCTCGGTGCCCCCACCGAGTCACGCAACTCGTTAAGCCGGGCAATGAAGGCGGCATTCGGCCCGCTGTGGTGTGTTTTGCCCATCTTTTCCCATCTTGTAATGCCGCAGGGATTAGGGATATGCACATGTTTACCGCACGACGGCGGCGGCTTACCGGACATTCCACCCGCAGCACCGTCCTGAATCGGCCTGAACCAACCGTCCATTACCACTTCCGGCTGACTTCCGCTGATTCCGTACGGCTCCGTACGACTTCGGATGACCTCGGATGACCTCGGATGACCTCGGATGACCTCGGACGACGTCCGGGTGGCCCCCAAGGCCACCCCGCACACCCGCCACCGCCAAAAGGGATTCGTCCGGCGTCGTCCGGACACGTTTGAGCCGGTAGCGAGCCCCGATAGCGGTCCGGCATCGTTTTGCGCGTCCAGCACCCCTATCACGGAGGCCACATCAATGTCGTGCCTCACGGAAGCCCCGTCCGCCGAGCCGGGCGCCATGATCGCCCCCGGCGCCGACGCGCCCGCCGTACCGCAAGACGGCGACGTCCCGCCGCCCGGCCCTCCGCGATCCGGGCGGCGGGACGACCGGGACGAAGGGGAGCTGCGCACCCTGCTCATCGCGACATGGGTGCTGACCACATGGCGAATCCCGCCCGGACCTCTGGAAGCGCTCTCGGTCGAGGAACTCATCGAGTTCTGGGCCGACGAGCGGACCGTCACAGGCTGACCGACCATCCGAAGGACGACCCCGACCATGTTCTCGACACATCAGTGGCTCACACTGATCACCGCCGCGCTGGTGGCCGCCATCGCGTGCGGGCTCGCCCTGGCGGCGGGCGCGTCCTGGCCCACCGCCCTGCTCACCTGCGGGACGGCGGCCGCCGGGACCCTCGCCCTGCTGCCGCACCTGCTCGGCCGTTCCGACCGGAAGGACCCCGGCTGATCCGACGCCCAGGCCGGTCCCTCAGGTCAGGGCCCCGACCACGGTCGGTGAATCGGCGTCCGGGATCAGTGTGCGCGGGGGGCCGCCGTCCAGCGGGGCGACCCAGATGTCGGCCGTGGTCCTGCCCCCCGCCGCCTTCGGCACCGCGTACATCAGGTGCTCGTCGTCCAGCCAGGCGAGCTGGTCGTCGATGCTCCGGGACTCGCCGAGCGGGTGTTCGCGGCCGGTCTTGAGGTCCAGCCAGTGGAAGCGCCAGGCGTCCTGGGAGGTGTCGTTCACCCGCTTCTTGTAGGCGATCTTGGTCTGGTCCGGCGACAGGGAGGGGCACTCGGCGTTGTCCTGGATCGCGGTCAGCGTGCGCGTCGCCAGGTCGCCGCGGGCCAGGTACGTACGGCCGGACGCCGCCACGGTGACGAAGAACCGGTCGGAGTCGGCCGCGAAGGTCACGCCCCAGACGTTGCGGTCCACGCTCCGGTCCTGCTTCCCGTTGATCAGGAAGGTGAAGTCCTCCAGGTTGCCGACCACCTTCCCGTCCCGCTGGTAGATGATGGTCTCGGTGGAGAAGCCGAGCGAGATGTAGTTGTGTCCGCTGACGAAGACCGTCGTCGCGAAGTGCCGTCCGTCCGGAGCCACCCGCGCCCGGCTGGGCACGCCGGACAGCGGCTCGTCGGCGGTCTCGGCGAGCCCTTCGTCCAGCGCCGCCACCTCGTACGGCCGCCCTGGCGCCCGCCCGGCCCGCAGGCACACCGCCTGGCGTCCGGCCGCCGCGATCCGCAGGCAGTGCGGCCCGGCCAGGCCGCGCCGCCCGGCCTGTTCCTCGCCGGCCCGTACGTAGCCGACGCGGCCCAGGTCGGGCCCCGGGCGCAGCGAGCGGAAGACGATGTGCCGCTCCTCGAACAGCGCGGGGTCGGCGGTCCCGGCCGCCGAGGTCCCGCTCCGGGAGAGCACCGAGGTCAGCACGGTACCTACGGCGGCGGCCACCAGCAGCACCGCCAGCCCGATCATGATCTTGTTGGCCCGGTTCTTCATTCCCGTCCTCCCAGGGGGCCGCGCATCAGCGTGGGCGCGGCGAACAGCAGTACCACCGCCAGCCCGCCCGCGAACGCCCACAGCGCCGGAGCGGGGCCGGCGGCCGCCCACAGCGCGCCGAAGACGACGGCGGCCAGGCCCCTGCCCAGCGCCACGCAGGTCTGGAGGGCGGAGATCGCGGTGGCCCGCCACTCGCCGGGGACCATCACCGCCGCGGCGGCGGGCAGTACCCCGTCGGTCGCCGCGTAGTACAGGCCGAGCAGCGCGAGGGTCACCCCGGCCGCGGGGAGGCCGTCCGCGCCGCTCGCCACCAGGTAGGCGGCGACGATCGCGACATGGCCGGCCATGAAGACGCGCGGCCTGCCGTACCGGTCGGCGAGCCGCCCCAGCGGCACCGCGCCGGTCAGGTAGACCACCCCGGTCGCGAGGAACAGCAGCGGGAAGATCTGCGCCGAGACCGCGCCGCGCTCCAGCAGGGTCAGGTAGATGAAGGCGTCGCTCACGGTCAGCGCGGACATCGCCGCCGCGGCGACCAGCATCCGGCGCATCGGCGTGCGGCGGGCGGCCAGCCGTACCGCCTCGCGCAGCCGCGCGCGGGGCCGGGCGGCGGGGGCGGCCGGGCGTTCGGCGACCTTGCCGAGCAGCAGCAGTACGCCGAGCCCCGCGACGCACATGGACACGGTGAACACCGCGTCGAAGTCGCCCGGCACCACCGCGAGCAGGTAGAACGCGGCCACCGGGCCGAGCAGCGCGCCCAGTGTGTCAAGGGCCCGGTGGACGCCGAAGGACCGGCCGAGCGCCCCGGGCGGGCTGGCCTCGGCGATCAGCGCGTCGCGCGGGCCGGTGCGCAGCCCCTTGCCGATCCGGTCCAGGCCGATCGCGCCGGACAGCGCGGCGAACCCGGCGGCGGGCAGCAGCACGACCTTGGACAGCACGCCGAGCCCGTAGCCGGCCACCGCCACGGCCTTGGGGCGGCCGAGCCGGTCGGCGGCGTAGCCTCCGCCGATTCGCGCCACCGCGGTCCCGGCCTGGTAGAAGCCGTCGAGCAGGCCGAAGAACAGCGGGGACAGCCCGAGGCCCATGGTGACGAACAGCGGCAGCACGGCCGTGACCATCTCGGTGGAGATGTCGGTGAGCAGGCTGACGAACCCGAGTACGACCACGGTGCCCGGCACACGACCCGCCTTACCGGACCCGGTGGCGGGGGTGCCTCGAACGCTTATGTACAAGGAACCGTACCTTTCATCGCGTGCGTGACCGGTGGCCACCGGGAACGGGGTTCCCGGTGGCCCGGTCCGTCACCGGGTGCCGGCCGCGTCCTCCTTCCCGGCTCCCTTCGTCCCGGGCAGCGGGTCGCCCGAGGTGAACTTCTTCAGCACGTTCTCGGTGATCTTGGTGAGATCGTTGTCGTAGCCGTTGTTGTAGAAGGAGCCGCTCCACACCATCGAGGAGGCGGAGAAGACCGCCCCGCCGTTCGGGTAGTGGATCAGCGTGACGTCACCGCGCACCATCGGGTTGGTGTCGCCGCCCTCGAACAGGGCCGAGGTGTTGATCTCCTCGACCACGTGCATGTACTGCTCGCCGAACGGCTGTGAGGTGCCGAGCACGATGGCATTGGGGGGCGTGCCGAGCGAGTAGTCCACCCGGTCCACCTCCTCGCCCATCGGGCCGCCCTGGCTCTGCAGGCTCGGCAGGTCGCCGCCGATGCCGTCCTTCTTCGACACGCCCTCGAAGATCCAGGCCCCGGCCTCGGAGTAGCCGGCCTCGGACCGGTCGAAGGGCTTGTTGTAGAAGGCGAACCCCTTGGGATGCCCGAAGCCCTGCGCGGAGAAGCCGACGCCGACCAGTTCCTGGGGCGGGGTGCCCCGGAAGCGCCACAGCCCGCCGTACTCGCCGTCGGTGCTGTGATAGTACTCGCCGGGCGCCGCCTGCCAGGCCTCGGTGCCGTCGTGGCGGCGCAGTTCGGTGTACTCCCTGCTGCGGTTCAGGGCGGTGACCCAGTAGAACCCGTTGCCGCCGAGGTACATCAACCGGCCGCCGTCGCCGAGCCAGCCCTTGATCGCCTCGTGCTCGGTGGTGGAGATGTACTCGGGGTGGGTGCCGGTGATCACCGTCTGGTAGCCGTCGAGGATTCTGCGGCCCTCGCGGTCGATGTCGTGGTCGGTGATGTAGTCGATGTCGAACTTCCTGGTCTCCAGCCAGTCGAAGATGTGCGTGTCGGCCTCGAAGGCCCACGGCCGGCCCTCGCCGTTCGGCCCGGTGGTCAGCGGGCGCAGGTTGGTGATGGGCCGCTTCTGGCTGGAGTAGACGTAGCCGCTGCCGTCGGCGTGGTTGGAGTACTGGCTGAGGGAGCCGCCGGTCTGGCCGTACGCGAGGTAGGTCAGCGTGGGCACCAGCATGGCGATCTTGGATTCGGCCTGCTTCGGCCGGACCACGAAGGTCACGTGGTAGACCTTGCCGGCCGCCTCAAGGCGCGCCGCGTAGATCCCGCTGCGCGCGTCCTTGGGGACCTTCCAGGTGAACGCGGGCTTCCACGCGGCGTCGCCGAGGTCGTCCTCGTGGAAGTGGATCGCGCCCCACTGGCCGGGGTCTTCGTTGTAGTTCATCGTCTTGCGGTCCCAGTCATGGCCGGTGAGCGCCCGGACCGGGAGGTTCACCGCCGTTCCGGAGAGCCGGTGCGGGCCGGTGTCGGCCACCTGGTCGCCGGACATGTGCCGGGTGAAGTCCCAGGCGGCGGCGGGCCGGGGGGCGTGCCGTCCCCGGGCCACGGCGTCGATCTCGCGCTCGCTGAGCGCGCGGTCGTACAGGGCGGGCGATTCGATCTTGCCGTTGTAGAGGCCGGCGGGGCGGGTGTCTCCCGAGCGGTTCCAGTAGCCGGCCATCAGCAGTGGGTCGGAGGTGTGGGCGAGTTGTCCGGAGCCGACCTGCTTTGTGCTGGTGGCCGCGGAGTCGTCCGGCATGGTGGACACGGGGCGCTGGGTCACGGTCGCCTTGCGCGTCCGGGGGTCGTAGGCCGCGGCCACGAAGTACCAGCCGGAGTTGTTGACGTGCTGCGGGCGCGGGCGCTTGGTGAAGTACATCTCCGGGCCGCCCATCGCGGGCGCCCACGGCTTGAGCTTCACGCCGGTCGAGACGGTGTCCGCGCCGACGCGCAGCGCGAGTGCGCCCTGCTCGTCGATGAACAGCCCGTACCCGCGGCGGTCGGCCTCCGACCACTTGGTGACCAGGCCCTGGGCGCGCGGCGTGCCCACCGGCGTGCGTTGCAGTGCCGTCCTGTTGTACGGCGAGCCGGGGATCGTGGACGGCGCGATCCACGCGGTGATGGTGAATCCACCCGAGGGCCGCAGCCGCCGGTCGTCGGGCACCCGCACGTAGGAGCCCAGCGGCAGCGGCTGGTGGGCGCCCGGGTAGGTCTTGTTCACCGGGCTGTCGATGATCTGTTCCTTGAGGCCGGGCCCGGCCGGGTCGGCGTCGCCGTGGGTCACCCTGACGATCGTGCTCTTGAACTCGGGCGCCTTCGTGCTGACCATGAACTGCACGGACTCGCCCGGTCGTACGCTGAGCCGGTCCGGGTAGCCGCTGATGCCGAGCGCGTCGAGTGCCTGCTGGGGTTCGGTGGGCTCGACGGGCAACGGCTCGTCGGGGACGTACTCCACGGGCGCCGCGAGCGGATCTTCGCGTACTTCCGCGTGCGACTGTGACAGGCCGGGCATGGCCGCGACCAGGACGGCCGCGACCAGCACTGTCGTTGATCTGGATCTTCTCATCCGCAATGGACCTCCTTGGCATGGCGGTGGTGCGTACGGGGGGTTCGGGGGTCGATAAAAGAAGTCCGTAAATAGCGGAATCGCCAGATTTTATTGCCTCGAATGGAACCTAGGTCGAGAGTCCGCCCGGGCACGGTCGCCGGAAAGAGTGGAATGCACGCCGAGCGGTGAGCGGTGGACGGGCAGCGGTCAGCGCGCCCGGCGGCGTCGCCGAACGGTCGAAACACCGCGACGAGCGGTCTGGCCCCCGGCGAAAGCACGACCGGCGACGCTCTGGAACTTCCCGGCCACAGTCTGATTACCCTCCGGGTTCATTCGGGAGCAGACCGTGACAACGGTAGTCCGGCTTGTTACTCCTGAATCGTGCGACCCCTCCCGTGCCGCTCTGCCGGCGAAGCCGGTCCCTGTCCTCCAGACACTTCGGAGCATCGCATGACACAGGTGTCCCTCCCTCGCATGGCCCTGGCCATCGTGCTCGTCCCTGTGCTCGCCGCCGCGGCCCTGGCCTGCGCCGATCCGGCCAGTGCGGGCGCGGCGGGCGCCCGTGCCCAGGCCGCCGAGCTGCGCGCGCTGAAGCAGCGCCTGGACCGGCTCGCCGAGCAGGGCAAGGCGGGCGACGCCCAGTACTGGTACATCGACCACGCCCGCGGCAAGGTGCACATCGCCGTGCTGCGCGGCGCGGACGACAGCGTGACCAGGGGCTTCGCCGGCTCGACCCCGGACGCCCGCACCATCACCTCCGTCATCGACCGGCCCGTCACGCCCTACGTCGGCACGGCCGCGCACGCCCCCGTCGCCGGCCGTACCCGAAGGTCCGGCCCCGTGTACGGCGGGCAGCGGATCACCGCTGGCGACTCCTACTGCTCGACCGGCTATAACGTCGGCGCGGGCCTGACCGGCCGGGTGCTGACCGCCGGTCACTGCTACCGGTACGGCCCCTCGTGGTACCTCGGCGGCGACCACCTCGGCGAGATCACCCGGCTGCGCTACCCCGGCGGGGACGTCTCGGAGATCACCCCGGAGCCTGGCTGGCGGCTGACCGGCAGCGTGCTGCAGTCCGACGGGTCCTACCAGCGGATCGACTCGACCGCCCAGGTGCGCCTGGGCCAGCGCCTGTGCAAGACCGGCGCGCGGACCGGCACCTCCTGCGGCGTCGTCTACGCGCTCGACGCCACCGCCGACTACGGCGACGGGCCGATCCACGGCCTCGCCGTCACCGACCTCTACGCCGCCGAGGGCGACAGCGGCGGCCCCGTCTACGCGGGCGGCACCGCGATCGGCCTGGTCAGCGGGGGCCCGCAGGGCGGCGGCCCGGCACTGGTCTACCCGCTCTACTAGCGTTACCGGCTTTGGGCGCACGAGCAGGCCATGTGGGCGCGCTCGTCGGGGCGGGGCCGCCGGTGCAGCACCATCGCCACCACCATCGGGGCGAACACCAGCGAGTTGTAGAACAGGTGCAGCTCCACCCTCGGCACCAGGAGCTGCACGACGCTGGTCGGTACGGCCCTGCCGAAGAAGGGGGTGCCGCTCGCCGCCTGGATGAGCAGCAGCAGGTGCTCGACGTGGTGCCAGATCTGGATGCCCATCGAGATGTTCCACCACACTCGCGAGCGTCCGGTGAAGCCGCCCCGCAGCGCGACCAGGCCCACCAGCATCACCAGCGCGTAGCCGTAGTGCAGCGCCTCCGAGGTGACCAGCCAGGGGAACCACAGCCCGAGCACGCCGCGCGCCTGGGGTAACGGCCAGCCCATCACCCAGATCTGGATCGCCTGGACGATGTGCTCGGCCCAGTGCGCCAGCACGATGAACAGGAACACGTTGAGGGCGGCCTGGTGCCCGCGCCCGTTGAGGGTGCCGATCAGGCCGGCCCGCACCGGTATGGCGGTCATGTCTGCCTCCATCCGGGTCACTGCACCTGCCGGTTGTACGACCGGGGACCGCCCGGCGGATTCACACATCCCGGGCAGGCGGGAGATTGTCACCATCCGGTCAGGCCGAGCCGGTCCCGAGTTACACGGAAACTCGTGCATCATTTATCGTGTAGCCGTGGCCGAACCACCACCCGAACCCGCCGGGCTGGGGACGATCAAGGCCCTGGCCAATCCGATCAGGCAGCGCATCCTCGACCACCTTCGCGAGGGGCCTGCCACCTCCACCACGCTCGCCAAGGCGCTCGGCATCACCACCGGGGGTACCAGCTACAACCTGTGGGTGCTGGCCGAACACGGGCTGGTGGAGGAGGTGCCCGAGCTGGCACGCGGGCGCGGGCGATGGTGGCGGCCGGTCCCGGTGGACCGGTGTTCGCCGTGACGGCCCTGCTCACCGCCCCGGCGGCCGGGGCCGACGCCGTGGTCCGCACCGAGGTCACCATCCACAGCGGTGAAGTACGGCTACGCGGCATGATCTACGCGGCCGGTACTGGCGCTGTGGGGCGAACACGAGCGCAGCATCCCGGCCGCCGACAGCTCCCGGATCTTCGCCGCGACGCTGCGCGCGGCCGGGAACCCCAGCCACACGATCAAGATCCTGCCCGGCGCGGACCACGGGCTCATGCGAAGCCCCGACGGGTTCATCGAGGGCGACGGCCTGGTGCCGGGTTACCTCGAACTGGTCACCTCCTGGATTCACGGCCTGGACGACCGCCCGCGTCCTCGGCCGACGCCCCGCCGCGCCAGGACCTGCCCGCCGAGCCGGTGACGCCGCTGGCGTGGTGGGAGTCGGTGCCCGTGCAGCTCGGCGCGCTCGCCGTACTGCCGGCCGCCTTCGCGGGCTACCCGGTCGCCGCCCTGATCCGGCGGCGGCGCAGGACCGCCGACGGCGCGCACCGGGCTCGGCGGTCGCCCGCGCTGCTGGCCGCCACCGGGGTGGTCACCGTGCCCGGGACCGTGCTCTACCTGGGCTATCTGCTGGCCACGGCGGCCCGCGCTCCGGGGGCGGTGGTGGCGGGCCGTCCGGTGGTCTGGCTGGTCCTTCAGGTGTTCGCGGTGGCGGCGGCGGTCGCGACGGTGGGCACGGCGCTGACGCTCCGGCGTACCGGGGGCGCGGGGCGGCTCGCCCTGACGGGCGGCGTGCTGTTGATCGGATGGGCGGCGTACTGGGGGTTGTTCGTTCCCTGACGGTCGGGTCCACCGCCCGGCTCAGCCGGGCGGACGGCAGGCGGGGGCGCGGCCGGAGGAGGGCCAGACGTACGGCAGGTCGTCGGGCTCGTCGCCGAACAGCGGCCGGTAGTGACCCGGGTCCTTGCGGAGCAGCGCCGAACGGTGGCTCCGGTGGAACCCCGGGTCGCCCAGCCACGGCGGCAGCTCCCCCGCCTCCGCCAGCGCCGCCTGCTCCCGGGCGGCGCCGATGCCGCAGGCCGCGGCCAGCTCGGTGGTCATCGTGGCGGCGCAGGTGTCCGCCCGGCCCCGGCCGGTCCAGTGGGCGCACACCTCCAGCCCGTACCGCACCAGCGCCTCCTCATAGCCAGCCCACATGGCGACGGCGGGGTGGTGACGCCAGCCGTACCCGGGGACGGTCAGCGCGCGGAAGACCTGTAGCGCCTCCACGCGCTGTTTGCCGAGTCGTACCGGATCGAGAACTCCAGCGGACGCCCGGAAATCGGGATAGGGAAGAAATGTCTGCATAACCCCTCTCGCCCCTGTCATCCCCACCGCCTCAGCGTTACAATCCCGCAACGGGGGTGGTCAAGACCTAGCCATAGATCATGGTCCGGCCGTGCAATGGCACGACCGGGCGAGAAACCGGGTCCGGCAAAGCCCTGTAGGGTTTTCGTCGCACTTTCTTGGGGGTGACCGGCGTGCCGACGTGGAATGACGACGACAGCATCCTGATCCGTCGCGTGCGCGAGCGTACCGCCGCGCTCCTTGAGGCCCTGACCAGCGACACGGACGAATCCGATTTCATCCGCCGCCGCCTCCAGCAGCACGCGCGCGAGGTCGTCCGCGCCCGTGCCCGCATCACCGCGGGCACCGACCTTCCCGATATCCAGGACCTTTTGGCGGAGCCTCCGGAAGACCCTTCTCGCGTACCCGACTTCTCCGGCAACCAGCTATAGCGGATTTTCGCCTCCGGCGGTTATTCCGGTCAGTGGCGGCACGTCGGCGAACGAGCGCCCGGAATGCCTTTCCCGGTCACCCGGCACGGCTCGATCAGGTGGCGGGGACGGCCCTGCCGTACTCCAGATAGACCGTCTCCCCCAGTTCCCGGGCGACCACGCCCGCCTTGACCCGCCGCGCCAGCGGCCCGGCCAGCACGTCCTCCAGCTCACCGGGCGGGCAGAAGTCGTATCCGCTCAACTCGCCGTCGGTGAAGGTGATCCTTTGACGCGTCCCGTCGTCGATCTCGCCCCCGTCGAACACGAAGAGGATCGTGCCACCGTCCCGCGTACCGGGCTCCCAGTCGGCCACCAGCAGCCGCCCGATGTCCGGCTCGATGCCGAGCTCCTCGCGTACTTCACGAACGCACGCCTGGTAGGGCGTCTCCCCCGGCGAAAGGCACCCGCCGGGGATGTCCAGCCCGGCCTTGTAGACCGGCCGCACCAGCATGACCCGATCGGCCGTGTCGAAGAACAACGCCCCGGCAGCCGCCCTGACCAGGGCGAACATCGGCTCAGCACCGTCGCTCACACTTCCGACCATACGCCCCGCCGCCCGGCTCACCGGCGGAGGCGGCCGGTCAGGGCGAGGAAGGCGACGAACGCCCCCATCACGATCCAGCCGGGCCAGCCGTTCAGGCCCACCTGGAGCGGGTCGATGGGGTGGGCGGCGTCGGAGAACAGCTAGATCATCTGGACACCGGCGTTGCTGACGAAGGTGTGGGCGAGCACCGCTGGCCAGACCGAGACCGAGCGCAGGCGCAGCCAGGCGAAGATCGGCACGATCAGGACGGTACTGATGACCATGTAGCCCACCGACGCCAGCGGCGAGTGGCCCGGGTACTGGCCGCCCATGACCAGCGTGGGCAGGTGCCACAGCGCGAACACCAGGGCCGTCAGGGCCATCGCCGGCCAGACGCCGAGCGGGGTCAGCCGCGGCAGCAGATAGCCCTGCCAGCCGAGTTCCTCGCCGAAGAACATCGGCAGCCAAAGGATCATGGTGAGCGCGAGTGTGCCCAGCCAGGCCGCGAGTTCCGCCACGGGGACCCCGGTCTGGCCCAGTGTGGCGGGGGCGAACTGGGCGCGGAACCCGGAGAAGTTCGCGAGGTCGAGCCGGTAGGCGCGGGCCAGGGCCGCGACGCCCAGCGCGAGGAGCTGGAGCAGGCAGGGCACCGCCGGCGCGCGCAGGCTCTCCAGGGCCAATCGGCCCAGCGGGCGCGGCCTGACCAGGCCGATCGCCGCCCGGACGCTCGCCGGCCGATGGATCAGCCGCAGCACCACCAACGCCGACAGGGCGGGGGTCAGCATCATCGCCGCGATGCAGATCTAAGTGAGCGGGGTCATGTCGTGCGCGGCCTCGGTCCGGCGGAAGCCGTTCAGCAGCAGGGGCAGCATGGCCGCCCACGCCCCGCAGAACGCGAGGGCCACGAAGACTCCGACGGCACGCCAGGGCACGGAATCCGATGCGCGCCGGGCGTCGTGGCGCGGGAGTTCGATCGTCATGTACGCCGACGCTAGGAACGACGCCGAGGTCGTCTCCCAGCTCCTCGCCCGCAAGGCGGACCCGCTCGCCGGGCTGACGCCGAGGGAGCGCGAAGTTCCCACGCTCATGGCCCAGGGGCCGGCCAACACCGACATCGCCGCCCGGCTCGTCATCACCGAACGCGCGGTGCACAAGCACATCGGCAACATCTTCCTCAAACTCGACCTCGCGCCGACCGACCCGGGGCACCGCCGCGTCCGCGCCGTACTGACCTACCTGGGCCTCTGACCCCGCGAGCGGTCAGGGGGTCAGTTGCCGCTCGTACCGCGATGGATCGACCTCGATCCAGCCGCTGTGGTCGGGGTTGGCCACCCCGCCGATGTAGACCTCGTCATATCGGCCGAACCTGGTCCGCGTACCGCCGAAATCGTCTGGGACTTCGATGGCTGCGGTCACCTGGAACGGCCCGGTCTTGTCATTGATGGCCTGACCGACCATCACGCCCCGATCGAAAACCTCCAGCACGATGGAGAACCGGCAGTAATGCTCAAGGGTCCACGCTTTCACATGGAAGACGATCCCCTCGTCCGGCTTCAGCGATATCGTGTTCTGCTGAAAGTAGTCTCCATTCCAGTTCCCGTTCTCATCTTCGGCCTTGCCACGCGGCTCAGGCTCGTCCAGATTCAGGCCGATCTTTACGATTTTCTCCGGCGCTCCAGCACTCGGGCTCTCGAAGTAGGCACCGGAAAGCGGCTTTCGGCATTCGGTGTCCGCCTTCATCCCCATGATGCGCACAGGCCGGTCCCGGTTGCCCCGGGCCACGATCTCGATATCGGTCTCCGTGACATCGACACCGCCCCGCCGCCGCAGCCACTGGGCGTGGGCCTCCGTGTGCGCGGGAATGGCGTTGAGCGCGGCCAGATCACCGGCCGAGAGCCCCGGAGCGGCTGCGAAGGCCCAACTGTTGCTCTCGGACAACCGCTTGACCTTCACCAGATCCACCGCAACCGGCGGCCCCGACCGGGCTTTCTGGACCGGTGACGGCCTGGGAGTCCTCGTGACGGCCTCCGGCACGACGGGAGGTGCCATCCCCTGCTGAATCGCCCAGATCAACACCCCGACCAGCACCGGCGTCGCAACCGCACTCCCGACCCACCGGACAACAGTCCGATGCCACCACCGCCGCGGCTGAGCCGAATGCCGATTCCGCGGATACCTTGCGGGTCTTTCCATCAGGCTTCCTTTCCAGCAGCAGCCATGATGGCACGCGGTCGCACATTTCGGCGACAGAAAACCCAGTCGGCGCATGTCATAAACCGCCGAAATTACTTAATACCGACAAACTGCCGATGGTCTCCCCCGGCTCGGCGTACCTGCGGGACAATCACCGGCTCATCCCGTCGGGATTTTGTCGTACGCGCCTGGCATGATCACCCATTATGGATTCCGACGAGTTCTGGCACCTGATAGAGCGATCCGGGCGTGAGACAGATGACAAGTGCGCACGCGCGGCCTGGCTTCAGGACGCACTGGAACAACGCTCCGCGTGTGGGCGAACGATGACCGGCCCGAGTCTGAGATCTTGAGCTATGTGGCGGGCAATGCCTGGGAGCGGGTAACGGGCCACGGCCACGACGATCTTTGCGCCCATCCGATGGGCCTGGCCCGGCCCAACGGGCGGGAGCATTCACCGAGACCGTCTACCGGCATCGGGTTCGACGCGTGATCGCACGAGGCGACCCCGTTGCCACGATGGGAGATGGAGCCTTCTGGCTGGTGGGCGGTACTGGGTTCGAACCAGTGACCCCTCGCTTGTAAGGCGAGTGCTCTACCGCTGAGCTAACCGCCCGCCGTCGTGGTCGGCACTACACCTTACGGTACTGGGGCGGTGTTGGGCACATCAGGCGTCCAGGTGGTGCCGATGTCGGGGTGGCCGGCGATCTGCCAGCCGAGGAGGGCGGCGCCGAGCATGCCGGCCTGGGGGCCGAGGGCGGCTGGGC
>NZ_POUA01000205.1 GCF_003236385.1 Spongiactinospora gelatinilytica
CCCCCTCCCACCCCCACTGCCGCGAAGGACGGAGAGACAGTGAACGACGAGCCGGAGAGCCATCTTGAGGTGAGCATCTCGGCCGAGGTCGAAGCGGGAATCTACGCGAACTTCGCATCGGTCTGGCACACCCGCGATGGGTTCGTCCTCGACTTCGCGGTGATCACCAGGCCACCGCAGCTCACCGGCGACCCGCAGTCCGGGCAGCGCATCCTGAGCGTCCCGACCCGCATCGTCAGCCGTATCCGTCTGCCCCCCAGCCAGGTCTTCGAGCTGATGAAGGCGCTTGAGCAGCAGCTCACCGCCTACGAGAAGGAGACCGGCCACAAGGTCTGAAAGACCGGGTGGCCGCCTCACGGGGGAGGCATACGTGCCGGCCGACGGTTTCGACGCGGTCGTGGTGGGTTCGGGCCCCAACGGGCTGTCCGGGGCGCTGACGCTGGCCGCCGCCGGAAGGCGGGTGCTGCTGGTGGAGGGCGCCCGGCGGTTCGGCGGCGGGCTGCGTACCGAGGAGCTGACGCTGCCCGGCTACGCGCATGACGTGTGCGCGTCGGTGCTGGCCATCGCGGTGGCCTCCCCCGCGTTCCGGGACCTCGATCTCAAGGTCGAGTTCGCGCATCCGCCCATCCCGGCCGCGCATCCGCTCGACGACGGGCCCGCGGTGCTGGTCCACCGCGACCCCGCGCGGACCGCCGCCGGGCTGGGCCGCGACGGCGTCGCCTGGCTGGAGACGGTGGGCGCGGCGGCGCGAGCCGGGCTGCCGCTGGTGGACACGCTGCTGGCGCCGCTCGGCGTGCCGCGGGCGCCGGTCGCGGCGGCCCGGTTCGGGGCATCGGCCCTGCTGCCCGCCACGGTGTTCGCCCGCACGGTGTTCCGCACGCCCCGGGCGCGGGCCTTGCTGGCCGGGATGGCCGCGCACTCGATGCTCGACCTGCGTGCGCCGATCTCCGCCGGGTACGGCCTGATGCTGGCCTCGCTGGCGCATCTGGCCGGCTGGCCGGTGGCGCGCGGCGGCTCCCAGACCTTCGCCGACGCGATGGTCGCCAGGCTGCGCGAGCTGGGCGGGGAGACGGTGAGCGGGCGGTGGGTCCGCGACCTCGGCGAGCTGCCGCCCGCCCGGACGACCCTGCTGGACGTCACCCCGCGCCAGTTCCTGCGGATGGCCGGGCCACGGCTGCCCGCGGGCTACCGGGAAAGGCTCACCAGGTTCCGCTACGGGCCGGGGGTGTTCAAGCTGGACTGGGCGCTGTCCGGCCCGGTGCCCTGGCGCGACCCGGCGGTGGCGGGGGCGGGCACGGTCCACCTCGGGGGGACGCTCGCGGAGATCACGCACAGCGAGGCGGAGGTGACCGCGGGGCGGCACCCGCGGCGGCCGTACGTGCTGGTGGTGCAGCCGTGCGCGGCCGATCCCACGCGGGCCCCGCGCGGCGGGCACACCTTGTGGGCCTACTGCCACGTGCCGAACGGCTCCGGCGTCGACATGACCGAGGCCGTCGAGGCGCAGATCGAGCGGTACGCGCCGGGCTTTCGCGACCTGGTGCTCGCGCGCAGCGCGCGCGGGCCCGCCGACCTGGAGCGGCACAACCCCAATCTGGTGGGCGGCGACATCGGCGGCGGGCTGGCCAGCCTGTGGCAGTTCGCGGCGCGGCCGGTGCTCTCGCCGCGCCCGTGGCGCACCCCGCTGCCCGGCGTCTACCTGTGCTCGTCGAGCACCCCGCCGGGCGCGGGGGCGCACGGCATGGGCGGCCGCGAGGCGGCCCGCCTGGCGCTGCGCGAGTCCTAGCGCCGTTCGGCCGCCAGCTCCTCGGCGATGGCGTCCACGTCGTCCTCGGTGGTGTCGAAGGAGCACATCCAGCGGACCTCGCCGGTGGTCTCGTCCCAGGTGTAGCAGGCGAAGCGCGCGCGCAGCCGGTCGGCGACGGCGGCGGCGGGCAGCACCGCGAACACGGCGTTGGCCCGCACGGGCGTGCGCACCTCCACCCCCGGGATCTCGCGTACGGCCCGCGCCAGCCGCGCCGCCATCGCGTTGGCCCGCCGGGCGTTGCGCAGCCACAGGTCGCCGCCGAGCAGCGCCTCGAACTGATCGGACACGAACCGCGGCTTGGACCCGAGCTGCATCGCGGTCTTGCGGACGTACTCAAGGCCGCCGGCGGCCGAGGGGTTCAACACGACGACCGCCTCGCCGTACATCAGGCCGGACTTGGTGCCGCCGAAGGACAGCACGTCGACGCCAGCGTCGGTGGTCAGCGCGCGCGGATGACGGCCTCCCAGGGGGCGCACATGGCGCGCAGCCCGACCACGTTGGCGCCGGTGCCGTTGAACACCGGCCAGACATGCGCCTGCGGCCCGAACTCGGCCCGGAAGACCTCCTCCATGGCCTCGGTGTAGACGTCGTCGCCGTAGGCGCTCTGGTGGCCCTCGTTGGCCAGCGCGAGGGCCCGCAGCACCTCAGGGTGGACGCCCGCCTGTTTGTCGCTGGCGAACCCGCGCGCCCGCGGATCGTGCCTGCGTCCTACGACGGTCACGAGGCGGTCATTTGGAAAGGTCCAGCCGGCGGCCGTTGATCTCCACCGCGGGGGCCTCCCACAGGCCGGCGACGATCTCCGCCAGGTCGTTGACGTCGGTGTGGCCGGGGAAGGTCGCGCCGGGGTTCTCCGCCCGCATGGCGTCGTGGACCAGGGCGTTGACCACCAGGATCGTGGCCGCGGCCCGGGTGCCCGCGTAGCCGTCGGCCATCGCGAGGGTCCATGCCTCGGCGGCGGCCTTGGCCGCCGCGTAGGCGGCGCTGCCCTGGGTGGGCGAGCGGGCGACCTCGGCCGAGACGATCACGAACCTGCCGTCGCCGCTCTTGCGCAGCAGCGGGTCGAAGGCCAGGGAAACGTGCTGGAGCGTGCGGATCAGCAGGCCGTGCAGCAGCTCCCAGTCGGCGAGCGAGGTCTCGGCGAAGGACTTGGCCCCCCGCCACCCGCCCACCAGGTGGACGACGCCGTCCGCCCTGCCGTACCGGGCGGCGACGTCGCGGGCCAGGTCGCCCACGGCGTGCGGCTGGAGCAGATCGACGGCGTGGCGCTCCACGCCCTCGATGTCGGGGTGGTGGTGGACGTCCACCGCCAGCACCGTGTCCCCCTCGGCGGCCAGCCGCCGGACGACGGCCTGCCCGGCCGGGCCGCCGGCCCCGGTGACCACGATCACTTTCGCGCTCAACAGCCGCTCCCCTCGCGCGATCGACGACGCAACCGAGCTTACGGTGCGGCGTGGCCCGCCACGGACAGGCCCGCCCGTTTTCCGCCGCGCGGCGGACCTGCCGTCCGCCGCCGGGCGGACGACCCGCGCCGGGACGCGCGGATAGCGTCCCTGCGACAGTACGGCGGGCGGGCACGGCCTCCGCCGTCCCACGAGCGACCAGGGGGCTTTCGTGCTCGACGACCCGACCACCTTCAGGCGCGTGGCCGCCGGATCACTGCTGATCGTGGCCCCGCTGCTACAGACCGCCGCCGTCATCGTGGACCCGGGGACCTGGGGGGACGACCGGGAGGCCGTCAGCTTCGGCGACGATCCGGCCATGGCGCAGTTGCAGTCGGTGCTCTACCACTGGAGCTGGCTGCTCACCGCGTTCGCCGCGTTCGGGCTGCTCCACCTGGTACGGCGGCGGGCGGTGACGCTCGGCCACATCGCCGGGGCGATGACCGTCGTCGGCTACGGCAGCATGTCGGCGCTGCTGCTCACCGACCCGGTGGCCTGGTGGTTCGGGGAGCGCTACCCGGCGGAGGAGGCCGAGCGGCTGGCCGGGGAGGTGCTGGACCTGCCGGGGGTGGTCTTCGGGTTCACCATCCCGTGGCTGTACCTGGGGATCGTGGGGCTGCCGCTGCTCACGGTGGCGGTCTGGCGGGCCGGGCAGGCGCACTGGTGGGTGCCCGCGCTGGTCGCCGCGGGCGTGCTGGGGTCGATGCTGGTGCCGTACGGGCCGGCGACCATCCCGTTCTGGGCGCTGCCCGCGGTGGCGCTCGGCTCGGTCGGCGTGCGCATCCTGCGGATGGGCCCGGCGGAGTGGGCGGCGTTCTATCCGGAGGCGCCCGGCCGTACCACGCCCGCCTCGTAGGCGAACACCACGGCCTGGGCGCGGTCGCGCAGGTGGAGCTTCATCAGGACCCGCGCGACGTGGGTCTTGACGGTGGCCTCGCCGACGAACAGCGTGCGAGCGATCTCGGCGTTGCTGTGCCCCCTGGCGAGCAGGCCGAGCACCTCCAGCTCGCGGGGGGTGAGCAGGCCGAGACGGGGCGGCGGTACGGGGTCGTGCCGCCCCGCGAAGGACGCGATCACCCGCGTGGTGACGGCCGGGTCGAGCAGCGCCTCTCCGGCCGCGACCACGCGTACGCCGTCCACGAGCTGTTCCGGCGGTGAGACCTTGAGCAGGAAGCCGCTGACGCCCGCGCGCAGCGCCGCGTAAAGGTTGTCGTCGCTGTCGAAGGTGGTCAGCACGATCACCTTGGGCGGGCTGGGCCGGGACAGCAGCTCGGTGGTGGCGCCCAGGCCGTCCATGCGGGGCATCTGGATGTCCATCAGGACGATGTCCGGGGTGGTACGGCGGGCCACCGCGACCGCGTCCACCCCGTCGCCGGCCTCCCCCACCACCCGCATGTCGGCCTCGGATTCGAGGACCATGCGCAGTCCCGCGCGGACCATCGCCTGGTCGTCGGCGATCACGACGCGGATCGCGTCCCTGGGCTCCATGGCAGTACCTCCGAGTAGCGTCAGCCGGAGCCTAGAGTGCGGAACCGTCCCTGCATACCGGACAAATCGCCCAAGCAACCCGATTCCAAGTGAGTCCCAAGTGCCGGTCCCTCAGGAGGACCGCAGCTCCACGCTCCCGGCGATCCGCTGCGCCACCTCGTCCCGGCAGGTGCCGGGCGCGCAGAAGTACACCAGCAGCGCCGCCGCCCCCGGCCGGTCCACCGCGTAGCCGATGAGGTCGAGACTGCCGCCGCCCTGCGGGTCGGCGAGCGTCCCCTCGATCCGCACGGCCGGCCTGCCGCCCACCGGCACCTGCACGATGCCCGAGGTGATGCTGACCGTGCCGGGCAGCGAGGAACGCAGGGTCTCCTGGAGGTCCTGCGCGCCCGCATTGGGGTCGAGGGTGTCCAGGACCTGCACGAACAGGCCCGTGGCCGTCTCCGGGTCATCGCGCAGCAGCCGGTTGGCCTCGCTCCAGTCGGCGCTGACCGGCGTGACGAACAGCCGCTCGAAGGCGGCCCCGTGCGGCGAGGCCACCGCGAACACGTCCGTGTGGGTCCGCGCGGTCCAGTCGCCGGGGTGCTCGAACCGCAGCGGCGCGGCGGCCGAGCCCGCGTACCGGGTCCACCCGGATTCGCCGCCGCGCAGCAGTACGGCCAGCACGGCCGCGACCGCCACGATCAACGCCACGGCCGCCGCGGCGGCGACGATGATCCCCCTGTTGCCGCGCCGCGCGCCCGGCGGCGCCGGGGAGGGCCGTGTGACGGGGGCCGAGTCCGGCGGGGCGGGCGCGGGTCCGGCCACCGCCGGCCCGCCAACCGCGGGCACGGCTCTGCCGTCGATCGCGTCCCGCAGTTCGGAGACGAAGTCGGCGCAGCTCGGATACCGCTGGTCGGGCGACTTGGCCAGCGCACGGGCCATCACCCCGTCCACGTCGAGCGGGAGTTCCGGGCGCAGGCCGCTCAGCGGCGCGGGCGTCTCGGCCAGGTGCGCCCACAGCAGCGCGATGTCGTTGTCCCGCTGGAACGGCAGCCGCCCGGCCAGCGCCTCGTAGGCCACGCACGCCAGGGCGTACTGGTCGCACCGCCCGTCCACACGATCCTTGTTGATCTGCTCGGGGGCCATGTAGCGGGGCGTGCCGATGAACTGGTCGGTGCGGGTCAGCCCGGAGATCGAGGTCTGGTGCTTGGTGATGCCGAAGTCGGTGAGGTAGACGTGCTCGCCGGTCGCGCCCCCGGCGACGAGGATGTTGGCGGGCTTGACGTCGCGGTGGATCAGGTCGTGCGCGTGCGCGGTGTCCAGCGCCGCGGCCACCTGGGCGAAGATCCGGTTGACCTGGCTGATCTCCAGCGGGCCCCGGTCCAGGAAGAGCCGGCGCAGGTCCATCCCGGCCACGTAGCGCATGGCGATGTAGAGCAGTTCGCCGTCGGCGTTGGCCTCGTAGATCGGGATGATGTTGGGGTGGTCGATCCCGGCGACCATGCGCGACTCCAGCACGAAGCGCTGGCGGAAGCGGTCGTCGGCGCTGAGCGCCGGATGCAGGATCTTCAGCGCCACCCGGCGGTCGAGCCGGGTGTCGATGGCGAGGTAGACCACGGCCATGCCGCCCCGGCCGACGATCTCCTCCACCTGGTAGCCGGCCACCTCCTGGCCGATCAGCGAGCGCTCGTTCACCGGCATCACGTCTCGGCCGGGTGGCCGCAGTAGCCACAGAACCGGTGGGCGGGCCCGAGGCCCATTCCGCAGGCGGTGCAGAACCGCTGCCCCACCCTGCCCGGTACGCCGGTGGGCGGGGCCGTGGGCTGCCGGGCGGTGAGCAGCGACGGCCCCTGCGCGCCCTCCGGTACGGCGGGCAGGCCCGGCGGCACCGCCGAGCGCGCGACGATCCGCGTCACGTCGGCCGGCGACGGCTCGCCCAGCGCGGGGTCGTGCCCGGCGGCAGGCGGCGGGGACGGTACGGCGGGGACGACCCGCCGATCGGCTTCGGCGGTCGGCGTCGTCCGCGCCGTCGCGACGGTGTCCGGGCGCGCCCGGCGGCGCAGGATCAGCACCGTGCCGCCGATCACGGCGGCCACCAGCACGCCCGCCCCGGCGATGAACGGCCACAGCGGGACGTCACCGCCGGCCTGCACGGGCGCGGCGAGGGCCCCGGCGTCGTCGGGCCCGCCGCGCTTCTCCTGCGCGGTCTTCAGGTGCTTGGCGGCCACCACATGCCCCGGGTACAGCTCAAGGACGCGGCGCAGGGCCGGTACGGCGTCGCCGAAGTACTTCGTGTGGAACCGGGTCAGCGCCACCTCGAAGGCCGCGTCCAGCGGCCCGCGCCGGGGCTCGACCTTGGCCTCGGCCAGCGCCTTGGTGATCTCCCTGACGCCGATCATCCGGCCCTCTCCGGCGCCGCCCGCGAGCAGCCCCACGACGGCCCCGTCCTTGTCGCCGATCACCGGCGCTCCGGCCAGGCCCTTGGCGATGAGTTCGCCGGTCTTGCGCGGTTCGTCGGCCTTGCCCTCCGGGTCCTTGAACGGCCGGCCCGCCTGCCCCGCCCCACCGGCGTCGAGGTGCGCGATATCGATCAGGTGCGGGCGGTCGGCGGCGGGCCTGCCGGTGAACCCGGCCACCGAGACCGGCGAGCCGGGCTTGTCCGGCACGCGCGCGGCGAGCGGAGCGGTCGGCAGGCCGGCGCCGCCGTCGGCGCGGCCCACCGGGAGGAGCACGGCGGGGTTGTCGGGATCGTCGCCGGTGTAAGCGATCTCGGCGTTGATCCCCTCCTTGTCGGCGGGCGAGATGTTCGGAAATATCTTGATTTGCGGGGTTACCTTGGTGAGGCAGGTCGCGGTGGCCGTCTTCGGCGGGTAGCACTGCTGAAGGTGCCGGTTCAGGGTCGCGTCGTCCAGCCGATGCCGCTGAAAGTCCTGCTTGATGTCCACTTTGTGGTGGTCGGCGAAGATCTTGTTCGCCGCATGGACCGCCGCGTCGTCCTCGGACTTGACCACCCTGGTCAGCGTCACGACCGCGCCTTCAGGGCTGACCACCACGCCGGTACCGCTGCCGATCGGCACCTCATAGGACCGCTCCACGTGCTGAAGCTCGCCCATGTGGTCGAGCAGCGTGATCTCCACGTGCGCCACCGCCTCGACGCGCACCACGGCGGGGGTGACGAGGTCGGTGATGCCGCTCGGGTGCTCGTGCGCCAGCGCCGGTACGGCCGCGGAGGTCACACCGGCCACCCCGGCCAGCGCACCGAGCGCGAGCCGGATCAACGGAGCACGGCGCCGCATCACGCCTCCCCCACAGGAGCAGTCGACGGGATACGACAAGGTTCCCAACCGGCCTGGATAAGTCAATACAAGTATCGCGAGTAAGCCAAATTTCCCCTACGGCGTTATCAAATCGGGTCACATACGTGTCCGACGTCGGCGCCGCCCCGCAGGAAGCCCATCACCGATGGGCGGTCCAGTCGTCCGCGCCCTGCCGTACCGCGCCGTGGACGGCCCGCGCGACGCGCGCTCCCCAGGTCGAGCGCGGCCCGCCGAAGGGCTCGCCCGGCTCCCCCGTGGCCGAGCCGATCGGCACCGCGACGCACACCGCGTCCGAGGCCGTGCCGGTACCGGGGAACCCCACCTCGGCCAGCGCCTGGGTCTTCGCCTCCGTCACCGTCATCACCGCGTTGACCAACGCCGCGTCGGTCATCGGCACGGGCACGGCCACGATGATGTTGATCGTCCCCGGCACGGTCGCCCGGTGGCCCAAAAGCGGCGCCGGCTCCGGGTCCTGCGCTCCCTCGGGCGCGGCGGCCCAGGTCGGCACCCGCAGCCCGACCGTGGCGAGCGCGCGGACGCCGCCGTCGGCGGCCAGGGTGTACCGCTCGACCTTCGCGGCCGTCATCATCCCCACACCCGCGCCGGCGGCCGGGCCCAGCGCGGCCAGGTGCTCGGCCGGGTCCATCCGCGAGTATCCGGCGATGACCTGGGCGTTCAGCACCCACTCGCGTGGCCCGATGCCGCCGCCGAGCACCGCCGAGGAGATCATCCGCCACCCCGGCCCGAACTCCCACAGCAGCGCCCCGAGCCGTGCGCCGTCCTCGGTCCGCAGGCCGAGTACCGGGCCGTCGTTCATCGATCCCCCCGCATCAGGTGGACATGGGGCCTTCCGTCCGGCCCCGCCGCCACCTTCACGGTGGCCCCGAAGTGGGCGGCGATCAACTCCTCGGTCAGCACCTGCGCCGGGGGCCCGGAGGCGACCGTCGCGCCGCCCGCGATCAGCGTCATGGTGTCGGCGTACTGCCCGGCCAGGCTCAGGTCGTGCAGGGAGGACAGTACGGTGAGCCGGTCGGCGAGCCGCAGCCGGTCCACCAGTTCGAGCACCTGCTGCTGGTGCCCGAGGTCGAGCGCGGTCGTCGGCTCGTCGAGCAGCAGTACGGGCGCCTGCTGGACGAGGGCGCGGGCGATCACGACGCGCTGCCGTTCGCCGCCGGACAGGTGGCCCAGCCGCCGCGCGGCGAACCCGCCCAGGTCAAGCCGGTCGAGCACCCCGGCGGTGACCTCGCGGTCGGCCCGGCTCTCCCGCCCCAGGTAGCGGATGTAGGGGGTGCGGCCGAGCAGCGCGTAGTCGAAGACGGTCATGTCGGGGGGCAGCGCGGGGGTCTGCGGGGCGAAGGCGACCAGCCGGGCCCGCCTGCGCGGCGACAGCCCGGCCGAGGGCGTTCCGTCGATCAGGATCTCTCCCTGGCCGTCCAGCACCCCGGCCAGGGTGCGCAGCAGCGTGGACTTCCCGGCCCCGTTGGGGCCGATCATCGCCAGCCAGCCGCCGCGCCGCACGTCGAGATCGACGCCGCGGAGCACGTCGCGGCCGTCCAGGGTGACGGTGAGCCCGCTGACGGAGATCATGCTCATGTGTCCACCCTGCGGGTGACCCGGAGCACGAAGACGAAGAACGGCGCGCCGACGAACGCGGTGACGACGCCGATGGGCAGTTCGGCGGGGGCCAGCATGGTCCGGGCCACCAGGTCGGCCAGCACCAGGAAGGCCGCCCCACCGATCAGCGAGAGCGGCAGCACCACCCGGTAGGACCCGCCCGCCAGGCGGCGCACCAGGTGCGGGACCACGATGCCGACGAACGCGATCAGCCCGCTCACCGCGACCGCCGCCGCCGTGGCCAGGGACGCGGCCAGCAGTACGGCCAGGCGTACCCGGGTGGCGCGCACGCCCAGGCTGACCGCCTCGTCGTCGCCGACCGACAGCACGTCCAGCATGCGGCCGTGCAGCAGCATGGCCACCGCCGCGAACGCGGCGTAGGGGGCGACCAGCCGCAGGTCCTCCCAGCCGCCGCCGACGTCGCCGAGGATCCAGGCGTAGATGCGCTGGAGTTCCTCGACCTTGAGCTGCTGGACGAAGGTCTGGATCGAGGTGAGGAAGGAGGTGACCGCGACCCCGGCGAGGACCAGCGTCGCGGTGCCGCCGCGCCGGGCGGTGTGGCCGAGCGCGTACGCCAGGAAGACCCCGCCGACCGCGCCGCCGAACGCCATCGGCGGCACCAGCGCGGCCCCGGCGTCCCCGCCGATCAGCACGATCGCGAGCGTCACCGTGAGCCCGGCCCCCGCGGCGGCCCCGAGCAGGTAGGGGTCGGCCAGCGGGTTGCGGAAGACGCCCTGGTATCCGGCCCCGGCTACGGCGAGCAGGCCGCCCACCACGGCGGCGATCAGCACCCGGGGCAGCCGCAGTTCCACCAGCACCCCCTGCTCGACAGGGGTGAGCCCGTGGTCCGCCGAGACGAACGGCAGCCAGTCCACCGCCTGGAGCACGACCCCCGGGACGGGGATGTCCGCGGCCCCGGTGAGCAGCCCGGCCAGCAGGCTGCCCAGCAGGACCACCAGCGCGGCGGCGACCCACCAGGGCCGCAGCCGCGCCGAGGCCCGCGCCTGCCCGTCAGGGGCGGTCGCGTGCCGCGGCCGGCCCTGACGGGCGGACGGGGAGTGCGTCACTTGTCCGCCGCGGCCTTCTCAACGGCGGCGGCGACGACCTGGGCGAACTCGGCCGCGCGCGGCCCCCAGCGGGAGACGATGTCGTCGTCGAGCCGCACCACCCGGTCGTTCTTGATCGCCGAAAGGCCGCCCCATCCCGGCCGCTTGGCCAGCGTCTCCTTGGACTGGCCGCAGCACTTGACGTCGGCGAGGAAGATCAGGTCGGGGTCGGCCTTGGCGACGAACTCGGCCGACAGCTTGGGATAGCCGCCCGCCGCGTCGGGGGCCTCGTCGGCGATGTTGCGCAGCCCGAAGAGGCCGTAGATCTCGCCGATGAAGGTGCCGGAGGTCGCGGAGTACGGCGTGACGTCCAGCTCGTGGTAGTAGGTGAGCTTGTGGTCCTTGGGCGCGGCGGCGGCCAGGCTCTCGATCTTCTCCCGCATGCCCGCCACGACCTTCGCGGCGCCGTCCGCGTTGCCGGTGGCCGCGCCGAGGTCGGTGATCTGGTCGTAGCTCTCGGCCAGCTTGGTCGCGGCCGGTTCGAGCAGCACCGGCACCTTGACCTTCTGCAGGGCGGTCACCACGCCGCCGAGATCGTTGCTGAGCACCACCAGGTCGGGCTTGTGCGCGATGATCGCCTCGGCGTTGGGCTTGAACCCGGACAGGGCGGTCTTCGGCGCCTCCGTCGGGTGGTTGGACAGGTCATCGACGGCGATGACCTGCGGCCCGGCACCGATCGCGAACAGGCTCTCGGTGGCGGTGGGGTTGAGCGAGACGATGCGGCGCGGGCGCTCGGCGATGGTCACCGAGCCGTTGCCGGCCTGTACGGTGACCGGGAATCCGGCGCCGGAGGAGGCCGCGGGTGTCGCCGAGGCGGCGGTCTGCCCGCCCGTCGTGCCTGTCTGACCGCATCCGGCCAGCGCCAGCACTCCGAGCAGGACACCCGCGAAGGCCGATCTCATGGGCCTCACAAGGAATCCTTTCCAGAGTCGCTGGAACCGAGAGACCCGTTGAAGCGACGGATCACCCTTTTCCGCGAGGGCTGTGACGTCGGCGCGGCGCACAGGCGACCTGGCTTCGGCCCTCACAGGGGTCGTCACAGTTGCGGGACAGCGCCGGTCTCCCACCGGACTTCGCTGTGCGCAGCGCGTCCGGCAAACGGTATCAATCCCCGTCAGGAAGGCCGTCCCCGCGGTCGTAACGCCGCTGTGCGGCCATGATGGCGGGGACCCGTTCGCCGATGAAGGCGACCAGCGTGCGCACCGCGCACGCCAGCTCGCGGCCGAGCGGGGAGAGCCGGTAGGTGACCTTGGGCGGCGTGGACGGCTCGACCTCGCGCTCCACCAGCCCGTCGCGGACCAGCGTCTTGAGGTTCTGGGACAGCATCTTCTCGCTGATCCCGCCGATCCGGTCGCGCAGCATGTAGAAGCGCAGGGGCCGCTCGCAGAGCGCCACCAGGATGAGCATTCCCCAGCGACCGGCGATGTGCTCGATGACCGCCCGGCCGGGGCAGTCCCGCTGGAAGAGCTTCCAGGCCGCGCTCGCCGGCTTCGCCCACCGCGACCGCGTGGACGTGCGAATACGCAGCCTGGAACTCGACCCCACCGGCCCGCGCCACGACGACCTCGCGAACCCGCCGCTGCGCCTCCCCCGCCGGCCTGCCACCCGGCCCGGTCCAGGCGGTGCTCACGAGCGACGCCCACGCCGACGCCGTACGCGCCGACACCGCAGCGGCCCACACCCTCGGCATCACCGGCGCCCCGTCCTTCGTCTTCCAGCACACCTACGTGATCGCCGGAGCCCAGCCCACCGAGGTCTTCACCGACCTACTGCGGCACTCCTGGGAAACCACCGAAAGCCCGCCACCGGAAAAGCACACCTGAGCACACTGAAACCCATGGACGCGGTGCAGATCTCCGAACCCTCCCGCGTTTCACCGTGGCCGAGACCGTTGAATACGCTGCCTGGCGGCGGGGCTGCTTCTGTCGGCCGTGCCGCTCAGGAGGTGAACTGGGCTTCGGCGGCGGCGATCAGGCGCTGCACGTGCAGGCCGCGGGCGGCGTCGAGGGGATGCGGCACGCCGCTTCTGACCGTCGTGGCGAACTCGGCGGCCATGGCCGGGAACACGACGTCGTCGCCGAGCGCGGTGTGGTCGACGTGGGCGCGGCCGCGCTCGCCGTACACGGTGACGGCCGCGTCGCGCTCGCCGGGGGCGCTCATGCACAGGGAGACCTCGCTGAGCGCGCCGCCCTCGTGTTCGAGCAGCAGCCCGGCCCAGCCGAGGACGCTGCCGCGGGCACGGACGTCCACCACGCGGCCGAGGGCCGCGTCCACCAGGTCGATCATGTGCGGGCCGATGTCGAGCACCGCGCCGCGGGCCAGCCGCCAGGGGGTGGCGAACGGCGACTCCGGGCGCAGCGAGCCGGAGACGTAGCGGGCCTGGGCGCCGAACGGCTCGCACGCGCGCGCCTCGGCCAGGAACTCCCGCACGCCCTTCGCGTAGCGCCAGGAGAAGACCATCTGGGAGAGCACCCCGGCCTCGGCCACGGCCGCGGCGACCCGTTCGGCGCCGTCGAGGTCGGCGGCGAGCGGCTTTTCCAGCAGCAGGGCCTTGCCCGCACGGGCCGCCCGCACCGCCAGTTCGGCCTGTACGGCCGGCGGCACCGCGAACGCCACCGCCTCGCACACCTCGAACAGATCCTCAAGCCGGGTGAAGACGGGCGCGCCGAGCCCCGCGGCGGCCTCGGGACGCCGCGCCCACACGCCCGCCAGGCTGGTGTGCGGCCCCGCCGCGAGCACCGGCGCGTGCATCCGCGCGGCCCACGGC
>NZ_POUA01000206.1 GCF_003236385.1 Spongiactinospora gelatinilytica
GCACCTCCTGGGGGGTGGCCAGGCAGGTGGCAGCCTCCGCCAGGGCGCGGAAGGCGTCGGCGTCGTCGGTCGCCGCCTGCGGTCCAGGACCCCGGCCATCACCAGCACCCCGGTGCCGGGCGTGCCCGCGCACCAATGGGCGTGCGCCGGGGCAGGCGCGCAGCGCCCTGGCGAGCGCTCGGGGTCGCGCAGGTGCTTGAGCGGCGCGTCACCACGGCCGGTGACGAAGGTGACGGACCAGGTGTCGTGCCCGCCCGGGATCGTGAGCAGCGCGAACGTGCCCAGTTGGGTGTACGGCGGCGCCATCCGCACCGGATGCTCCGGCCCGGTGAAGTAGCGGCTGTAGTAGGCGAAGCCGTGGTCTTCCGGCTCGGTGCGCGGCCCCGCCGAACCCAGCGCGGTCAGCCAGGCCGAGGACGGCGTGCCCCGGCCCATCGCGTCCACCACCAGGTCGGCGCGGATCTCCTCGCCGCCCGACGTACGGACCCCGGTGACGGCCGGAACGGCGGCGGGCGCGCCCAGCAGGCCGGTGACCCGGACGCCGCGCCGCACGGTCACGCCGGGCCGCCGCGCCGCGGCGAGCGCGAGGGCGGACTCCCGCAGGCCAGTCCGATCGGGCCCCCGCCGCAGATGACGATCGACGCCATGGAGTTCCGCCTCCTTCGTCCCCCAGGCCAAAGGTGACAGGGCGGGACGCGCCCGCGCCACGGGTTTCCCGGCGCGGGGAAGGCGGGTCAGTCCCCCATCTGCTGGATGCGGTCCTTGAACAGGGTGGTGGCGATGGAGGCCCGGCGCGGCTGCCCCTTGAGGAACGCCTGGGCGAACTTCTTGGCCTGCTCGTAGGAGACCTTGCCGGGCAGCGGCGGCTCGTCCGGGTTGACGTCCACGTCGACCAGCGCGGGCCCGTCGAAGGCGAGGGCCTCGGCGACGGCCGATTCGACGTCGGCGGCCTTGCTGATCTTGGCGCCGTAGCCGCGGCAGGACCGCGCCCATCCGGAGAAGTCGGACCACGGCTCGGCGTACCGCACCCCGTGCTCGGGGTAGCCGAGCACCATCTGCTCCCACAGGATCTGCCCGAGGGAGTTGTTGTTGTTCACCACGACCTTGATCGGCAGCCGGTGCTGGGCCGCGGTCAGGAACTCGGCCATCAGCATGGCGAACCCGCCGTCGCCGATGTAGGCGATGACCTGGCGGCCCGGGAAGGCGTGCTGCATCGCGATGGCGTACGGCAGGCCGGGGGCCATGCTGGCGAGGTTGCCCGACAGGTAGAACTCCCGGCCGTCCCGCACCGTCCAGTGCCGCGCCGCCCAGGTGGCCACCGTGCCGCTGTCGCAGGTCAGGATGGCGTCGTCGGCGCAGAGCCGGTCGAGCACCGAAGCGAGGTACTGCGGCGCGACCGGGTCCCGGTCGGCGCTTTCGAGCGCGCGCATGTCGGCCCGCCAGGCCGCCATCTTGGCCTGATATTTCGCCAGATGGCGGGTGTCGCGGTTGCGGTCGAGCAGCGGCAGCAGCGGCAGCAGCGCCCGCAGCCCCTCCTTGGCGTCGCCGATCATCGGCACCTCGGTGGGCAGCCGCGCCCCCGCCCGCACCGGGTCGGCTTCGAGCTGCACCACCCGGGTCGCGCCCGCCGGGGGCAGGTGCTGGGTGTAGGGGAAGTTGGTGCCCACCATGAACAGCACGTCCACGTCGTCCACCAGTTCCTCGCTCGGCCGGGTGCCGAGCAGCCCCAGCCCGCCCGTGGTGTACGGCGAGTCGTCGGGGATCACCGCCTTGCCGGGCAGCGTCTTGATCACCGGCGCGGACAGCGCCTCGGCCACCGCCAGCACCTCCTGCCTGGCGTGCAGCGCGCCCGCGCCCACCAGCAGCGCGGGGCGTTCGGCGGCGTTGAGCACCGCCGCCGCGCGCCGCAGGTCCTCCTCGCGGGGACGTCCGGGCGGCGGAAGGTACACCGGCGCGGTGTGCGGCGGGCGCGCCGGGGCCACGTGCTGCCATGGGTCGGCGTCCGCGTCGGCCACCTGCAGGTCGTTGGGCAGCGTGAGGTGGGCCACGCCGCGCCGCGCGTAGGCGTGCCGTACCGCGGCGTCCACCAGCGCGGGGAGCTGCACCGGATTGGTGACCAGCTCGTTGTACTCGGTCAGGTCGGCGAACAGGCGCTCCAGGTGGACCTCCTGCTGGTAGCCGGTGCCCAGCACCGAGGTCTCCTGCATGCCGGTGATCGCCAGCACCGGCACGTGGTCGAGTTTGGCGTCGTAGAGGCCGTTCATCAGATGCAGCCCGCCGGGACCAGAGGTGGCCAGGCACACGCCGAGCCTGCCGGTGGCCTTGGCGTGCCCCGTGGCCATGAACGCGGCGGCCTCCTCGTGGTGGACCAGCACGAACCGCACCTTGTCCCGGTGCCGCCGCAGGCCCTCCATGATGCCGTTGATGCCGTCGCCCGGGAGTCCGAACACGGTGTCGACGCCCCACTCGGCCAGCCGTTCGATGAGAGATTCCGCGAGAATTCGTGGCATGCCCGGGGACGTACCCCACCATGTCGTTGTATGCGACGGCCCCGCGAAAGGCCCGGCAAAGCCGGTCAGCTCGCCCAGTCCAGGAGGGGCTGGACGTGCTCCGGCGACCGCAGCGAGCGCAACGCCTGGCGCTCCAACTGGCGGATGCGCTCACGCGTGAGCCCCAGCCGCTCGCCGATCTCCTGGTAGGTGTGGGTCTTGCCGTCGTTCAGGCCGTAGCGCAGGGTGACGATGAACGCCTCGCGTTCGGGGAGGGTGTCCACCAGGGCGCGCAGCTCCTGGGCGAGCGCCTGGTATTCCATCAGGTCCGAGACCGGGACCACTTCGGTGTCGGCGATGAGGTCGCCGACCCTGGTGTCCTCGCCGTCGCCGATCGGGGTGTCCAGGCTGACGGTGTCGTGGCCGACCCGGCGTAGTTCGTGCAGTTCGGGCACGGACATCCCGGCCGCCCTGGCGACCTCCTCGTCGGTGGGGTCACGGTTCAGGCGGGTCAGCAGTTGGCGTTCCATCCGGTGGATCTTGGACAGCCGGTCCACGACGTGGACGGGGAGCCGCACGTTACGCGTCTTGTCGGCCAGGCCGCGCTCGATGGCCTGGCGTATCCACCACATCGCGTACGTCGAGAACTTGAACCCCTTGGCGTAGTCGAACTTCTCGACCGCCCGGATCAGGCCCAGGTTGCCCTCCTGGATCACGTCCAGCATCGGCCAGCCCCGGTGGGCGTACTTCTTGGCGGCCGACACCACCAGCCGCAGGTTCGCGCGGAGCATGTGGTCCTTGGCCGCCTCGCCGTCCTTGGCCACCGCCGCCAGGGCGGCCCTGCGCTCCTCCTCCCCGGTGTCCCCCGCGTCGAGCAGGTGGCGCGCGTACAGGCCGGCCTCGATGCGCCGGGAGATCTGCACCTCCTCCTCGGCGGTCAGCAGGGGCGTCCGGCCGATCTGCAGCAGGTACTGGCCGAGCAGATCGGTCTCGTCGTACGGCTCATGCGGTTCGGCCCGGGCGCCGCCGTCCAGCCCGCGCATCATCCTCACCTCACTCGGTCGCGCCTACCGTGAGCGGCTACCCCGCGATCCGCGCCTCAGTCCAGCACAGGAGTCCCGCCCACAACACCGACGTGGAAGTGTCGGACGGCGATGTCATGATGGCTGCATACGCCCCGACCGGGAGGAGAGATCGTGGGGTTGCCCCCGGACGACGTCGTCGCCGCGGCCTTGCGCGCCGGGGACGAGACGATGTTCGCGGCGCTGCTGGACACCTGGTCGCGGGGGATGCTGCGGCTGGCCAGATCCTACGTGTCCACCAGCGACTCCGCCGAGGAGGTCGTGCAGGACACCTGGCTGGCGGTGATCCGTGGGATCGACGGGTTCGAGGGGCGTTCGTCGGTCAAGACGTGGGTCTACCGCATTCTGGTGAACACCGCCAAGAAGCGGGGCGCCAGGGAGAGCCGCACGGTGCCGTGGAGCAGCGCGTTCGAGGGGGACGGCGAGCCCGCACTGGACGGCGCGGGCCCGGCCGACGACCGCTCCCCCCTTCTCCCGGGCTGGAAGGATCTTCCCGCCGCCTGGTCCGTCCCCGAGGGCGAGATCCTGGCCTCCGAGATCCGCGGCCGGATCGCGGCGGCGCTGGCCACGCTGCCCGCCCGGCAGCGCAGCGTGATCACCCTGCGCGACGTGGAAGGATGCAGCTCCGAGGAGGTCTGCGCCATCCTGGACATCTCAGCGGCCAACCAGCGCGTGCTGCTCCACCGCGCCAGGGCGGCGGTTCGCAAGCGATTGGAAGATTACTTCGAGGCGATGAGACGCTAGACGCAGTACGGCGGTAACGAATCGGGTCGGTTCCGGAACGTGAGACGGTAGTCGCAGATGAAGCGGTTCAGTCACAGAAGGGTAAGGCGGTCGTTGACGTGAAACGGTTAAGCTGCCCGGAGGTCGGCGAGCACGTCACTGCTTATCTGGATGACGAGCTCGCCGACGACGCCAGGCGGGCCTTGGAGGAGCACACCAGGGGCTGCGCGGACTGCACGCGCCACATCGCCCAGTTCCGCGCCACGATCGCCGCCATGCGTGACCTCCCCGCCACGTCCCTCTCCCCTGTCACCCGCGACCGGCTGCTGAGCGCCTTCCGCGCGGCGCGCCGCCGTTGACGGGTTCCTGTCCCGAAATTCGCCGTCTCCCCCTGTAACGCCGCGGGGTCTCGCGGGTCTGTAGATCCGTGACCACCGGCGAGGGGGGATGAGCATGGCGGCTCCTGCGATCGACGACGCGCCGCTCCACGACGCCTCCGATGTCGAGGATTTCGCGCGGCGCTGCTTCGACGGCGGCGACGGCGACGGCATGGTCGGGGTAGAGCTGGAGTTCCTGGTCTACGACCGCGCGTCCGCGGATCTGCACGTGCCGATCCGACGGGTGGCCGAGGCCCTGGCCTTACCCCCGGGTGACCCTGTGCTGCCCGGCGGCTGCCGGGTCACCTTCGAGCCCGGCGGCCAACTGGAGCTGTCCGGTCCGGCCGCTCCGCTGTCCGCCGCGATCGAGCGGGTCGCGGCCGATGTCGCGCTGGCCCGGGCGGTGCTGGGCGCGGCCGGGCTGCGGCTCGCCGGCGTGGGCCTGGACCCGGTACGCCGGGCCCACAGGCAGCTTCGCGAGCCCCGTTATGAGGCGATGGCCGCGTTCTTCGGCGGGCCGTACGGCCCGCTGATGATGTGCAGCACCGCATCCGTGCAGGTCAACCTGGATCTCGGCGAGCGGCCCGCGGTGCGCTGGGAGCGCGCGCACGCGCTCGGGCCGGTGCTGACCGCCGCATTCGCCAACTCCCCGCTCAGCGGCGGGCGGCCGTGCGGCTGGATGTCCGGGCGCCAGGCGGTGTGGGAGAACCTCGACAGCACCCGCACCTCCCCGGTCCGGGCGACCGGCGACCCGGTGTCGGCCTGGACCGACTACCTGCTGGCCGCCCGGGTGATGCTGCGCAGGGAGGGTGATCGGTTCCACCCGGTCGCCGACGGCTCGACGTTCGGCGACTGGCTGGCCGCGCCGGGCCCGCCCCCGACCGGGGCCGACCTGGCCTACCACGCGACCACGCTGTTCCCGCCGGTCCGCCCGCGCGGCTGGCTGGAGGTCCGCTACCTCGACGCCCAGCACCCCGACGACTGGCCGGTGTGCGTGGCGGTGACACACGCGCTGATCACCGACGACCGGGCGGCCGACGCCGCGCTCGCCGCGGCCGAGCCCTGCCGGTGGCTGTGGCGGCGCGCCTCACGAGACGGGCTGGCCGATCCGCGGATCAGGCGGGCGGCCACGGAGTGCTTCTCGGCGGCCCTCGCCGCCCTCCCCCGGCTCGGCGCGTCCGTGGAGTTGACCGCGAAGGTCGCCGGGTTCGCCGAGCGCGTCGCCGCGGGCCGCTCTCCGGCCACCGACCTGCTCGAAGGCACGCAAGGGATGACACAAGGAAATGGGGGATCATGGTGAGCAGCCTTGACGCGGTGACCGACCTCGACGCCGGCCGCCTCAAGGAGCGGATCGCGGCGCAGCTCCTCACGGTGCGCGATCGGTCGCTGGCCTACACCTCGGCGGAAGACGACGTGCTGCTGCGCCAGCACTCCACGCTGATGTCGCCGCTGGTCTGGGACCTCGCGCACATCGGCAACTACGAGGAGCTGTGGGTGCTTCGCGAGGCGGGCGGCATCACCCCGCTGCGCCCGGAGATCGACGACATCTACGACGCGTTCAAGCATCCCAGGAAGGACCGCCCGTCGCTGCCGATCCTCGGCCCCGACGAGGCCAGGCGGTACATCGGCGGGGTGCGCGGTCGCACCCTCGACGTGCTCGACGCGATCGATTTCACCGACCCCGACCCGCTGCGCCGGGCGGGCTTCGTGTTCGGCCTGGTGATCCAGCACGAGCACCAGCACGACGAGACGATGCTGGCCACCTTGCAACTGTCCGGCAGGCCCGGCCTGGTCCGCGAGGGCGACCTGCCCGCCGCGCGTCCGGGGCGCGGGCCTGACGAGGTGCTGGTCCCCGCGGGTCCCTTCCAGATGGGCACCAGCACGCTGCCGTGGGCCTACGACAACGAGCGCCCCGCCCACCGGGTCGATCTGCCGGCCTACTGGATCGACCGGCTGCCGGTCGGCAACGCCGCCTACATCGCCTTCATCGAGGCGGGCGGCTACGACGACGAGCGGCTGTGGGATCCGGCGGGCTGGCGCTGGCGGACCGAGGGGGCGATCTCCGCTCCGCTGTTCTGGTCCAAGGAGGGCGACGGCTGGTGGCGGACCCGCTTCGGCCGCACCGAGCCGGTGCCGCCGGACGAGCCGGTGCAGCACGTGAGCTGGTACGAAGCCGACGCATATGCGCGCTGGGCGGGCAAGCGGCTGCCCACCGAGGCCGAGTGGGAGAAGGCGTGCGGCTGGGACCCGGCGACCGGCCGGGCGCGCAGGTATCCCTGGGGCGACACCGAGCCGCACCTGGGGCTGGCCAACCTCGGGCACCTCGCGGCCCGCCCCGCCCCGCTCGGGGCCTTCCCCGGCGGGGCCAGCGCCTATGGGGCCGAACAGATGATCGGCGAGGTGTGGGAGTGGACCGGCTCCTGGTTCACCGGCTATCCGGGGTTTCGCAGCTTCCCCTACCGCGAGTACAGCGAGGTGTTCTTCGGCCGGGAATACCGGGTGCTGCGCGGCGGGTCGTGGGCGGCCGACCCGGCGGCGGTCCGCACCACCTTCCGCAACTGGGACTATCCGATCAGGCGGCAGATCTTCACCGGCTTCCGCTGCGCCCGCACCGCCGCCCCCGGCGAGGCCGGCTAGATGTGCCGGCACGCGGCCTGGCTGGGGCCGCCGCGCGGCCTGGCCGCCCTGCTGGATGAGCCGGAACACGGCCTGGTCCGGCAGTCGTACGCGCCGCGGATGCAACGGCACGGCATGGTCAACGCCGACGGGTTCGGCATGGGCTGGTACGACCCGGCCTCCGGTGAGGCGGTGCGCTATCGCCGGTCGATCCCGATCTGGACCGACGCCAACCTGCCGGGGCTGGCCAGGGCGGCCCGTTCCGGCTGCCTGATCGCGGCGGTCAGATCGGCGACCATCGGCATGCCGATCGAGGAGAGCGCGACCGCGCCGTTCGCCGATGGGCGGCTGCTGCTCAGCCACAACGGCCGGGTGCGGGCCGAGGCGGTCCGCTCGCTGGTCGATTCGGCCGAGAGCACGTGCGACGCGGCGTGGGTGGCCGCCGCGGTCTTCGCACGGGTGCGCGGCGGCGCACCGCTCGGCGACGCCCTCGCCGAGGTCGTCACCCATGCCGGGACCAAAGATCCCGAAGGCCGGCTCAACCTGCTGGCCTGCGACGGCGCCACCGTCGCGGCCACCACGTGGGGCGACACGCTCTACGTGGACGACACGGGCCAGGACGGCGTGCTCGTGGCCAGCGAGCCGCTGTCCGACCGGCCGAGCTGGCGGCCCGTACCCGACCGGCGTCTCGTCCTCGTGACGCCCGGCGGCGTGCGCGTCGAGCCGCTGTGACCCACCGACCCAGGAGACCACGTGCGCGACACCATGCCCAACGTCCGGCTGACCGACCATCTCGACCCCGCCTACCTGCGTCAGGCCCTCGAAAGCGATGTCCGGTCCGGCCTTTCCGCGCGGCCGAAGTGGCTGCCGCCCAAGTGGTTCTACGACGCGGCGGGCAGCGACCTGTTCACCCGGATCACCAGGCTGCCCGAGTACTACCCGACGCGCCGGGAGCTGTCCATCCTGCGCGCGCACGCCACCGACGTGGCCGTGCGCAGCGGCGCGGACACCCTGGTCGAGCTGGGCTCGGGCACCAGCGAGAAGACCGTGCTGCTGCTCGACGCGCTCGCCGCCCGCGGGCTGCGCGCCTACCTGCCGGTGGACGTGGACGCGGTGACGCTGGGCGAGGCCGCCGAGCGGGTGGCGGCGCGCTATCCCGGGATCGAGGTGCACGCCGTGTGCGCCGACTTCGAGCGTCATCTCGGGCTGCTGCCGCGTACCGGCCGGCGGATGGTCGCCTTCCTCGGCGGGACGATCGGCAACCTGGAGCCCGCCCCTCGCGAGGTGTTCCTGAAGGGCCTGCGCGACACGCTCGACCCCGGCGACTCGCTGCTGCTCGGCGCCGACCTGGTCAAGGACACCGCGCGGCTGGTCGCCGCCTACGACGACCCGGCCGGGGTGACCGCCGAGTTCAACCGCAACGTGCTGCGCGTGATCAACCGGGAGCTGCGGGCCGATTTCGACCCTGACGCGTTCGAGCACGTCGCCCGGTACGACGAGGGGAACGACTGGATCGAGATGCGGCTGCGCGCCACCCGCGCGATGCGCGCCCACGTCGCCGACCTCGGGCTCGACGTGGCCTTCGCGGCGGGCGAGGAGATGCGGACCGAGATCAGCGCGAAGTTCCGCCCGGAGCCGCTGGCGGCGGAGCTGGAGGCCGCCGGTTTCACCCCCGCCGAGCTGTACACCGACCCGGAGGGCGACTTCGCCCTGGTGCTCGCCATGGCCTGACCGGTGGTCCGCTACCCGACCCTGGCGGTCGCCCGTGCCCCGGGGCGCGGCCCGAACCGCTGCCGGTAGGCCGATGGCGTCAGGCCGATCTCGCGCCGCATCACCGCCCGCCCGAAGCGGCATCGGGGTGATCGGGTGCCGCTGCGCAGGCGATGATCGTGGCGGTGAGGTCGCGCAGCGGGGCCAGCAGGCGTGCGTACTCGGCCCCGTTGGGCGCGTACCGGCGCTGCGCGCCGATCCGCTGCACGGTGAGCAGGCTTGCATCGCGCAGTATCTTCAGGTGGTGTGAGGTGGCGGGCTGGGACAGCCCCAGCCGGGCGGCGACGTCGCCGACGCTGCGCGCGGCGCCGGACTCCAGCAGGAACACGATGATCTCCTGGCGCCGCTCGTCGCCCAGCGCGATGAACAGCGGCCGGGTCACGCCGAACAGGCGCAGCAGCTCGCTCGCCGGGCCCTCGCCGGGCATCAGGACCTCCCTGCGCTCAGTGCCTTGAGATTGGCGACGGGCAGCCCACGGACCGCCCCCTCCTCGATCCACTCTTGCAGCATCAGGCCCGTCTGCGCGCTGACCTTCGCGAAGTGCGTCCGCAGGTAGGCGGCCAGGTCGAACGGGACGATCCTCGGCAACACGCGCAGCGCGACCGCGGCGGCCCAGGCGGGTACGCCGGGCGGGGGACGCCTGCCGTGCCGCGCCGCGGTGATCGCGAGCGCTTCACGGCCGGCCCCGGCGGCCGGCGTGTACCTGGTGCTTGACCAGGTACCCCACCTGCGCTCCCCCAGCGGCCAGCCACGCCCCGAACACCTGCCCAAGCGCCCCTGCACCCACCACCAGTGCCCTCAGGCGGCCAATCATAGATCCAAATATTTAGATGCTTCGATCTGTCGTATCGGCACGGGGAGCACGGCGAAGACGGTCTTCCCGTACGGGCCGCAGGGGCCTTCGGAGTAGCGGTAGCTCCACTGGCAGGCCAGGTCCGCCACGATCCGCAGCCCACGTCCGCGGGTGGCGTCGTCAGGTACGTCGCATCGCGGCCGGGGCGGGCGGAGCACACGGTCCCAGACCTCGATGAACAGCAGGTCGGCCAGGACGGTCAGTGTCAGCCTGACGAGGGCCCCCTCCTCCAGCAGGTGGCCCATCGCCTCGGGCGGGTCGTGGAGGGTGGTCGCTTCGAGCGCGTTCGTCACCAGTTCGGAGACGACGAGTCCGGCGTTGAACAGGAAGTCCGGGTCGGTGTAGCCCCACCCGCGCAGCGTCGCCGCACAGTACGCCCGAGCGGGACCCACCGCATCGGGCAGCGCGACCAGTTTGAGGGTTTCTGCCCGACCGTACTGGGTTTGGAGAATACTGCCGCTTATCCGGCCCACAGTCATGATGCGCCTCACTTTGTTATATACGCCTACAACTACTCGCCGAATTCCATTGCCACGTGAAATGCGAAACGAGTAGCCGCCCGATCAGAATGCCGGTAACAATGCGCGTGACGGGAAGCTATGGCGTGACGGTGGGTGACATACCGTGACGTCAAATCTGTCACGTCGTCACAATTCAGCGCAGGATGACGACAAGTCGTCACACACTCGGTCGGGAGGAAGTATGGGACGAGGCATCGAGCCCGGTGCGTCGGCACAGGCCCTGTTCGCGGCGGAGCTGGCCAGACTACGGCAGGAGCACGGGCTGTCGCAGGTGGCACTGGGAGTCCGCATCGGATGTCACCGAACGCTCATCTCTCATATCGAGCGGGGGACCAAGCGGCCGAAACGCAATGTGGCCGAAGCACTCGACGTCGCCTTCGGACTGACCAAGAAGCGGCATTTCACCGGAATCTACGAGCGCATGATTCGCGAAATGGGCATGATGGGATGGTTCGGCAGGTGGCTGGAGGGGGAGCCCCAGGCGCTTTCCCTCCGCTTCTGGGACCCGATGCTCGTACCGGGCATTCTCCAGACCGAGGCATACGCCCGGGCGATCTTCTCGCGAGAGCCCGGCATTCCCCCGAGCGAAGTCGAGGCCCTGGTCTCCCGGCGTATGGAGAGGCGAGCGATCCTGGACCGCGAGGCGCCACCGCGCATCTGGATCATGATGGATGAGAACGTTCTCCTTCGGCCGATCGGCGGGCGTGCCACGCTCGTCGAACAACTGAAATTCCTGCTGGAGATGGCGCAGCATCCCAGCGTGACCATACAGGTGGTGCCGAACGAGGCCGGTTGCACTCCAGGCTTGCTGAGCGCCTTCGCACTCGCCCGGCTTCCCCATGATGTCCAAGTCGCCACAATCCAGTCATCCGGCGACGGAGTGGTGACAACCGAACCACGGTTGATCTCCCGCCTCACACTCCAGTGTGACAGCATCCGAGATGACGCATACTCCCAAAAGGAGTCATTGCAACTCATCGAGAGGGTGATAGAGCAATGGGCCCACTAGGCCAGGAAACCCCCATCTGGCGTAAGGCCACAGCGAGCGGCGGCAACGGCGGAGAATGCGTAGAAGTCGCCACCAACATCCCCGGAACCATCCTCATCCGCGACAGCAAAAACCCCACCGGCCCCACCCTCCGCATCTCCCCCACCGACTGGACCGACTTCATCAGCCAGATCAAGGACGGCCGCTAGCTGATACGGCCTACCTCCATGGGGGTGCAGGATTCGCGGCGGTAGCGGCCTGGGGAGAGGCCGTGTTCGCGTTTGAAGGCGTTGCCGAAGGCGAATTCCGAGCCGTAGCCGACGCGGTCGGCGACTGCGGCGACCGAGGCGTCGGACTCGCGTAGCAGGCGGGCCGCCACGGACAGGCGCCACCAGGTGAGGTAGGCGAGGGGTGGGCGGCCGACGAGGGTGGTGAAGCGGCGGGCGAAGCCGGCGCGGGAGAGGCCGGCGTGTGCGCCGAGGGATTCGACGGTCCAGCGGTGGGCCGGGTCGCGGTGGATGGCGTCGAGGGCGCGGCTGACCACGGGGTCGGCCAGGGCGGCGGCCCAGCCGGTGTGGCCGCAGACGTCGCCCCGGTCGTCGAACCAGGCCCGCAGGATGTAGAGCTGGAGCGTGTCCAGCAGGAGGAGACCACGGTGTCCGCGCCGGGGCGCGGGTCGGCGATCTCGCCGGAGAGCAGGTCGACGGCCGCGCGCAACTCGGGGTGGCGGCCGAGCGTGGCGGGCAGGTGAATCACGCTGGGCAGCGAGGCCAGGATGGGGTGGGCCCCGCCGCGGGCGAGGCGGTAGCCGCAGCACAGGGTGACGGTCTCGGCCCCCGTGCCGCCGAATCCGGCGGAGGCGAACAACCGGGGCTCGCCGAGGGGGTCGCAGCCGAGCGGGACGAGTGGGGCGCCGGGGTCGTCGGCCAGGCCGTACGCGTCGCCGTGCGGGAAGAACACCACGTCGCCGACGCTCAGCGGGATCGGGTCGCCCGCGTCCGGGACGAGCCAGCAGGACCCGCGCAGCACGACCTGGTAACAGGCCGCGCCGGGCACCTGCGGGGACCGATGCGCCCAGGGCGCTGGCCAGGGAGATCCTGGAGCGGCGGACGGCCATGGTGGGCCTGCTGGCGGCCGACGCGCCGGCGCACGGCTGGACGTTCGGCCTGGCCGGCGACAGCGACCGGGCGTTCGAGCACTCGGTGATGGATTACGAGTGGGGGTTTTGATCCTACAACGACCAGTCCGCCTGCGCGAGCCTGCCCGAGCCGGACGCCTCCGACGAGGAGCTGTACCGGAGCTTCGACCGGGTACTGGGGTTCCGGTTCTTCAGCGACCAGGCGCTCACGCCGTACGTGTCGGCCTTCTACCAGGGCGCGAAGGAGACCGGCTGGCAGACGCTGTCGTTCCCGCATCTGCGTCCCCTGCTGCGCTATGAGCGGGAGTACCGGCCGGGGACGTACGTGCCGCGCGACATCCCGATCACCTACGACGGTACGGCGGTCCGCGAGATCGACCGGTACGTGCGAACGCGCGGCCACCGGCTGATGTTCGTCAACGGCGGCAACGACCCGGTGAGCGCGGAGCCCTACCGGCTCGGACCGGGCAGCCGCGACTCGGCCGTCTACACCGCGCCGGGGGTCCATCGCGTCTTCCTCGGCGAGGTGATCGGCAGGCTGCCCCGCCCGCAGCGCGACAAGGCCATCGCCGACCTGCGCCGCTGGGCCCGATAAGCAGCCTGATAAGCAGCCCGATCAGCGGACCTGCGCAGGGGCCTCTTCCGGTTCCGTCTCCGCCGGAGGGGGCTCGGCGCGGCGCGGCCGCCTGCGGACGCCGCCCAGGGCGAGCGCGGACAGGGCGGCGACCAGCGCGATGAGCAGGAGGGCCCCCTCCAGGGGTAACGGGAACCCGAACACCAGGCCGCCGCCCTGTCCGCGCT
>NZ_POUA01000207.1 GCF_003236385.1 Spongiactinospora gelatinilytica
GGGTGTGGCGGGGTGTGGCGGCGGGCCCGGCATGCGGGCCCGGCATGCGGCCCCGGCATGCGGCCCCGCGGCGTGTTCAGCCCTTGACCGCGCCGGTCAGCGCCTGGACGAAACGGCGCTGGCCGACGAGGAACACCACGAGCACCGGCAGCGTGACCATGACCGCGCCCGCCATGATCGCGGGCCAGTTGGCCCGGTGCAGCCCCTGGAAGGTGGTCAGGCCCACCTGAAGGGTGTAGTTGGCCTCGGAGTTGATCGCCACCAGCGGCCAGAACAGGTCGTTCCAGGCCGTGATGAACGTGATGATGCCCAGCGCGGCCAGCGCGGGCCGCGCCACCGGCAGCACGACCCGGAACAGCACGCCGAGCCGGGAGCACCCGTCGATCCGCGCGGCCTCCTCCAGCTCGCCGGGGAAGGACCGGAAGAACGACGTCATCAGATAGATGCCCACCGCCGAGCTGAGCTGCGGCACGATCAGCGCGCCCAGCGTGTCGGTGAGCCCCACCTTGCTGAAGATCAGGAAGGTGGGGATGACCGTGAGCTGGAACGGGATCAGCGAGGTCGCGATGACCAGTACCAGCGTGAGCCTGGAGCCGATGAACCTGATCCTGGCGAAGGCGTAGCCCGCCATGCTGCACAGCACGAGCTGCGCGAGCACGATCGAGGCCGACACGACCAGGCTGTTGAGGAACCAGCGGGGGAAGTCGGAGCGCTCCATGACGCTGCGGTAGCCGTCCAGGTCGATGGCCTGCGGCCAGAACGCCGGAGGGAAGCGGTTCAGCTCGGTCTGGGTCATCACCGAGCTGAGCAGCAGCCACACGAACGGCAGCACGGTGACGATCGACATTGGCACGAGGATCAGGTGCCACTTGCTGGGGAGCCTGAGGCGCCGCCTGCGTCCGCTCATGCCCTGGCCCTCCTTCGCAGCAGCACGACCAGCCCGCCGAGCAGCATCAGCAGCAACATCCCGGCGAACAGGGTGTAGGCCACCGCCGCGCCGTACCCGGCCGCGGAGAACTTGAAGACCAGTTGCCAGACGTAGTAGACGATCGTGACGGTGGAGTTGGCCGGGCCGCCCTGCGTGGTGGTCATCACCAGGTCGAAGAACTGCAGGGCGTCGATCACGCCCCAGACCGCCAGGAAGATCGTCATCGGCCGCACCGACGGCACGATGATGTGCCGGAAGGTGCTCCACCGCCCGGCGCCGTCGATCGCGGCGGCGTCGAGCACCTCCTTGCTGATCTCCTGGATGGCGGCCAGGTAGATCACCACGGTGAACCCGAAGCGGGTCCACAGGAACACCGCGGTCAGCACCAGCATGGCCTGCGACGGGCTGCCGAGCAGGCCCTGCACCGGCAGCCCGAGGGTCGCCAGCACGCCGTTCAGCAGCCCGAAGTCACGGTCGAAGATGTAGCCCATCAGCAGGCCGACGGAGGTGGCCGAGACCACGTAGGGGACCAGGAAGCAGGTGCGGTAGAAGCCGATCCCGCGTACCTTGCGGTTCAGCAGCACCGCGACCGTCAGCCCGATGACCAGCGACGCGGGGAGGTAGAGGACCACGATGAGCCCGGTGTTGCGCAGCGCCTGGAAGAACACCGGGTCCTGCAGCAGCGCCTGGTAGTTGGCCGCCCCGACGTTGGTGCCGGCCCGCATCAGGTCGGAGTCGGTGAACGACAGCGCCAGCGCCCAGGCCATCGGGACCAGTGAGAACCCCAGGAGGATCAACGTGGCGGGGCCCGCGAAGGACCAGCCGGCCACGTGGTCGCCCAGCTTGCGCCGGTTCCAGCCGAGCGCGTGGCGGGCGGCGGGCGCACCGGCCGCTATGCCGCTCACGATCCCGGTACGGCCAGCGCCGCCTCCGACTTGCGGACCGCCTCGTCCAGCGCCGTCTTGACATCGGACCTGCCCAGGAGGGCCTGGGCGATGGCCTCGGCCACGAAGGAGGACACCCGCGGGTACTTGGTGGTCGGCGGCCTGACCCGCTTGGCGTTGGCCAGGTTGGCGGAGATCACCTCAATGCCCGGATATTTCTTGAGATAGTCCTGGTATCCGGGCAGCTTGCTGATCGATTCGCGGATCGGCAGCGAGCCGGTGTCGATCATCCACTCCAACTGCCGCTCCGCCGAGGTCAGCCAGGACAGGAACTCCGCGGCGGCCTTCACCCGGCGCTCGTCGTGCTGGAACACCACCCAGTTGTCGGGCCCGGAGACGGTCTCATGGTTGCCCGCGGTGCCCGGCAGTTGCGCCACGCCGTAGTCCAGCTTGGCCGCCTGGAGGTCGGGCAGCACCCACGGGCCGGACAGGAACATCCCGATCCGGTCGGACTCGAACAGCTTCTGCGACTTCTCGGCGGCCGTGCTGTCGAGGTAGATGGACTTGTCGTCGACCGCCATGTCCCGCAGCAGGCCGAGCGCCTTCTGCCCGGCCGCGGAGTTGAACACGGCCTTCTTGTGGTCGGGGGACAGGATGTCGCCGCCGTTCTGCCAGACCAGCGGCCACAGGCCCCAGACCGCCTCCTCGCCGCCGCTGATCGGCCAGGTGGTCCCGAAGACCCCCTTCTTCGCGTCGGTCGTCTTCCTGGCGGCGGCCCGGAAGTCCTCCCACGTCCAGTCCGGCCCCGGCTCCTGCACACCGGCCCTGGCGAACATTCTCTTGTTGTAGAGGACGACCATGTTGTCCACCACGGCGGGAAAGCCGATGACCTTCCCCTCGATGGTGGCCGCCTCGCGCTCGCCGGCCCAGAAGTCGGACCAGCCGACGGCCGGGTTCTTGACGAACTCGGTGAGGTCGGCCGTCTTGGGGTTCCTGGCCACGTTGGGCGCCCAGGAGCCGTAGAGGTAGGCGATGTCGGGGTAGGCGTCGGAGGTCAGCGCCGCGGTGATCTTGGGCAGCATGCCGTCGGGGGTGACGCCACCGGACTCGCTGCGCACCTTGATGCCGTGATCGCCCTTGTTGAACCGCGCGACCAGCTTCTCGATCGACTTGGCGGCCACACCCGCCTGGCCGTGCCATAGGGTGATCTCCACAGGGCCGCTCGCGGGCGGCTCCTCTCCCCCGCCACAGCCCGCGACGGCCAGGGACAGGGCGGTGACCGCGGCGAGTACGGCCGGCCGCGTCGTACGCCACCTCATCGGACGCCCTCCGGCATCAGGTCGCCGTGGGCGGCGATCATCTCGTCCACGAGATCGTGGATCTGCTGGAGGGTGAGCGTGGCCGAGGCGTTCGGGTCCAGCATGGCCGCATGGTAGACGTGGTCCCTGCGGCCTTCGAGCGCGGCCCGCACGGTCAGGTCGCCGACGTTCAGGAACGTCTGGTTCAGCGCGGCGAGCTGCGGCGGCAGCTCGCCGATGCGGGTCGGGCGCACCCCCGCCCGGTCCACCAGGCAGGGCACCTCCACGCAGGCGTCCGGCGGCAGGTTGGCGATGAGCCCGTCGTTGCGGACGTTGCCGTGGACGACCCGGGGCGTGCCGGTCTCGATGGAGTGGATGACCTCCGAGGCCAGCTCCATCATCGGCTCGATCTCGACGCCCTCTCCCGCGTCGAGCCTGCGCCTGGTCTCGGCGTAGGTGTCGAGATTCTCCTCCGACCAGCGCAGGTAGACCTCCACCGGGATGCGGAAGTGGGCGACCTGGTCGTCGTGGTGCAGGAACCACGGGAGGTACTCCGAGCCGTGCTCGCTGGACTCGGTCGGGAAGTGGCCGAAGCGGCGGTACATCTCCACCCTGACGGTCCGGCGCAGCTCGGGGTCGCGCTCGATGACCTCGTCCAGGGCCGGGTAGAGGTCGTGGCCCCGGTGCTCGAAGCGGAGTACGAACGCCTGGTGGTTGGCGCCCGCCGTGACGAAGGAGATTTCCTCCTCCGGCACGCCCACCAGCGAGGCGAGCCGTTTTTGGGTGTCGCGCACCGAGTGGCACAGGCCCACCACCCGCCGGAACGGCGTGCCCTGGTAGACCGCGCGGGGGATCATCGCCATCGGGTTGGTGTAGTTGAGCAGCAGGGCGTCGGGGGCCAGTTCCGCCAGGTCGTTGCCCAGCCCGACCATGACCGGGATGGTGCGCAGCGCGCGGAAGATCCCGCCGACGCCCAGGGTGTCGGCGATGGTCTGGCGCAGGCCGTAGCGGCGCGGGATCTCGAAGTCCAGGCGGGTCGCCGCGTGGCCGCCGACCGCGATCTCGTTGATCACGTAGTCGGCGCCCGCCACGGCGGCGCGGCGGTCGGCGTGCGCCTCCACCTTGGCTCCGCTGCCCAGCTCGGCGACCATCCACTCGGCCATCGCCTCGGCCGTGGCGAGCCGCTGCGCATCGATATCGTGCAGGACCAGCGTGGACTCCTCCAGCCCGGGGAGGGTGAGGATGTCGGAGAGGACGTTCTTGGTGAATTCGACGCTGCCCGCGCCGATGAAGACGATGCGTGCCACGGGGTGATTCCCTCCACAGAGCACGGCGGGCATTTGGGGCCGCCCGCTGCGTGCGGCGAGTATAGCCATCCATCCGCCATGCAGACCAGAGTTCCACATTACGGAAAGATTGATTGAACGTTCAGCGAATAGCGCAGATTCAGCCGCCCATCAGGTAGGCGGATCTCTTGACGTCGAGATATTTGTTGACTACATCCTTTCGGCGTGAAATTTTCTAGATCACGGAACTTATTTCCACAGCACGGAACGAGAGTGAGCGCATGGCCAGTCCTCGGAGGCCTTCACGCGAGTGGCCATGGTCGCGGCTCTGGCCGCCGCCGTGGGCCCGGTGGCGACCTCCACGGCCACCGCCGGCACGGACCCCGCGCCCGCGAAGGGCCCCGCGGCCAAGAGCGCCATTTGGCGCCCGCCCCTGAACAGCCGCTGGCAGTACCAGCTCCAGGGCACCAGCGACTTCCCCGCGACGGGCGGCGTCAACGTCAACGTGTGCAAGGTGGTGCAGCCCGGTGGCGAGTGCGTGCGACCCACTGTGTTCGACATCGCCGCACGGCCGGTGCCGGGCAAGGGCGCGTCCGCTGTGCTTCACGGGACGAGCAGCGCCTTGACCGGCGCGGTACCGCCGTTCATCAGCCCGGTGAAGACCTTCGCGCCGTCCTCCAGCGGGAAGGTCCCCACCCAGCTCAGGTCCCAGTCGCCGACCAGGGCGGCGGCCGCGGCGAAGTCGGCGTCGCCGTAGGCGAACGACCCGAGCACCCGCTGCTCGCCGCGCACCAGGCCGGAGGCGTCGAAGCCGGCCGTCGAATCGGCGAGGCCGAGCCAGACCGCGATCCCGCCGGGGCGCAGCAGCTCGAGCGAGGCCCGGTGGGTGGCCGCCGCGCCGACGGCGTCGAAGACGACGTCGTACTCGCCGGTCAGTTCGGCCACCGCCGCGTGCGCGCCCAGCCCGGCCGCGATCGACCTGCGGCTTTCGGCCCGGTCGGCGACCTCCACCCGCGCGGCCCCGCCGGACAGCGCGACCTGGGAGCAGGCCAGCCCGATCGCGCCCGCGCCGATGATCCCGACGCGGGCCCCGGCCGGCGCGCCGGCCAGCGACCAGGCGTGCACGGCGTTCGCCACGGGTTCCACCACACCGGCCGCGTCCCAGGACAGGCCCGCGGGCATCTCGGTCAGGGCGCCGGCCGGTACGGCCACCCGCTCGGCGAATCCGCCGGGCAGGTGAACCCCGATGATCCGCCGCCGCCGGCACACGTTGCGCAGGCCGAGCCCGCACACGTCACAGTCGCCGCACGACAGGATCGGGTTGACGATCACCTGCCGCCCGTCGTCGGTACGGCCCGCGAACTCGTGCCCCATCACCAGCGGGGGCACCCGGAAACCGGGCGTCTTGACCCCATGGAGTTCGCTTCCGCAGATCCCCGAGGCCATCACGTGCACCAGGACCTCGCCGGCCCCGACCTCCGGCTCGGCCACGTCGCGCACCTCCACAGTGCCCGGCCCGGTGAAGACCATCGCCCTCATCGATACTAGCCTCGATTCCGTATAACAGAACGCTATTCCGAATGAGCGACAGGACACCAGCAACCGGTGCCGCTGTCAAGAGTCATCACAGCTTCACCGAAGTTCCGCTACTCGGAATGCTGGTGCATGATACGGAATCAGTGTTAGCTTGAGGTGACGAGGAAGGAACGTCATGCGCGGACTCGCCGGCAAGAGAGTGCTGATCAGCGGTGGCAGCAGCGGCATCGGCGCGGCCACCGCCCGCCGGTTCCTGGAGGAGGGCGCCCGCGTGGTGCTGGGCGGCCTCGATCAGGCCGAGGTGGACCGTACGGTGGGCGAGTTGTCCACGCTGTCGGCCCTGTCCGGGCCGTCTGGGCCCGCCGAGGTGACCGGCCTGGCCGGTGACGTCAGTGCGGAGAGCGGCGCGGCGGCGCTGGTGGACGGTGCGATCGCCGCGCTGGGCGGGATCGACGTACTGGTCAACAACGCGGGCACGGCCTGGCGCGAGCCGTTCCTGGAGATCACCCCCGCGCACTGGGACCGGATCATCTCCGTCAACCTGCGCGGCATGTTCCTGGTCGCCCAGGCCACGGCCCGCCACATGGTCGAGCGCGGGGCGGGCGGGGTGATCCTCAACATGTCCTCCACCAACGGGCTCGGCGGCGAGGCGGACTACGCCCACTACAACGCCTCCAAGGGCGGCGTGCTGCTGCTCACCAAGACCATGGCGGTCGAGCTGGGCCGGCACGGCATCCGTGTCAACGCGCTGTGCCCCGGCTACATCAAGACCCCGCTCAACGCGCAGATCTCGGAAGGGCTCGCCGACGACTTCGTCTCCGGCTACGAGAGCGGCCACATCCCGCTCGGCCGGGCCGGGCTGGCCGAGGAGGTCGCGGCCGGGTACGCGTTCCTGGCGTCCGATGACGCCTCGTTCGTCCACGGCACCGAGCTGGTGATCGACGGAGGCCAGTTGGCGATCATGTGATCGCCCCGTCGTACCGCCTCGCGGGTGTGGCCCGGGCCCCGTACCCTATATGCTCACCGGAGCCATCGGACGAGCTGGTACGGAGGTCATACCATGGCCGACGAAAGCGCCTCGACGCCCCCTGTCACCCCGGAGGGCCGATCCACGCCGAAGATCAACACCAAGGTGGCCCACCCCGCCCGGATCTACGACTACTACCTGGGCGGCAAGGACAACTTCCCGGCCGACCGGGAGGCCGCGGAGAAGATGATCTCCGCCACCCGGGGCGGTGTCCGGGCGGGCGCGCGGCAGAACCGCGCGTTCCTGGTGCGCGCCGTACGCGCGCTCACCGATGCCGGGATCAGGCAGTTCCTCGACATCGGCACCGGGATTCCCACCTCGCCCAACGTCCACGAGGTCGCCCAGCAGGCCGTTCCCGACGCCCGGGTGGCCTATGTGGACAACGACCCGATCGTCCTCGTCCACGCCCGCGCGCTGATGACCGGGACCGGCGGGACCAGCATCATCCAGGCCGACCTGCGCGAGCCCGGCACCATCCTGGAGGACCCGCAGACCCGCGCCACGATCGACTTCACCCAGCCGGTGGGCGTGCTGCTGGTGGCGGTCCTGCAGTTCTTCACCGAGGCCGACGACCCGCACGGCATCGTGCGCCGGCTGCTGGCCGCCGTCCCCTCGGGCAGCCACCTGGTCGTCTCGCACTACACCGCCGACTTCAACCCCGCCGCCGCGACGCGCGGCGCGGTGGGCGCCTACGACAAGGCCACCGCTCCCCTGGTCCCGCGTGACCGCGAGGAGGTCGGCCGCTTCTTCACCGGGCTCGACATGCTCGACCCCGGTGTCGTACAGGCCTCCCGCTGGCGGCCCGACGGCCCGGCGCCGGACATCCCCGGCGGGCACCCGTGGGTGTGGGCGGGCGCGGGCGTCAAGCCCTGACCCCGGCCGGGCCTCTGGCGCGGCCTCAGCCCGGCTCGGTGGCGCGGGCCAGGACGGTGCCGCCCACGATCAGGGAAAGGGCCGCGACCCGGGCGAGCGTGACCGGGTCGCGGTGGATCAACACCCCGAGGACGACGGCCCCGACCGCGCCGATCCCGGTGCACACCGCGTAGGCGGTGCCGACCGGCAGCGTACGCATCGACAGCGACAGCAGGTAGACGGCCACGGCGGCGAGCGCGAAACAGATCAGCGTGGGCAGCGGCCTGGTGAAGTTCTCCGTCGGCTTGATGCTCTGCGACCAGGCGATCTCCACGGCTCCGGCGGCCAACAGCAGCGCCCAGCTCATCAGTGCTCACCTCCCAGTGCGCGGGCGGCGCGCAGCGCGGCGGCGTAGGACTCCTCGTGCTCGGCCCTCAGGTGGGCGAGCGCCGGATCGACGCGGGCGTTGGTCAGTTCGGTGTTGACGAAGACGGTGTCGCGCACCGCGAGGTGCCCGGCGAGGAAGTCGCGCAGGTAGCGCTCCTGGTGGTCGTAGGGCTCCTTCGGGGTGCCCGGGCCGTACGCGCCGCCGCGCGCGGTGGCGATCACGAACCGGCGGCCGGCCAGCGACATCCTGGGGAACGTCACCTGGTCGATCCACGCCTTCAGCGTCGCCGGGACCGAGTAGTTGTACATCGGCGTGGCGATCAGCACCACGTCGGCGTTCACCAGCTCGGTGAGCAGCGGCTCGACGATCGCCCAGGCCGCCGCCCCGGCCGGGCCGCGGACCGCCTCCTTGAGGCGGTCGATGTCGGTGATGCCGTGTTCGAGGACGTGATCGCACAGCTCCGTCCACGCCTCGCCGGGCGGCGGGACGGGCCGTTCGTGCAGGTCACGGTAGACGTAGCCGCCGTCGGGGTGGGCGGCCCGCCAGGCCTCGGCGAACGTCTGGCCCAGGCGGCGGCTGAGCGAACGGCGGCGGGCGCTCGCGTCCAGGTGCAGCAGGGTGGTCATGGGAGGCTCCTCGGAATCAAGTGGACATTGTGTCCGTTTCTGACCGTAGCGGCCAACCGGACAGTGCGTCCAGTTCACTGGGTGGACTACAGTCACCGGCATGCGACGCCGTACCGACCTGCTGTCCGGAAAGCCGGCGCCCGAGCGGGCCGACGCCGCCCGCAACCGGGCCAAGGTGCTGCGCGCCGCCGCCGGCCTGTTCGCCACGCGCGACCCGCGCGGCGTCACCATGGACGAGATCGCCAAGGCCGCCGGCGTGGGCCGCGGCACCCTGTACCGGCGCTATCCCGACACGGGCTCGATCGCGCTCGCGCTGCTCGACGAGTACGAACGCGACCTTCAGGAACGGCTGCTGCGCGGCGAGCCGCCGCTCGGCCCCGGCGCGCCGCCCGGCCGGCGGCTGGCCGCCTTCTACGCCGCCATGGTCGGCCTGCTGGAAAAGCACGGCCACCTGGTGCTCGGCGCGGAGGCCGGGCGGATGCGTTACGCCAGCGGCGCGTACGGCTTCTGGCACGCGCACGTCCGCGCGCTGCTCGTCGCGGGGGCGGTCCCCGACCCGGACGCGCTCACGGACACACTGCTCGCCCCGCTCGCCGCGGAGGTCTACCTCCGCCAGCGCGAACGCGGGCTCACCCCCGGGCGGATCGCGGCGGCGCTGGCCCGGCTCGCCGAGGGCGTACTGCCGCCAGAGTGAGCAACATATGGTCATACCGCATGAAAAATGGCTATGCCTGCTGTGGGGACCGGTCGCTCATATATGAATGAGAGGACGACTCGCAGACAGGAGATCCCACAATGCGGGAAGTGATCGGGGCGGCCACCCCGGGAAGTGCGGCGTGACCGTCGGCAGGGCGAGCGGTTCCTGGCTGGGCGCGGCGATCGTGCTGGCCGTGGCCTTCGGGGCGGGCCTGGCGCTCCAACCGTTGCTGCCGGCGCTGCGGGTCTCCCTGTGCGAACTGGTCGCCGTACGCCGGGCGGCGGTCCCGGTACCCCCGGAAAACGCCACGCCGCAGGAGACCGTCACGGCGTACCTGCGGGCGGTGGCGGCCAGGGACGACGACGCGATCCAGGAGATGAGCACGCCCTCGTTCCTGCGCGCCCACGGCGCCCGGGGGCACGGCTGCGAATACCAGAGCCTGACCCGCATCCGCGTCGGCGCACCGTACCCGGACACGGTCCCGGGCTTCCGCCTGGGCGCGGGCGTCCCGGCGGAGTACTGGGTCGTACAGGTCGACACGGGCCCGGAGCCCGACGGCCCCCGCTCCTACACCTTCCTGGTCGCCCGCGACACCCCCACCGAACGCTGGCGAGTAGCCGACTTCGGCAACGGCTGACCTCCACCCGCCGCACCCGCCACCAGGCGGTCACCGGGTCCGGTTCCAGGCGGTACATCCGGCGGCCCTACTCGGCTTGACCTTGCCCCAGGGGCAAGGCTCGACGATGCTCCGCATGAACAACAACGCACTGCGTGCCGTCGAGACCCAGATCCGCGAGCAGGCCGCCGCCTACTGCGAGTCCGGCAACGTCCCCGGCTTCGAGGCCGGCGTCCACCACGCGGGCGAGCAGATCGTCGTCGCCCACGGCACCGCGAACGTCGCCACCGGCGCACCGATGCTCGAAGACACCGGATTTCTCTTCGGCTCGGTCACCAAGGTCATGACCACCACGTTGGTCCTGCAGCAGGTCGATCGGGGAGTGCTGGACCTGGAGGCGCCGGTGGTGAAGTACCTTCCCGAGTTCGCCCTGACCGCACCCGGCGCGGCGGACAAGATCCTCGTGCGGCACCCGATCTCGCACACCAACGGCATCGACGGGGACCTGTTCCCCCCGATGCCAAGGGCCGCGACGCCCTGAAGACCTACGTCACCGGCCTAGCGCGCAGCGGCGGCAGCCTGTTCGAGCCCGGCGAGCAGCTCAGCTACTCCAACGGCGGCATGATCGTCGCGGGCCGCCTGCTGGAGGTGGTGACCGGCACGCCCTTCCCCGACCCGCTCGAACGCGACGTCTATGCACCCATCGGCATGAAGGACTCCTGTACCTCGGCCGAGCAGGCCATCTTGCGCAGCACGGCCATCGGCCACTTCCTGGCTCTGGTCGCCGAAGTGCGGCAGGACATCGACCTCACCCCGTACGTGGGCACCTACCGCTCCGATCAGCTCCGGATCGACGTCGGCATCGTCGATGGCCGGCTCGAGGAGCGGACGACCTACGAGCCGACGGACGAATCGCAGGAGCGAATCTTCACCGAGTTCGCCGGCGGCGTGACCTCCGCCCCGCCACAGCGCTACGTGCCCATCCGGCCCGGCCTTTTCGCGCCCGCCGAATACCCGCTGGAAACGTTCGACGGATACCTACGCCTGCTGCTCGTCTCCTACCACGACATCCGCGACGGCCGAGCACACTTCCGCAACGGCGGCGGCCGCCTGATCCGGCGGGCCTGACCGTTGCGAACGGCCTGACCGCCAGGTGGATCGTCACCGACACCCTCGGGCCACTCCTGGCCGTGCTGGTCACCGCCACCTCGGTCCAGGACTCGAGCGCCGGCGCCACCCTTCTCCACCGCCCGTCCCGCCACCTGCCGTAGCGACATGCGGATCGTCCGCCGCGAACCCGGCGCCCGGGGATTCACCCCAAAGGCCCTGCCGGCCGGTCCGAAGCCCTGATCCGTATCGCCGTGACCGATCTCATCACCCGCCGTCTCACCAGCGAATCCACCCCGGCATGGCGCGGCACCTGACTCCGGGATCAGACAGGGCGGAACACCCGCTAAGGGCATTTTTCCACAAGGCACCCGCCCTGCCACTGCCGGAAATTGGTAACTCCGGCAGTAAAGAGGTAAACTTAAATTACCGAGGACTTTTCGAGCGTTGGCACTCAGGTCGGCGTCGCCCCCGGCGAACCACCACCGCGTCCTTCCAAGGGCCCGGATAGGCCAGGCGACCATGACGCCGAGAGTTGCAGCTCATCTCAACCCACCGAACGCCGCCGCCGACGCTTTCGCCGCGATCGGCTCTACGGTCCGGCTCAGGCTGGATCCTCACTTTTGCCGGCGGGGCACCGTAGACGGGGCGTGGTGGCCTCGCTCTCGCGAGGCCGCCGCCGAACTACCCGCTCTAATCGCCGTCGTCGACCAGCGGCTGGCGCAGATCACGATGCGCGTCGGCCTGCATGGCGACGCATGGGACGACGCTCCGCACCACATCCCGGCCCACGGGCGCCGGATCCGGGTGGGCTGGTCCCGCCACGCCAACGCACACCTGGTCAGCCTGGTCTCCATGGGTGCCGAGCCGATCAGGCTGCTGGTCATCCCGCCGGACACCGCCGTCGGCCCGGCAGCCGCCGCGCTCGCCCTTTCCGTCCGCGGCGCGCCCGGCCGGCGCCCCGCCGACATCCTCGGCGCCGCACACCGGACAGCCGCGGCCGGCCTCGGTAGCCCGGATGCGGACGGCCCGGCCCACGGGGAAAACCAGAGCGGGAACACCAGCGATCAGCCGTCCACCGCCTGACAGCGGCCTATCGGTACCCGGCCTGATCGGCCTGGCCGGCAGGCCCCCTCCCAAATGTTCTCCGAACGGAGCGATCATGATCACCATCGACAGACCCATCATCGACAGACCCAGCGCCACCGTGGACGGTATGCGCACCGGCAAGGGCGGCCCGCGGGCCGGCGCCGTCGCCGCCGGGTCGTGCGCCGCCGCGACGACCATCCGCTTGACCGGTGAGATCGACATCTTCACCAGCCACGCGCTTCGTGAGCGTCTGCTGCGGGTCCTGTGCTACAGCACGAACCTGCTCGTTCTCGACCTGTCCGAGGTGTCGTTCTACGATGCCTCCGGACTGGCCGTCCTGGTCGGCATCCAGCGCCGTGCCCGGGCGATGGGCATCACCCTGGCCCTGGCCGCTCCCCGTCCGTACGTGTCCAAGCTGTTGCGCATCACCGGCCTGGGCCGCAGCCTGCGGGTGTTGGCCTGACCGATCCGCGCTCCCGACTCCGCCAGGGACCCGCTGTCCACCCGAGCGCGGGACCGGGCGGCAGGAGATCTCTATCCGAGCGCCGCTCCACCAACCCTTGCTCACTGAAAGGCCATCATGGACATCCTGCACCGCCTCCGTAACAGATCCGAGCCATCCCCCGAAACGGCCGGGGGCACTGCGCCCCACGGTGATGAGGCGCCGGCGACGGCCCCGCGCCCTGCGGACGTGGGCTCAAGCATCGAGGACTCCAGGCCGGTGCCCGTCACCCGCACCAGCGTGGCCTGGGCGGGCGTGTGGGCCGCCGCGCTCGTGTCCATCGCCTTCATCGTGTTCATGCTGCAGAACACGACCCTTACGCAGGTGTCCTTTCTCGGCCTGCACGGTACGCTGCCGCTGGCGGTCGCGATGCTGATCGCCATGGTCAGTGGGATCTTGCTCACCTTGGTGCTCGGTACCGCCCGTATCACTCAACTCCGCCGCCTGGCCCGTCCGCGCCGGCGTCACAACCGGTAACGGAGAGCGCTCCCTTGCG
>NZ_POUA01000208.1 GCF_003236385.1 Spongiactinospora gelatinilytica
CCGCTGAGCGCGGCCGGAGGCGTACCGGCGTCCGGCGGCGCCCCCCGCGCCGATCCCCCGGGCACGGACGCGCCGGGACCGAAAAACCCGGCCGGACACGGAAGCACCCCAACCAGGGTTGACGGCGGCCCGCAAACGGCCGTAGAGCCCGCCGGGCGGCTCACGGGCCGTGCGCGGGTCGTCGTGGTGGGAGGCGGCGTCGTCGGGCTGAGCGTCGCCTGGCGGGCGGCCAAGGAGGGCGCGGCCGTCACCGTCATCGACCCCGATCCCGGGGGCGGCGCGTCGTACGCCGCGGCCGGGATGCTCGCGCCGGTGAGCGAGGTCACCTACACCGAGGAGCCGCTGCTGCGGCTGGGGGTGGACTCCCTCGCCCGCTGGCCGCGCTTCGCCGCCGAACTCACCGAGGCCGGCGGCGACGACCTCGACCTGCGCTCGGCGGGCACGCTGGACGTCGCCTTCGGCGCGGACGACCTGACGGCGCTGGGCGAGCTGGCGGAGTTCATGGCCAAGCTGGACCTCCCCGTCGAACGGCTCACCGGCCGCGAGTGCCGCCGCCTGGAGCCCATGCTGGCCCCGTCGGTGCGCGGCGGCCTGCTCGCCCCCGGCGACTCCTGGGTCAACCCGCGCCGGGTGACCCGCGCCCTGCTCACCGCCCTGTCCAGGCTCGGGGTCCCGGTGCTGCGCCGCCGGGTCGCCGAGGTGGTCGTGGCCGGTGGCACGGTCCAGGGTGTACGGCTCGCGGCGGCGGACGCCGAGCCCGGCTCGCGCGGCGTGCGGCCCGGCCGCCCCCCGCTCCCTCATCAGGACTCCGGGGCGGCCCCGGAGCAGATCCCGGCGGACCAGGTGGTGCTGGCGGCCGGGGCGTGGACCGGCTCGCTGCCCGGGGTGCCCGGCGGCGTGCTGCCCCCGGTACGACCGGTCAAGGGCCAGATCATGCGCCTGCGAACCCCCTATCCCGCGCTGACCCGCTGTGTGCGCGGCACCGTCCACGGCTCCCCCGTCTACCTCGTGCCGCGCGGAGACGGCGAGGTGGTGCTCGGAGCCACCCAGGAGGAGATGGGCTTCGACACCCGCGTCACGGCCGGCGGCCTGTGGGAGATCCTGCGCGACGCCAGGGAACTGGTGCCGGGCGTCACCGAGTGGGAGGTCACCGACGTGGTGGCCGGACTGCGCCCGGGGACGCCCGACAACCTGCCCGTGATCGGCCGCACCGCGCTGCCGGGGCTCCTGGTCGCCACCGGCCATCACCGGGGCGGCGTGCTGCTGGCCCCCCTCACCGCCGATCTGGTCGTCCGCCTGCTGGCGGGCGAGACGATCGTGGATCACTCCTGTTCACCATCGCGTTTCGAGGAAAGCACCGAATGAAAGTGACCATCAACGGCAGCCCGTACGACCTCCCCGAGGGGGCCACCGTGGCGCACGCCGTGACCGCGCTCACCACCGCGACCTCGGGTGTGGCGGTCGCGTTGAACGAGGAGGTCATCACCAGGGGGGCGTGGGAGTCGACCGCGCTTTCCGAGCGGGACCGCGTGGAAGTGCTCACCGCAGTGCAGGGAGGATGACGATGACCGGTCAGATGACCGAGCAGGCGGCCGGCCCGCCGCCGGTGAACGGCGCGGCGGAGGAGGACCGGTTCACCATCGCCGGCAGGACGTTCGGCTCCCGGCTGATCATGGGAACCGGCGGCGCGCCCTCCCTGGAGGTGCTCGACCGGGCGCTGGCCGCCTCGGGCACCGAGCTGACCACGGTGGCGATGCGGCGGGTGGACCCGTCCGCGCCCGGGTCCGTGCTCGACGTACTGCGGCGGCGCGGCATCGCGGTGCTGCCGAACACCGCCGGCTGCTACACGGCGGGCGACGCCGTGCTGACCGCCCGGCTGGCCCGCGAGGCGCTGGGCACGAACTGGGTGAAGGTCGAGGTCATCAACGACGAGCGCACCCTGCTGCCCGACCCGATCGAGACCTTCGACGCCGCCGAGCGGCTGATCGCCGACGGGTTCGTGGTGCTGCCCTACATCGGCGACGATCCGGCGCTGGCCAGGAGGCTGGAGCAGGCCGGGTGCGCCGCCGTGATGCCGCTGGGCTCGCCGATCGGCTCGGGCCTCGGCATCCGCAACCCGCACAGCATCGAGCTGATCGTGGAGGCCGTGTCGGTGCCGGTGATCCTGGACGCGGGCATCGGCACCGCCAGCGACGCGGCCCTGGCCATGGAACTCGGCTGCGAGGCGGTCATGCTGGCCACCGCGGTCACCCGCGCGCAGCGGCCGGAGCGGATGGCCGCGGCGATGCGGTCGGCCGTCGAGGCCGGGCGGCTGGCCAGGCTGGCGGGGCGCATTCCACGCAGAAGGTACGCCGAGGCGTCCTCGCCGCTGACTCCCTAGCGTTCTTGCCCAACCTGTGGGAACGGCTCGGCATCGGTTTGGGACGTAGGCGCGGTGCCCCGCGCAAATCGCCCGTAAACTCGGGCTTGTGGACACGACGCTTGCCGATCCCCTCATCGGGAGACTCCTCGACGGGCGCTACCGCGTCGAGTCCCGGATCGCCAGGGGCGGCATGGCGACGGTCTATGTCGCCCTGGACATCCGGCTCGACCGCACCGTCGCCCTGAAGGTGATGCATCGGTCCCTCGCCGAGGACCCGGCGTTCGTGCGCAGGTTCATCGGTGAGGCCAAGTCCGCCGCCAGCCTGTCCCATCCCAACGTGGTCCAGGTGTTCGACCAGGGCACCGACGGCGACGTGGTCTTCCTGTCGATGGAGTACGTCCCGGGCCGCACGCTGCGCGACGTGCTGCGCGAGCGGGGCCGGCTGACCGGGCGGGAGGCGCTGGAGGTCATGATCCCGGTGCTCGCGGCGCTGGGGGCGGCCCACCAGAAGGGCCTGATCCACCGCGACGTGAAGCCGGAGAACGTACTGCTGGCCGCCGACGGCCGGGTCAAGGTGGTCGACTTCGGGCTCGCCCGCGCCGTGGAGGCGAGCAACCAGACCCGCACCGGCGTCATGATCGGCACGATCGGCTACATGTCGCCCGAGCAGGTGACCACCGGCCGCACCGATGCCAGAAGCGACGTCTACGCGGCGGGCATCATGCTGTTCGAGCTGGTCACGGGCGGCCCGCCTTATTCCGGCGAGGCGCCGATGACGATCGCCTACAAGCACGTCCACGAGGACGTCCCGCCGCCGTCGTCGGTGACGCCGGACGCGCCGCCCGCGATCGACGCGCTGGTGGCGGCGGCGGCCTGCCGCGACCCCGAAGAGCGGCCCGCCGACGCGACGGCGCTGCTGATCCGGGCCGTTGCGACGCACCGGGCGCTGGCCGGAGACGCCGCCCCGCGCGCCGGTGAGACCGTGGCCGGCCGGTCCGCGCCGGGCGGGCCGGCGGTGCCCGGTATGACCGCCACCGTCTCGGTCCCGCACGCGGCGACGGCCCCCGCCGCGCCCGGGCACACGCTGATCCAGCCGCGCCCGCAGTTGCCCGAGCGCCGCGGTCCGTCGCGCCTGTGGCGCGCCATGCCGCCCGCGGGGCGTTTCCTGAGCGTGCTGGGCGCGGTGATGGTGGTGGCCATCGCCGTCACCGGCTGGTACTTCGCGCAGAGCGACCCGATCAAGGTCCCGGAGATGCTCGGCAAGAACATCGACCTGGCCAAATCCCAGATGGAGGGCCGCGGGTTCGTCGTGGTGATCGGCGACGGCGTCCACGACGACAAGGCCGCCGAGGACACCGTGGTCAAGATGGAGCCCGTGGCCGGTACCGAGGTGGACGACGGCGCGAAGGTCACACTGATCCCCTCGCTGGGCCCCAAGATGATCACCATCCCCGATTTGACCGGCGGCACCGAGGGAGCCGCGCGGGAGCGCCTGGCCAAGCTCGGCCTGAAGGTCGACGACGTGCGCCGCACCGAAAGCGACAAGGTCCAGCGCGGCCTGGTGCTGTCCACCACGCCCGAGGCGGGCGGCAAGGTACGTGAGGGCGGCAGGGTCGACATCACGCTCAGCGCGGGTCTGCTGATGCCGGACATGAAGGGCATCCCGCGCGATCAGGCCGACGCGTGGCTGCGCGAGCAGGGCTTCCAGGTCGAGTTCAGGGAGCAGGCCGACGACGCCCAGCCGTGTACGGTCATCGCCCAGGACCCTGCGGCCAAGGCGGAGATCGACCGGAACACGAAGGTCACGCTCACGCTGTCCAACTGCGACGCCGGTTTCCCATGGCCGTGGGACGGCGGGCGCTTCGACATCGACGGCGACGGGGCCGTCCTCGCCGTCCCCAACGTGCTCAACAAGAGCGTCGGCGACGCCCGCCGCGAGCTGCGGGCCGCCGGATTCGAGGTCAAGACCCGCAAACTGCGCGGGGGCGGCGGGATCGTACGCGGCCAGTTCCCCATGTCCGGGCACGCCCCCCGCGGCACCCGCGTCACGATCTGGTACTGACCCCCGCCGCCCAGCGGGCCGGGCGTGGCTGGATCAGGTCGTCCAGGGGGTCAGCCGGGTGGCGGCCAGGCGTTCCAGGAGGGGGCCGGCGTCGGCGATGCAGCGAACCGGGTCGGGCTCGATGTCGGTCAGCGCGTAGGCGGCCTGGATGCCCGCGGCGTGCAGTTCGGCCTCGCCGAGCGAGCGGCGGCCGCACACCGCGACGACGGGCACGCCCGCCTTGGCCGCGGCCTCGGCGACGCCCGCGGGGGCCTTGCCGCGCAGGGTCTGCTCATCGAGCGCGCCCTCGCCGGTGACGACCAGCCGGGCCCCTTCCAGGTGACGGGAGAAACCGAGCAGGTCCAGCAGGTAGGAGATGCCGGGCCGCAGGTCGGCGGCCAGGAAGGCGAGCGCGCCGAAGCCGACGCCCCCGGCCGCGCCCGCGCCGGGTTCGGCGGCCACGCCCATCCGCCGGACGACGCCGTCGTGCTCGCCTGCGCCGACCACCCCGTGGGTGTGCGCGGCGACGGCGGCCAGCCGGGCGAGGCCCGCTTCGAGCACGGTCACATCGGCGGGGGTCGCGCCCTTCTGCGGGCCGTACACCGCCGCCGCGCCGTACGGGCCGAGCAGCGGGTTGTCCACGTCACTGGCGACGATCACCTCGACCCCGGAGATGTCGCCGAGCCCGGAGGTGTCGATGGTGTGGAGGTCGCGGAGCGCGGCTCCCCCCGGCCCGAGTTCGGCTCCCTGCTCGTCCAGGAAGCGCACCCCGAGCCCCGCCAGCATCCCGGTGCCGCCGTCGGTGCAGGCGCTGCCGCCCAGCCCCAGCACGACGCGCCGGGCGCCCCGCCGCACGGCGTGCGCGATCAGCTCCCCGGTGCCCCTGCTGGTCGCGGTGAGCGGCGCGAGGACCACGCCCTCGTGCGCCCCCGCGGGCCGCGCGGAGCCGGGGTCGGCGGCGGGCAGCCGGGCAAGCCCCGACGCCTCGGCCAGCTCCACCACGGCCGTCGGCACGTCGTCGCCGAGCGGGCCGGGGTGCCAGGCGTAGGCGGCCTTTACGTGGTCTCCGACCGGGCCGGTGACCTCCGCCTCCACCCGGGTGAACCCGCAGGCGACGACGGCGTCCACAGTGCCGTCGCCGCCGTCGGCCACCGGCAGGCGGACCGTTTCGACGCCCGGCCCGAGACCGGCGGCCACCCGATCGGCGACCTCCGCCGCGGAAAGCGACCCCTTGAACTTGTCGGGCGCGATGATGACATGACCCTCGGCCAATGAACCTGCTCCTCGGTTGCGTAGGGGCCTACATCACAGCACATCACGGACCGGGGACGGCAAACGGCCGTGCCTTGTGCCGGGCGCGCGCCCGCCCTCGCCCACCTGGCCATAAACTGGCATCCACCATGAGCGAGACACCACCGATCGGCGGTCATGTGATGGTCGCGGGGGGCCTGGCCACCGGCGGCCTGGCCTACGCCGCCGGCATCGGCGCCGAGATGATCCAGGTCTTCGTGTCCAACCCGCGCGGCTGGGCGCTGACCCCCGGCGTACCGGCCGAAGACGCCCGGCTGCGCGAGTCCGGCACGCCGACCTTCGTACACGCCTGCTACCTGGTCAACCTCGGCTCCCCCAACCCGGACACGCTCACCAAGTCGGTGGCGAGCGTGCGGCACGCGCTGACCCGGGCCGCCGCCATCGGGGCCAGGGGCGTGGTGGTGCACACCGGTTCGGCGGTGAGCCGGTCCAGGGAGGAGGCCCTGCTCCAGGTGCGCGAGCACCTGCTCCCGCTGCTCGACGAGATCCCCGATGACGGCCCCGACCTGCTCCTGGAGCCGATGGCGGGCCAGGGCCGGATGCTCTGCGCCACCGTCCAGGACCTCGGTCCCTACCTCGCCGCCCTGGACTTCCACCCGCGCGCCGGAGTCTGCCTGGACACCTGCCACGCCTTCGCCGCGGGCCATGACCTCGCCGCCCCCGGCGGCGTGCGGGAGACCTTCGACGCGCTGCACGCCATCGCTCCCGGGCGGCTGAAGCTGATCCACGCCAACGACTCCAAGGACCCGGTGGGCTCCAACCGCGACCACCACGAGAACATCGGCGCGGGTCACATCGGCGCCGAGGCGTTCGGCGAGATCATGCGGCACCCGGTCGCGGCGGGCGTGCCGCTGTGCGTGGAGACCCCGGGCAAGGCCGTCAAGCACCGCGAGGACATCGAGCTGCTGAAGAGGCTCCGCGCGGCCTGACCCGCCTCGAAGGGGCGCGGTCCGAGCCGCTGAAGAAGCTCACGCGGCCTGCCCGCCTCGAAGGGCGCGGCCTGCCCCCCGAAGGCATCGGGCGTGACGAGGGGCCCGTTCCCCGGCGATCCGGTCGCCCCCGCAGACCGGATCGCGGTGCGGCCCGCGGCCGTACGCGAGCGCCCTCGTCACGCCGAAGCCGCCCGGCCCCTCCCCCCCGGTAAGGGCCAGGCGGCAAGGTGACACCCGAATGTCACCCAGGTCCCCGCGCATCAGGTCAATGCGAGCCGGATGGCTCGGTCCCCCCCGATGCGGCGGTTTGTGGCTTCGACAGGCGCAACATTACGGTCACGATCAAGAGGGGGAAACCCGGTTGCCCGCTCACTCTGCCAACGGTCTGTAGTCATCGATGTGCGGAGAGTCGCCACGCGATGAGAGGTCGATCGGGTGCGATCAGCGGTCGGCCGGTTCGCGGGCACGCCCCCGGCGGTGACCCCCCGGCGGCGCTCAGGTCGGGCGCGGCAGCGCCCTGAACTGGCGTACGAGCTGTTCCCTTACCCGCCGGGTGTGGCGGCGGCTCACCGCCAGCGTCTCGGTGCCGACCTGAAGGATCGCCCTGCCGTCCTCGAAGCGCAGCTCCTGGACGTGCCGTGCGGACACGAGCGTGCTGCGGTGGACCCTGATGAAGCCCGCGCCCGCCCAACGCCGCTCCAGCGCGCCCAGGGACATGCGGACCAGGTAGCTGCCCTCGCCCGTGTGCAGCCTGACGTAGTCGCCCTTGGCCTCGGCGAACCAGACCGCGTGCTGCGGCACGAAGCGGGTGCGCCCGCCCAGCTCGACCGCAATCATCTCCTCGTCGCCGGGCTCGGCGACCCCGCCGGGCGGCGCGACGGCCTCGGCCAGCCGGCCCACCGCCTCGGCCAGCCGCTCGGCGCGGACCGGCTTGAGCAGGTAGTCGATGGCCTGTAGCTCGAAGGCCCGCACCGCGCCGTCCTCGTGGCCGGTGACGAAGACCAACCGGGGCGGGGCGGGGAAGCCGCGGATCATCCGGGCCAGTTCCAGGCCGTCGAAGCCGGGCATGCGGATGTCCAGGAACACGCCGTCGAGCCGTTCGCCGGTGCCGATCATCTGCACCATGTCCTGTAACGCGGTCACGCCGTCGGTCGCGGTCACCACGTGCCCGATCCTCGCGTCATGCCGCAGCAGAAAGGCCAGCTCTTCAAGGGCCGGCAACTCATCGTCCACCGCGAGAACACGAAGCATGAACTCCACGCTGCCCTGCCGCCGCTCATGTCGCAACCGAAACGGTGACTATGAGTAAAGAGAATGGCTACTTGAAGTTATTCCAGCCGGTCAATCCGGGAGTCAGGACGGGCCCTCACCGGGTTCTTCCTGATAGGAGTAGCGCTGTTCGCGCCATGGGTCGCCGATGTTGTGATAGCCGCGTTCCTCCCAGAAACCCCGGCGATCCTCGATCATGTACTCCACTCCGCGCACCCACTTGACGCTCTTCCAGGCGTACAGATGGGGCACCACCGCGCGTACCGGAAAACCCCGATCGGCGGAGATCGGCTTGTCGTCCAGGTCCATGGCGAACAACGCGCGCTCGAAATCGCCGGTCCGCACATTGGCGCTGTATCCGTACTCGCCCCAGATCATCACGTGACGCACCTCGGGGGCCGGCGGGAAGGCGCGCAGCAGGACGCTCGCCGGGACGCCGCGCCACTCGTTGCCCATGAGCGAGAACTTGGTGACGCAGTGGAAGTCGGCCAGGATCGTCTCCCTGGGCAGCGCGGCGAACTCCGGCCAGGCGAGCGCGTGCTCACGGCCGTCGGCGGTGGCGCCGAAGACGCGGAAGTCCCAGGTGTCGGGGCGGAAGGCCGGCACGCGGCCGTAGTGGATCACTGGTCTGCCCCTGGGGACGTACTGCCCCGGTGGCAGGCGAGTCTCCTCCCGGGGAGCCTCGGATGGATCCACCGCCACCCCCTTTCGCCGGTCCGCGCGTTCGTGTCCCGCAGCGCCGCAAGGCCGGTACGGCCGGGCACTTCCGCCATCCTGCCACCGCCGCGCCGGCCCCTCCGACCCGGGCGGGCCTGACGGACGCCGGATCGATGCGCTACGATGTGCGGCGATGCGTACAGCGTTCTGGTTTTGGTATGGCGACGGGCCCGTGGGTCGGACCGTTCGCCACCAGATGCTGCACTGACATCTGACGGCGTCGCGAAGGCCCCGGGTCCGCAAGGATCCGGGGCCTTTCGCATTTCAATGGGAGGAACGACACATGGTCATCGTGATGACCCCGCAGGCCACCGGGGAAGACGTCGAGGCGATCATCGCGCTCGTCGGCACGGCGGGCGGCGAGGCGTTCGTGAGCCGGGGCGTCAGCCGTACCATCATCGGGCTGGTCGGCGACGTGGCGCAGTTCAGCGCGCTCAACCTGGGCGGGATGCGCGGGGTGGCCGACGTGATGCGGGTGTCCACCCCCTACAAGCTGGTCAGCAGGGAGAACCACCCGGACAGGACGACGATCACGGTGGGCGGCGTGCCCATCGGGCCGGACACGGTCACGCTGATCGCGGGGCCGTGCGCGGTGGAGACGCCGCAGCAGACCCTGGAGGCCGCCGAGATGGCCAAGGCCGCGGGGGCCACGCTGCTGCGCGGCGGGGCCTACAAGCCGCGTACCTCCCCGTACGCCTTCCAGGGCCTCGGCGAGGCCGGGCTGCGCATCCTGGCCGAAGTGCGCGAGGCGACCGGGCTGCCGGTGGTCACCGAGGTGGTCGACGCGCACGACGTCCCGCTGGTGGCCGGGTACGCCGACATGCTCCAGGTGGGCACCCGCAACGCACAGAACTTCGCGCTGTTGCAGGCGGTCGGCGCGGCCGGCCGGCCGGTGCTGCTCAAGCGCGGCATGAACGCCACCATCAAGGAGTGGCTGATGGCCGCCGAGTACATCGCCCAGCGCGGCAACCTGGACATCGTGCTGTGCGAGCGCGGCATCCGCACCTTCGAGACCGCCACGCGCAACACCCTGGACGTCTCGGCCGTGCCGGTCGCCCAGCGGCTGTCGCACCTGCCGGTGATCGTGGACCCCTCCCACTCGGGCGGCCGCCGGGACCTGGTCCTGCCGCTCAGCCGGGCCGCCATCGCCGCGGGCGCCGACGGCGTGATCGTCGATGTCCACCCCCACCCCGAGCAGGCGCTCTGTGACGGCCCGCAGGCGCTGGTGGACGGCGACCTGCGCGAACTCGCGCAGGTCATGCGGCAGTTCCCGCCGCTGCTCGGCCGTACCGCGGCGACCGCGCCGCTCTCCGCCGTCTGACCCACCGCCGGGCGCCCGCCTACTCATGAGCGACCGGGTACTCCCGCTCATGCGACGGGCGCTCGGCACGGCGACGATCAGAGCATGAGCAAAGCGGCCGACAAGGCGATCAACCGGAACTCGACCACGGCGTTCTTCGTCCAGGCGGTGCTGTCCTTCGCGCTCTCCCTGGCCGCGCTCGTCATCGGCGTGGCCTACCTGCCGGTCGACGGCTGGATCCGCGCGTTCTTCGCGGTCGGCGTGCTGTACGTGGTCACGTCCGCGTTCACGCTCGCGAAGATCGTCCGTGACCGGCAGGAGGTCGCCGAGATGACCAGCCGCATCGACCAGGCACGGCTGGAGCGACTGATCGCCGAGCACGACCCCTTCAAGGTGGATTGAACGCCTTATCGGGCCTGACCGCGGGCCCGGCGAAAAGGCGGTGCATTCGGCATCCGTACGAAGGCCTAGCCGCAATTCCGGCGGGCCGCCAAAACCGGTTTTCCGCCGGGCATGCGTCGGCACGCCGGAAATCAGGATTTCAGGCGTCCAGCTTGTATTCCTGCAAGGAGTCGGCGAGCTGGACGGCGAGGTCTTCGGCGTCCAGGCGGCGCTCGATCTGCTTGAGGTCCTCGATCTTGGCGCGGGTCTCGGCGCGGCGCGGGGCGAGCAGCGTGCAGCAGTCCTCGTCGGGCAGCTCGGAGATCTCCAGCGTGCCGATCCTGCGCGCCTCCGCCATGATCTCGATCTTGTCCAGGCCGATCAGCGGGCGCAGCACGGGCAGGTCCACCGCGTGGTCTTGGGCGGTGATGTTCTGGAGGGTCTGCGAGGAGACCTGGCCCAGGGAGTCGCCGGTGACCAGCGCCCCGGCGCGGATCCGCCGGGCCACCTCCTCGGCGGTCTTGAGCATCAGCCGCCGCTGGGTGATGACGGCCAGGCGGTCCTGGCCGGAGGCCCGGATCGACTGCTGCGCCTTGCCGAAGGGCACCACCCAAAGGCGCGAGCGGCCCTGGAAGCGGTCCAGCGAGCGCACCAGCGCGTACGCCTTGTAGATCGACTCCGTCGTGGTGAACGGGATGCCGGAGAAGTGCAGGAAGTCGACCCGCAGCCCGCGCCGCATCATCCGGTAGGCCGCCACCGGGGAGTCGATGCCGCCGGACATCAGCACCAGCGCGCGCCCGCTCACCCCGACCGGCAGGCCGCCCTGGCCGGGCAGGCCGTCGGTGAAGACGAAGACCTCGTCCCTGTCGACCTCGATGTGGACGGTCAGCTCGGGGTGGCTCAGGTCCACAGGCAGCCCGAACACGTCGTTGATCTCGCCGCCGACCGTGCGGTCCAGCTCGTTGGAGCGCAGCGGGAAGCGCTTGTCCCGGCGCCGCGAGCGCACGGCGAACCTGGGCAGCCGCGGGCCCTCGCCCGTGGCGAGCCGGCTTTCCACCAGCGCGAGCGCCGCCTTGGTGACCGCGTCAGGGTCCTTCTCGACGCGGCGGGCCAGGTGCACCCACACCAGGCCGGGAACGTCGGCCACCCGCTCGGCGACGGCCTGGGCGGTCTCCAGGGAGGTGCCGGCGGGCAGGAAGACGGCGATGACCCCGTGCCGCTGGCGCACGTCCACGCGCACCCCGCAGTCCTTCAGCGCGGCCCTGATGTTGCTCTGCAACCGCCGCTCGAACTGCTCCCGGTTCTTACCCTTCAGCACGACCTCGCCCAGCTTGAGCAGGACGCACGGCTCGCCCAGCGCGGCAGGCGTCCCAATGGACGTCACGTCGAGCATTGTGTTTCCTCCGCAGCGGCGATCGGCAAGGGCGGCGTGGCGGTCGCCCGGTCTTCCCAGGGTCGTTCCGCACAACGCGTGACTGAGCTACTTTAGTCCGGGCTACTTTAGTGCGGTTCAGGCGTCGTCAAGTCCTTGCTCGATCGCGTATCGCACCAGTTCGACCCGGTTGTGCAGGTGAAGCTTGCTGAGCGTGTTCTGGACATGGTTCTGGACGGTCCGGTGCGAGAGCACCAGCCGCTCGGCGATCTGCCGGTAGGACAGGCCCTTGGCGACCAGCCGCAGCACCTCCGTCTCGCGGGGCGTCAGGCTCGGCCCCGTCGCGCCGTCCGCGGGCTGGGCGGCCAGCCTGCGGTACTCGCCGAGCACCAGACCGGCCAGGCCGGGGGTGAAGACCGCGTCGCCCGCCGCGGTACGGCGGACCGCGTCCAGGAACTCCTCCCGGCTCGCCGATTTCACCAGATAGCCGGACGCGCCCGCCTTGACCGCCTCCAGCACGTCGGTCTGCTCGGCGCTGGCCGACAGCACCAGCACCCGCGCCGGATGGTCGCCGGCCGCCAGGCTGCGCGTCACCTCGACGCCGGTCATGTCCGGGAGCTGGAGATCCAGCACGACGACATCGGGCCTGGCCGCCGCCGCGACGCGCACGGCCTGCCGTCCCTCCCCCGCCGTCGCGACGACCTCGCACCCCGCCTCGGCGAGGTCGCGGGCCACGCCGTCCCGCCACATCGGGTGGTCGTCCACCACCATCACGCGCAAGCCGTCCACACGGCAACTCTACGGCCCGGCGGGACCTCCACCGCGGGGCACGGTCAGCTCGACCTCGGTGCCCTGACCGGGGGCGGAGGTGATCACGGCCCGGCCGCCGAGGTCGGCGACGCGTCCCCGGATGGACTGGGCGACCCCGAGGCGGCCCGCGGCGGCGGCCTCCTCCAGCCGGCCCGCGGGGATGCCCGGCCCGTCGTCCCTGACCGTGACGGTGACGGTGTCCGCCTCGCCCTCGGCGAGGATCCAGGCGTGCGCGCCCGCCCCGCAGTGGCGGCGGACGTTGTCCAGCGCGGCGGCCACGGCCGCGGCGGTCTCCCGGGCGGCGCCCGTGGGCAGGTCGAGCGGGGTCGCGGGGGTGGAGACGGTGACGTCCGCGCCGCCGTACGCGCGCAGCAGCGCGCGCAGGTCGCAGGTGCCGGCCGGGGAGGGCTCGCGCTGGATGCTCACCAGCTCGCGCAGCGCGGCCTCCTGCTGCCCGGCCAGCCTGCCGAGTTCGGCGGCCTCGCCGCCGATCTCCTGGCCGCGGCGCTGCACCAGGGCGAGGACCTGCAGGACCGAGTCGTGGATGCCGCGGGCCAGGCGTTCCCGCTCGCGGCCCACGGCCTCCATCTCGGTGGCCCGCTGCATGCGCTCTTCGGCCTGGCGGGCGAGCCGGGCCACGTGGCCGATCAGGATCCCGGCCAGGAAGAGCAGCACCACGCCGTTGATCGACACCGAGGCGACGCCGAAGTCGGAGATCTCACCGACCCCGCGCAGCCACAGGTCGGTGCCCGAGACGATCGCCGCGCCCAGCGCGCCCGCCCTGCGC
>NZ_POUA01000209.1 GCF_003236385.1 Spongiactinospora gelatinilytica
TTTTTCCAAGCGGAAGACAGCATACGAGATGAGCGCTAGTCGCGTGGGCTCGGAAGATGGGTATAAGAGACAGTGCTGGGCGGCGCGGCGCAGGCCGCGGGCCAGCCGTACCGGGTTGCGCTTACCGGACTTGATCGCGTCGCCGAGCCTGGACCAGCGGGCGACCTGCATGGAGGACAGCTTCCAGCGGGCGACCTCGGTCTGGTAGCGCTGCTCGGAGAGTTCGCGGCGCAGTTTGTCCTCGCTCGCCCGCGCGTCGGCGAGTTCCCGCTCGACCTCTCGCAACCGCGTGTTGACCTCGCGCAACTCCTGTGTGGCGCGTTCGGCCTCGGCGAGCTTGGCCTGCGCGGCGTCCAGGAGCCGCGCCAGCTCGGCGGCCCGTTCCGCCTGCGCCATGGCGTCTCGCAGTGCCCGCCGGGTGCCGTCCAGTCGCTCGCCAGCCACGTCGTCCTCCGATCACTGAGCGGTGCAAAAGGATACTCTTTCGGCTAATCGCGACAGTGGCGAACCGAATGCGATCCAAGACCGGGAAGGGATGAGTCCGTGCGTGAGGGGGACTGGCCTGCGTTCAACGTCCGGCCGTACGTGTGCGGTGCGATCGGCGGCGTGGACCCGGCGCTCCTGGCGGACCTGTGCGCCGCCGGGCCCAAGACGCGCGCGGCCCTGCAGACCGACGGCGCGGCGCTGTTCAGCAGCGGGCCGCTGGCCCCCTACCACCGCGACGGGCACGGATACGCGTTCGCCTGGGGGGAGCGCAGGCCGCTGGTCGCCGACCGCTGGATGTCGATCGCCGAGACCCATGAGACCCCCGGGCTCATCGACGACGGACACCAGGTGACGCTGCACGCCGGCGGGCTCGGGCTGGTGGACGTCTACTACGTGCGCACCCCCGGGGCGGTCTACTTCTCCTCGCTGCTCGAACCGCTGCTCGCGCTGGCGGGCGAGCGGCGCGAGATGGACTGGGACGCCTGGGCGTCCATCCTGCGAGTCACCTTCCCGCTGGGCGACGGCACGCCGTACGACGCGGTCAAGCGGCTCTCCGGCGCGAGCGCGCTGGTCTACGACCGTGCGGCGCGGCGGGTGAGCGTCGATCGGCGGCCGCCCCGCTGGGTGCGCGAGGAGCCCTACGAGGCGTGGCGCGGCGCGGGCGAACTGCTGTCGATCCTGCACGAGGTCTACAAGGAGTTCGAGGACCGTCCGCTGCTCGTGCCGGTCAGCGGCGGCTACGACTCCCGGCTGCTGTGCTCGGTGGCGGTGGCCAGGGGCGCGGACGTGGAGTCCTGGACGACGAGCCCGGACGACGGCACAGACACCGACATCGCCTTCGCCCGCGCGATCACCCGCGAACTCGGCGTACGGCACCGCGTGGTCGAGCAGGACCCCGCCCGCTACCCCGCCGACGCGCTGGAGGTGGCGCGCAGGCTGGAGTACCTCACCCCGCACCACGCCTGGTACGCCCCCTTCGCCAAGGAGGTCCACCGCTCCGGGCGCACCCTGGTGGACGGCCTGGCCGGCGGCCCCCTGCTGAAGAACTTCATGGTCAGCGGCGAGGCGATGCACGCGGGCACGGCCGCGGACCGCCAGGCCGCGGTGCTCAGGTCGCTCGCCCTGGGCGCGCCCTCGATGCCCTTCCTGTCCGAGCCGGCGGGCGAGTGGATCGAGCAGACCGTCCGCGAGTCGTTCACCCGTTCCACGTCCATGCTGCACGGCCACCGGGCCGAACTTCCGCTCTCGGTGCTGCACACGCGCACGGTCAGGGGCATCGCCCGCTCCCCGGTCAACCTGGTGGGCCCGGAGGCGTCGTTCGCCGCGCCGTTCATCCACCCGGCCTTCTTCGACGCCGCGCTGTCGGTCGGGGTGGCCCGCAAGGACAAGGGGCGCTTCTACCGCGAACTGCTGCACGAGGCCAACCCCAGGGTGGCGGCGCTGCCGTCCACCAACGTGGTCAAGCAGCCGCTCACCCGCGTGCCGCTGCGCTCGGCCGCCGCACCCGCCCGCGCCCACGGGCACCGGATGCTGACCGCCCTGGCCACGCGGGTGCCCGGGCTGCTCTCGCCGGAGCTGCACGACATGATCGGCCAGGGACCGGACGCGCTGGCCAGGTTCAACGGGTGGAACGACCGGTTCTGGGTGCGCGGTCTCGTGCTGTTCGGGTCCTGGATCATCGACAACGAGGGAGAACTACGGGATCTGACGCCGCCCTGGGCGTGATGACCTCGCCGTTTCGGTCGTGCCAACTCAAGGTAACGGCGTAATTACGGGCCTTGCGCACGGAGTCGCCGAAGATTCCCCCGCGCACCCTTGATATCCCGCTTCAGCAGGGGCGGGCCGCTGCTAATGTGTGGCTTGGAAAGCGCGCTGATGGACAGACCGAATCTACGATTCGGCCTGGGAGCGCATGGGGATGACTAGGGCTCCAGGCGGCGCGCGCTCACCCACAACCACAGCCGGGCGACCGGTGGGCCGGCTTCGCCTTTCCTGCATTGTGAGCGAGAATGATTGATGCATCCCCCTGCCCGGAACCGGTTTCCGAGGACTTCGTCTCGGCCGATCCGCAGTGGTACAAGCGAGCGGTCTTCTACGAAGTCCTCGTTCGCGGATACAAGGACTCCAACGCCGACGGCACCGGCGACCTGCGCGGGCTGATCGACCGGCTGGACTATCTGGAGTGGCTCGGCGTCGACTGCCTGTGGCTGCTGCCGCTATATGAGTCCCCGTTGCGCGACGGCGGTTATGACATCGCCGACTACATGAAGATTCTTTCGGATTTCGGGGATCTTGGGGACTTCGTGACCCTGGTCGAGGAGGCCCACCGGCGCGGGATCCGCATCATCACCGACCTGGTGATGAACCACACCAGCGACCGGCACCCGTGGTTCCAGGCGTCCAGGCACGACCCGGAGGGGCCGTTCGGCGACTTCTACGTGTGGTCCGACCATCCGGAGGGCTTCCCCGACGCCCCGATCATCTTCGTCGGCGCGGAGGAGTCCAACTGGACCTACGACCCCGTGCGCAAGCAGTACTACTGGCACCGGTTCTTCCACCACCAGCCCGACCTCAACTACGACAACCCGGCGGTCCAGGAGGCCATGCTGGAGGTCCTGCGCTTCTGGCTCGACCTCGGCATCGACGGGTTCCGGCTGGACGCCGTCCCGTACCTGTTCGAGCGGGAGGGCACGCTGTGCAGCGGCCTGCCGGAGACCCACGCCTACCTGAAGAAGGTCCGTGCCGAGGTCGACCGCCTCTACCCCGACCGGGTGCTGCTCGCCGAGGCCAACGGGTGGCCCGAAGACGTCGTCGAGTACTTCGGCGACCCCACCACCGGCGGTGACGAATGCCACATGGCCTTCCACTTCCCGCTGATGCCGCGGATCTTCATGGCGGTACGGCGGGGCAGCCGCGAGCCGATCTCCGAGATCATGTCGCGCACCCCCAAGATCCCGGAGAAGGCGCAGTGGGGCATCTTCCTCCGCAACCATGACGAGCTCACCCTGGAGACCGTCACCGAGGAAGAGCGCGACTACATGCACGCGGAGTACGCCAAGGACCCGCGGATGCGGGCCTACCTCGGCATCCGCCGCCGCCTAGCGCCGCTGCTGGACAACGACCGAGACCAGATCGAGCTGTTCACCGCGCTGCTGCTGTCCCTGCCAGGTTCGCCGGTCATGTACTACGGCGACGAGATCGGTATGGGCGACAACATCTGGCTCGACGACCGCGACGCCGTCCGCACGCCGATGCAGTGGAGCCCGGACCGCAACGCGGGCTTTTCCACCGCCGACCCCGGGCAGCTCTACCTGCCGGCGGTGATGGACCCGATCTACGGGTTCCAGGCGGTCAACGTCGAGGCCCAGCAGAAGAACCCGGCCTCGCTGCTGCACTTCACCAGGAGGATGCTGGAGATCAGGCGGCAGCATCCGGTGTTCGGCTCCGGCGTCTACAGCGAGCTGTGGTCCTCCAACCCGGCCGTGCTGACCTTCGTCCGCGAGGACGGCGACGACCGGATGATGTGCGTCAACAACCTGTCGAAGTACCCCCAGCCGGTCGAACTGGACCTGCGCCGCTTCGCCGGTTCGACGCCCGTCGAGTGCCGGGGCGAGGTGCCCTTCCCGGTCATCGGCGAGATGCCGTACCTGCTGACCCTTCCGGGCCACGGCTTCTACTGGTTCGCCATCCGCTAGCGCGGCTCACCTGGTGGCGACGGGCACCTGCGCCAGGGCCGCCCGTCGCGCCAGAAACAGCCGGAACAGCAGGGCCAGGGCCAGCGCCGCCACCGCGGCGGTCACCAGCGTGAGCACCGACGGCGGATGCCCGAGACCCGCGCCCACCCCGCTGGTGTGGCCCTGTACGTCGATCAGCCGGGCGACCAGCGAGGCCCCCGCCATCGTCCCGGCGACCACGCCGATCAGCACCAGCAGGCCGGTGCCGGTGATCATCGTGGCGACCACCTGGCGGGGCGTCAGCCCCATCGCCTTGAGCACCGCGAGGTCGGGGCCGTGGTCGCGTTCGGCCACCACGCTGGCGGTGTAGAGGTTGCTCAGCCCGATCAGCACCAGCAGCATGACCGGGATCAGGATCATCCAGCGGAGTTCGGCGAACCGCCGCGCCGGGTTGACCACCAGGCGCACCTCCAGCGCGTCGCCGGACGCCTCGCGCAGCCGCTGGGCGGTCTCCTCGGCCGGCTCGCCGGGCTTCAGCACCACGCTGTAGAACTCCGGCGGCGTGGCGTCCTTGGCGGGCAGGCTGTCGATCCCGAAGGACAGCACCTCGCCGTCGTGTTCCAGTTCCACCACCCGGCCCACGATGCGCACGATGAGCGGGGTCCCGCCGACCAGCACGCGGACCCGCTGGCCGATCTTCTTGTCCAGCCGGTCCAGCAGGCCCTGCCCGGCCACGGCCTCGCCCCTGACGGCGTACGGCCGCCCCTCCACGACCTTGAACGGGTAGGGCCGGGCGGACTCCCCCATCGCCCGGGCCAGCACGGTCCTCGGCTGCCCCTGGACCACGGCGTCCATGTCGGCCCCGGGGTAGATCGCCCTGACCGCGGGGTCGGCCGTGATCAGGGCCGTGGCACGGGTGGCGGGCAGCCGTCCCGGCCTGACCTCCAGGGCGGCGGCCTGACCGACCTGCTCGGGGTGGCGCAGGATGTTGTCGAGCGTGGACAGGCAGCCCAGCCCGATCGTGATCACCATCATCGGGATCATCACCCCGAAGACGGTGAGGACGGCGGGCAGCCTGCGGGTGAACGCGTCGCGGGCGCCGAGCACCAGGGCGGGCGGCAGGCGCACCAGGAGGGCGAGCCTGGCCAGCTTGGACAGCCGGCCGCGCGGCGGGGCGACCAGTACGGCGGGCGTCGGCGGCGTGCGCCCGGCGCGCCAGGCCGGCAGCGCCGCGGCGAGGATCACCACGGCGGCGGTGCCCGCCGCGATCAGCAGCGTGAGCATCGGCGACAGCCCGATCCCAGCGCCGCTGTGCAGCGACAGCGCGGTGACGAACCGGCCGGCCGCCAACCCGGCGGGCAGGCCGGCGGTCACGCCGATCAGGCCGAGCGCGGCGTGCTCGACGATCAGCATCGAGGTGACCTGGGCCCGGGTCATGCCGAGCGACTTCAGCGTGGCGAAGTCACGGGACTGGGTCAGCACCCGGCTGCCCACCGCATGTGCGATCGCCAGGCCGCCGGCCAGCAGCCCGCATCCGCCGAACAGCCCGAGCAGCAGACCGAACAGGCGGTTGTCGAGCATCATCGCGCCCTGCACGTCCAGCCAGGTCGAGACCCGCAGGACCCGACCGTCGAACTGCGCGGCCGAGTCGCCCGCCACCTGGACGGTGTTGTCGCGCCCCGGATCGGCCAGGCGCAGCCCGATGACCGACTGGCTGCGGCCGATGACCGGCTCGACCTGGTCGAGGGTGCGCGGCAGGGTCCAGGCCAGGCCGGGGGTCGAGGTGGGGTAGAACCCCTGCTCGGCGGTCTCGGCGATGCCGACCACGACGAGTTCGTGCCGCTGGCCGGACAGCGCGGTGACCGTGAACGAACCACCCGGCCGGAGGTTCTCCGCCGCGGCGAAGGACCGCTCCAGCACGACCCCGTCGGCGTCGTCCGCGCTCAGCCAGCGGCCCTCGCGCACCACCGGCCGCGCGATCCTCGGCGGCTCGGGACCCAGCGCCCGCAGCGCGAGCGGGGCGTTGCGCCCGTCGTGGGTGAGCGTGACCGGCGCGCTGCGGTACGGCCCGGCCACGCCGGTCCGCTCGGGGATGCCCGTGGGGGCGGCGACCTGACCGCCCTGCCCGTTCTGTACGTGAATCCACACATGAGCGCCGTTGGTCTCGTCGAACAGCCCGCGCCAGGGGTTGGTGCCGCCCTCCAGCAGGGTGGCCGCGGCGACGAGCGCCGTCACGATGCCGCCCACCGTCAGCACGGTGACCAGCGCGTGGCCCCACCGCGCCCGGAGGTCGGCGGCGATCCACCGGATCGGCGCCCGGTGCGCGCTCGCCTTGCGCGGGGACATTCGCACGACGCCTAGCCTCCGAAATCGGCCAGGCCGCCGGGACCGGCCGCCGTCCTGCGGCCGGGCGGCTCGATCGGCGCGTCGTCGGCGACCTGCCCGTCGAACAGGTAGATCATCCGGTCGGCCAGGCTGGCCAGGCGGGCCTCGTGGGTGACCATGACGATGGTCTGGCCGCTCTTATGGACCTTGTTCAGCAGGCCGAGCACCTGCTGGGCGTTGCGGCTGTCCAGGTTGCCGGTCGGCTCGTCGGCCAGCAGTACGCTCGGCCGGTTGGCCAGCGCCCTGGCCAGCGCGACCCGCTGCTGCTCGCCGCCGGACAACCGGCTCGGGGCGGCGTCCGCCCGCTCGGCCAGCCCCAGGGCCTCAAGCAGCTCCTCCCGCCGCTCGCGGGCCTCCCGCGCGCTCGCGCCGGCCAGGAGCGAGGGCAGCTCCACGTTGTCGGCGACCGTCATGTTGGCGATCAGGTTGAAGAACTGGAAGACGAAGCCGATCTTCGTGCGCCGCAGCACCGCCCTGGCGCTCTCCGACATGGTGTCCAGCCTGCGCCCGTCCAGCCAGACCTCTCCGCTGGTGGCCGAGTCCAGGCCGCCCAGCAGGTGCGCGAGCGTGGACTTGCCCGACCCGGACGGGCCCATGATCACGACGAACTCGCCGGGGTGGATCTCCAGGTCGATTCCGCGCAGGGCGGCGACGGACACGCCGCCGTTGGGGTAGATCTTGGTGAGGTTGACCGTCCTGATCACCGGCTCCGGGCGCACCACCTCCAGCGGCTTGCTCTCGGCCCGTCTCACGGAAGCTCCTCCTGGCAGCGTTCCAGCCAGTCGAGGTCGGCCTGCAGGTGCAGCATGAACCCTTCGATGAGCAGATGGGCCACCCGGTTCGCCGGATCGGTGCGGGCGGCCAGCTCGTTGTACTCGCGCATCTGCCGCAGGCAGTGCCGGCGCTGCCGGTTGATCAGCGCCATCCGGTCGGCGATCCCGGTGAGCGGGGCGAGCACCAGCTTCATGAAGAACTCGTCGCGCACCCGCGGGCCCTCGGCCGGCCCGTCCACCCAGGCCGAAAGCGTCTCCCGGCCCGCCGCGGTGATGTAGTAGACCTTCTTGTTGGGCCGGTTGGACTGCTCCACGCCCACCGAGCGCACCAGGCCGTCCTTCTCCAGTCGACCCAGCGTCACGTATATCTGGCCGATGTTGGGAGACGGATATGCCGTGCCGAAGATCTGTTCGAGCGCCTGTTTCAGCTCGTACCCGTGGGCAGGCTCTTTCGCCAGAAGCGCCAGCAGCGGCGACCGCACGCCCCACCTCCTAAGGACCGAGTGACATGAGCGTTACGGGAATACCGGTTGACGCCCACATTACCGCTGTGCATAACATGCATGCATCTACCTAACACGCATGTAGCCACCTGGAGACCGGGAGGACAACGTGCAGCGCCGGATCGTCGCCCTGCTCGCCCTGGCAGCCATGCTGCCCGCGGGCTGTGCGGGGCTCGGCGACGACGGCGGGCCCACGGCGGCCGCCCCCCGGGACGACAAGATCACCCTGGTCGTCGGCCGTGAGGGCAGCGACTACCTCAAGACGCTGCTCGCCCGGTGGAACGAGCGAAACCCGGCCAAACAGGCCAGACTGCTCACCCTCCCCGAGGCCGCGGACGAACAGCGCGCCCAGTTGGTGGCCAATCTCCAGGCCAAGAGCGACGCCTACGACGTGCTCGCGCTCGACGTCGTGCTGACGGCGGAGTTCGCCGAAGCGGGGTGGATCATCCCGCTGGACGAGACGCAGTTCCCGCTCGACCGGTTCCTGCCGCCCGTGGTGCAGACCGCCCGCTACAAGCAGAAACTCTGGGCGGTGCCCTACTCCAGCAACGCCGGCCTGCTCTACTACCGCAAGGACATCCTCAAGAAGGAGGGCCTGGCCCCGCCCAAGACCTGGGCGGAGCTGCGCGACCAGGCCAATGCCCTGACCGCCCGCCACGACATCGGCGGGTACGCGGGACAGTTCCTGGCCTATGAGGGCCTGACCGTCAACTTCGCCGAGGCGCTGCAGTCCGCCGGGGGCAGGGACATCCTCAGCCCCGACGGCGCGCGCGTCACGCTGGACGTCGAGCGGGCCGGCCAGGGCATCGACTTCCTGCGCCAGGGGCTTCGCGAGGGCTGGATCCCCCGGGAGGCGCTGAGCTACAAGGAGGAGGAGTCGCGGGTGGCCTTCCAGGAGGGCAGGCTGCTGTTCGCCCGCAACTGGCCGCACGCGTACGGCTCGGCCGCCGCCTCGGAGATCAACGGGCGGTTCGCGGTGACCGGGCTGCCCGGCCGCGACGGCCCCGGCGTCAGCTCACTGGGCGGCCACAACCTGGCGATCAGCGCCTACTCCGCCCGGCAGGGGCCCGCGCTGGAGCTGATCAAATACCTCACCCGGCTGGACACCCAGCGCCTGGTGCTGACCGAGGGTTCCTTTCCCCCCGTCTGGGAAGAGCTGTACGACGATCCCGACCTGATCCATGAGTTCCCCTACCTGCCGGTGCTGAAGAAGGCGATCCGAACCGCACGACTCCGGCCCACCACGCCCGACTACGACCAGGTGAGCCTGACCATCGCCAACGCGGTGTCGCGGGCCCTCGCCACGCCTTCTGAGGGGGACGGCGGCGACATCGCCGCCTCCATGAGAACCGAGCTCGCCGAGATCATCCAGACCGGATGACCATCGGGGCGAACCCCCGTCCATGCCGGCCCGTCATACCCATAGTCACTTTGAGAAGCACATCGAACACAGGAGGTAACATGCGTACTGCCAAGGCCCTGGCAGCGTTGGCAGGGCTGGCGCTCGCGGCGGCCGCGTGCGGCGGCGGTGGCGGCACACCCCAGAGCGGGCAGACCGGAGGCGCCACGACGAGCAGCGCCCCGGCGGGGCCCAAACCCCTCGACGGCGTGAGCATCGAGGTCGCGGCCAAGTGGACCGGCGAGGAGCAGCGCAACTTCGAGCAGGTGCTCAAGGCGTTCCAGGCCAAGACCGGCGCGAAGGTCACCTACGCCTCGACCGGGGAGGACACCGGGGCCTACCTCGGCCCGCGCGTCCAGGGCGGCAACCCTCCGGACATCGCGATCCTCCCGCAGCCCGGCCTCGTCCAGCAGTACGCGGACCAGGACGCCCTCAAGCCGCTGTCGCCCGAGGTGCTGGCCGAGATCGACAAGAACTACACGCCGTACTGGAAGGAGCTGGGCTCGGCCGGCGGCAAGGTGTACGGCGTGCTGGTCAAGGCCGCGCACAAGTCGCTGATCTGGTACAACTCCACCTCCTTCGAGGATGCGGGCGTCCAGCCGCCCACCGACTGGGCCGGGCTGGTCACCGCCGCGCAGACCGTGGCCGACTCCGGCGTGGCACCGTTCTCCCTGTGCGGTGCCTCCGGCTGGACCCTCACCGACCTGTTCGAGAACGTCTACCTCTCCACGGCCGGACCGGACAACTACGACAAGCTCTCCAAGCACGAGATCAAGTGGACCGACGCCACCGTCACCGCCGCCCTCCAGAAGATCGCCGAGATCACCGGCAAGAAGGAGTACGTGCTCGGCGGCACCTCCGGCGCGCTGCAGACCGACTTCCCGACCTGCGTGACCCAGGTCTACGGCCAGAAGAAGGCCGCGATGGTGATCGAGGCCGACTTCGTGGCCGCGTCGGCGGCGGAGTCGGGCGCCAAGGTCGGGGAGACCGCGAAGTTCTTCCCCTTCCCCAAGGCGGGCGAGACCGAGCCGGTGGTGCTCGGCGGTGACATCGCGGTGGCGCTGAAGGAGTCCAAGGGGGCGATGGAACTGCTCGCCTACCTGGCCTCGGCCGAAGGCGGTTCGGTGTGGGCCAGGCTGCCCGGCTACCTGTCCCCCAACCGGAACGTCTCGCCGGCCAACTACCCCAGCGAGCTGACCAAGACGCTCGCCCAGACCATCATCGACGCCGGGGAGTCGGTCCGGTATGACATGTCCGACCTCGCACCGAGCGCCTTCGGCGGCACGGACGGCAAGGGCGAGTGGAAGCTGCTCCAGGACTTCCTGCGCGACCCCTCCGACATCAAGGGCATCCAGCAGAAGCTCGAAGACGAGGCCGCCAAGGCCTGGAAGTAAGAGGAGAAGGCCGTGACCGAACGGTCGGACGGCCCGCGGGACTCGCGGAGCGGCACGACGGCCGCCCGCGAGGCTCCCGCCGAGCCTGCGCAGCACCCCTCCGCGACAAGCGGAGGCGGCGGCTCCGCCGCCGCGAAGCCCACGTGGGGCGGACGGAGCGGGAACCTCGGGCCGTCACCGCGCGTGGCGATCTTCTTCCTGCTCCCCACCCTGATCCTGCTCGGCGCGATGGTCGTCTACCCGATCATCTACTCGATCTATCGCAGCCTGTTCGACCGCGCCGGGAACACCTTCGTCGGCCTGGGCAACTACACCGACATCTTCACCGACCAGTCCATGCTGACCACGATCAGGAACAACCTGATCTGGGTGGTGGTCGCCCCCATCCTGGTCACCACGCTCGGGCTGATCTTCGCGGTGCTGACCGAGCGGATCCGCTGGGCGACGGCGTTCAAGCTGATCGTGTTCATGCCGATGGCGGTGTCGCTGCTGGCCTCGGGCGTCATCTTCCGGCTGGTCTACGAGCAGGACCCGGACAAGGGCGTGGCCAACGCGGTGATCACCACCGTGCGGGACGCGTTCTCGTCCAGCGCCGGATATCCGGGGGCCCGGCCGCGGCCGAACGACGAGGCGCACGCCGTACAGAATGGAGCCGTGGTGACCCGGCAGCCGGTCGGGGCGGGCGGCCCCGCGCTGGTGCCGCTGGTGGGCCTGCGGCCGAACGCCGTCCCCGCCGACGCCGCGCCCGCCAAGGCACCGGCCGCGGGCGGCGGGCTGAGCGGCACGGTCTGGCTGGACTTCACGCCGGGCGGCGGCGGGAAGACCGGGCAGATCGACGCCGGCGAGAAGGGCATGCCGGGCATCACCGTCGAGGCGCTGCAGAACGGCGCGGTGCGCGACACCACCACCACCGCGTCCGACGGGACCTTCGCCTTCGCCGGACTGCCCGCGGGCCAGTACACCCTGCGGCTGCCGCAGGAGAACTTCGCGGCGGCCTTCAACGGGGTGAGCTGGCTCGGCCCGGCCCTGATCACACCGGCCATCATCGGGGCGTTCATCTGGGTGTGGGCGGGCTTCGCGATGGTGCTGATCGCCGCCGGGCTGGCGGCCATCCCGCGCGACGCGCTGGAGGCCGCCCGGATCGACGGCGCCACGGAATGGCAGGTGTTCCGCCAGATCACCGTGCCGCTGCTGTCGCCGGTGCTCGTGGTGGTCTTCGTCACGATGATCATCAACACCCTCAAGGTGTTCGACCTGGTCTTCGTGATCGCGCCCGGGTCGGTGCAGCCGCAGGCCAACGTGATCGCCCTGGAGATGTGGCGCGTCTCCTTCGGCGGCGGCGACAACCAGGGCCTGGGCTCGGCGCTGGCGATCTTCCTGCTGGTGCTGGTGCTGCCATTCATGATCATCAATATCCGGCGGTTCAGGAGGGAGGGCCGATGACCACCGCGCCAGTCGATTCCGGCCTCGCGGGCGCGCCGCGCCGCGGCGTGCTCGGCCGCATCGTGGACCGCGCCGGCGGCGGGCTCCTTCAGGTGTCCCTCATCGTGATCGCACTGTTCTGGCTGATCCCGACCCTGGGGCTGCTGGTCGTCTCGATCCGCGGCGAGACGTACAACAACTCCTCGGGATGGTGGACGGCCTTCACCCGCCCGGCCGAGCTGACCCTGGAGAACTACCAGAACCTGCTGGCCACCGGGTTCACCTCCTCCTTCTGGAACACCGTCCTGATCACGGTCCCGGCCACCGTACTGGTGATCGGCATCGCGGCGATGGCGGCCTACGCCTTCGCCTGGATCGAGTTCCCGGGGCGCGACCTGCTGTTCCTGGTGGTGATCGCGCTGCTCATCGTGCCGATCCAGATCGCGCTGATCCCGATCGCCCGGCTGTACGGCACGCTGAACATCGCGGGGTCGATCCTCGGGGTGGTGCTCTTCCACGTGGCGTTCGGCCTGCCGTTCGCCGTCTTCCTGCTGCGCAACTTCTTCGTCGGCATCCCCAGAGAGCTGCTGGAGGCGGCCCGGATGGACGGCGCGGGCGAATGGAAGATCTTCGCCACGGTGGTGTTCCCCCTGGCCGCTCCGGCGGTCGCCTCCCTGGGCATCTTCCAGTTCCTCTGGGTCTGGAACGACCTACTGGTGGCCCTGGTCTTCGCCGACACCGAAAACCAGCCGATGACCAAGGCCCTCCAATCGCAAATGCGCCAATTCGGCACCAACGTCGACGTCCTCGCCCCGGGCGCCTTCCTATCGCTGATCATCCCCCTGGTGCTGTTCTTCGCCTTCCAGCGCTACTTCGTTCAGGGAATGATGGCCGGCTCCGTTAAGTAACCCTTCCCGCCCGGTATCGCCCTGACGCCGCGATACCGGGCCCTTAAAGAGTCACCGCCAACGCGACCACCCCACGCCCTGAATACAATGCCATCCCGAACATACGCCGAGCATGGGGCGAATAAGAACACATCCCACCCCCGCAACAACGTGAATTCACCACCACAAACCGCACCGCCACCCATCACCAGACCGCCCACACAGATAACCGCCACAAATTCCCCCCATATAAGCGCAGCCCAGCAGACCAGCGCGCCCCAGACGATCCGCGAGCCCAGACCGGGCATCCAGTGAACACGGGGTGAATGACACCACCTCACC
>NZ_POUA01000020.1 GCF_003236385.1 Spongiactinospora gelatinilytica
GGGCGTCGGTTCCACGTCGCCGCAGGGGGCGGGGGGCGTCGCGGAGTTGCGCGGCGCGGGCGCGGCCGCGGTGAAGTCGGCCGCGTTGTCGTCGGTGTCGGCGCAGCCGTCGCCGCCGCGCACGGCGGCGGTGGCGTTGCTCAGGGCGGGGGCCGCGGCCCGGCCCTCGAAGTATCCGGCGTTGCCGTACCCGACGAGGTCGCGGATCAGCGCGGACTGCTCGACCGTGCAGGGCGTCGAACCGCCGTTGCAGGCCAGGCCCGTGGCCGCGCCGACCAGGGCGACCTTGCCCGCCGATCCGCTCATGTCGATCGAGCCGGTCGTGTCGGCGGCGGGCGGCGGCGAGCCGGTGGAACCGCCGGCGAGCCGGACGAGATGGTACTGCCCCGGGGCCAGGGTGCCCGACAGCGCGACGACGGGGTTGGCGCCGAAGTGGCCGGTGCCGGTGGCGCTGGCGTACTGGACGGACCAGCCGTCCAGTGACACGGCGGAGGTCCCCCGGTTGAACAGTTCCACGAAGTCGTTGGTGAAGAGGGCCCCGCTGTTCCCCCCGCCGCCGTAGACCTGGCTGACGACGACGGTGCCGGGTGCGGCGGCGGCCGGTGGCGCGGAGAGCGCCGTCGCTCCGGCGGCGGCCACGCCGACGGCGACAAGGGCGGCTAACGCCCGGGTTGAAGCACGCATGTACCGGAGCGTAAGCAGTATTTGCCGCTAATCGCCGATCAATGCGCTGTTGTAGGGAAAAAGTCTGCAGGTGTTCATTCGCCGGGATCACCGGGCGGCGCTCGGCGCGCCCGCGGCCGGGTCAATCGCGTACGTCGGCACCGCTCACGCCGGGACGGGCCGGCCCCCCTGTGGCCGTCCCAGCCGCGTCTTCGCGCGGTTTCACGAAACCCCGCGCCGCGCTCAGGTGGTGAAGATCTCCTGGACCTTGACGATCGCTCCCTTGTGCACGGTGATCAGGGCGGGAGCGGGCCCGAACCGCTTGGTGCGCTCCAGCAGGACCTTGGTGGAGCACCGCTTGGCGCCCAGGCTCGCGTTGTCGTCGTAGGAGGTGCCGCTCGGCGAGATCTTGCACCCGTAGGCGCTGTAGAACCGCATGTCCTTGGCGATCCGCGAGGCGTACGCCATCACGTCGTACTCCGGCGGGCCGACGAAGCGCGCGTGGCCCTCCTTGCTGAGCTTCCAGCGGATCGGCTCGTACTCCGCGACCCCGCCGCGCACCTCGGTGATCCAGCCGCGCAGGATGCCGTTGTGCCGCGAGTGCAGGCCCTTGCTGAAGTCGTGGTGCGGGTCGGCCTGGAACTTCATTCCGAAGACCTTGGGCTTCTTGTAGTGCGGAATCGCGGCGGCCTCTGCCGACACCCCGGGCAGGATGACCGCCGCGGCCGCGCCCGCGATCACCAGCGTCCGAATCAATGATTTCATGGCCTTTTGGAGTTGACCTGGAAGCATCCAGGTTCGCCAGAAGAGGTGTGACTTACATCACTAGATCGGTCGGCCCAACGGGACCAGTCGCTCCGGGGTGATGGGACGGAACGCCGGGAGTACGGCGACCAGCTCGTTCGAGCGTCACCGCGAGGGTCGCGCCCACCACGGCCGCCCTGATCAACACCGGCATGTCGTGATCTTTCCGCACATGTGCCGGTCGGCGCTAGTCGTGCGGCAGTGCCGTCCAGTCGAAGCAGATCGCACCCGCCGGCGCCCCGCCGCCGCGCAGGTGTTCATAGGTCCGCGCCGCCTCCAGGGGCGAGGCGCGGGCGGCGATCATCGCGGCGGTGCGGAAGGCGCCCGAGGCCAGGCGGCGGAAGTACAGGTCGGTCACCGCGTCGCGGTTGAGCGGGCCGCAGGACGGGTCGTCGGAGACGATGCCGGCGTGCGCCCCGAGGATCGTCAGCGAGTCGCTGACCACGCCGGGGCCCAGCATCTGCCGCGATGGCGTGGGCGTGTCGCCCAGCAGCACGACCCGGCCCAGGGGCCGCGCGAGCCGTACCGCCTGGGCGAGCACCGCGGTGCCGCCGGTGACCTCGAACACCACGTCGGCCATCCGCTCTCCGGTCAGCGCGGCCACCGCGTGCCGGGCCTCGGACGCGGGCATCGCCAGCACGTCCGTCGCGCCGCCCGCCAGCGCCAGGTCCAGCCGCCGGGCGTCGGGGTCGATCGCCACGACCCGGGCGGCGCCGTGCGCGACGGCGTACTGGACGACGAGCTGCCCCACCGGGCCGAGACCCACCACCGCGACGGTCTCGCCCATGGCGATCGCGGCCCTGGCCGCACCGGCCGCGGCGGTGACCACCAGCGGCACCCACACCGCCTCCTCGTCCGGCACCGCGTCGGGCAGCGGGCGCGCCTCACCCGGCTTGAGCGTCACCAACTCCTGATGGGGGGCGTAGGACTGCACCCGATCCCCCGGCCGCAGGCCCGTGACCCCCTCGCCCACCGCCGCCACGACCCCGGCCATGCTGTATCCCGGCCGGAACGGGTATCGCACCCATTCCTCCCAGTTGGAGCCGGGATCGAACTCCCCGCGCAGGCAGGCCAGCTCGGTGCCCGGGCTGATCAGCGAGAGGGTCGAACGGCACAGCACCTCCCCCGGCCCGGGGGCGGCGACGTCCTCTTCGGCCACGCGTACCACGCCCGGCCCGGTGAACTCCACGAACCACGACTTCATCGGTCCCTCCCGAGGACGACGGTCCGCCCACTGGACGCGCTCTGGTAGGCGGCCTCGATGATCCGCATCGAGGTGACGCCGTCGGCGGCGCCGGGCGCGGGCGCCGCCCCGGCGAAGGTCGCGAGGAAGGCGCGCATCTGCGCGTCGTACCTGCGCTGTACGGCCTGCTCCGACAGCTCGGCCGGGAACCTCACGACCGGCTCGGCCCCGGCCCGCACAAGGGTGCCGGGGAAGGTCTGCGCGTAGCCCTCGGTGCCGGACACGCGCACGCTCCCCGACGGGCCTGGCGCGTGCGGATGCCACCAGCCCGCCTCGATGCCGGAGGTGACGCCGCCCTCCCAGACGATCGTGAGGATCGCCGTGTCCTCGACCCGCAGGTCGCGGTAGTGGGTGCCGCAGTGCGCGGTGACGCTGACCGGCTCGGGGTCGCCGAGCACGTACCGGGTGGCGTCGATGGCGTGGATCCCGAGGTCCATCAGCGCGCCGCCGCCGGCCAGGGCGGGATCGGTGAACCAGCCGTCCGGGCCGAACCCGGCGTGGACCGCGTACGCCGTGGTGTGCACCGGGCGGCCGAGGCCGCCGTCGCGGACCAGGCCGCGCAGCCAGCCGACCTGCTCGTCGAAGCGCAGGCAGTGGGCGGGCATCACCCGGGCGCGCCCGCGCTGCGCGGCGGCGATGGCCCGGGCCTCTGCGGTGGTCATGGCCATCGGCTTTTCCAGCAGCACCGGCAGCCCCGCGCCGAGCGCCTCGATGGCCTGCCCGGCGTGCAGCGCGTTGGGGGTGGCGACCACGAGCGCGTCCACCTCGCCGTCGGCCAGCAGCCGGTCCAGGGCGAGGTAGCGGCGGGCGAAGCCGTAGCGGTCGGAGAGCGCGGAAAGGGACGCCGCGCGGTGGTTGACGGCGGCGACCAGTTCGCCGCCCGCGGCGGCGATGGCCTGCGCGTGGTGGCCGGCGATGTAGCCGGTGCCGGCGATGGCCAGGCGCGGCCGGCTCATCGCAGCTCGTCCAGCCGCACGAAGCGGGCCCCGGCGGCGCGCAGGCCGTCGATGATCTGCGGCATGGCCCGGCCGGTCGCCGGCGTCCACGGGTGGAACAGCACCACCGCGCCGTCGCCGTGCGCGGTGGCCTGCTCGATGACGGTGCGGACCACCTGGGGCCCGGTGGCCTTGGCCCGCCAGTCGAAGGTGTCGACCTGCCAGCCCACGTCGCGGTAGCCGAGCCGGTCCAGCGCGGCCAGGACCTCCGGGTCGTCGGCGCCGTCGCCGTACGGGCAGCGGAACCAGGGCCGCGGGTCGTGCCCGGTGGCGCGGCGGACGGCCTGCTCGGCCTGCCGTACGTCCTTGGCGAGCCCCTTGGGCGATAACCAGGTCATCGGCGTGTGGTGATGGGAGTGGTTGCCGATCAGGTGGCCCTGCCGGGCCAGGTCCCTGGCCAGGTCGGGGTATGCCTGGGCCCAGCGGCCCTGGATGAAGTGCGTCGCCACCACGTCGCGTTCGGCCAGGGTGCGCAGCACGAGCCGGGTGCCGTCCGGGTGGGCGGGGCGGTCGTGGTGCTCGACGTCGAAGGTCAGCGCGACCCGCCACGAGGCTTGGGATTGGGATTGGGGGGATTTCGCCACGTCTTGCCTACCTCTGTATCGAGGAGCCGCTGGTTGCCGTATTGACAGGGGTATCGGCCATGGCGATTATTGCTGACAACATTATCATCAATCAACTGCTCGGGTGTGATTCGTCGTCCCGAGCAGGAAGGACGGGACACCAGATGGCCCGCTACCGGCTGGAATCTGGTCCGACCCCCCTGCACCACCAGGTGTATCTGTCGCTGAGCGCCGCGCTGGACGAAGGGGAATGGCGGCTCGGCGACCGGCTGCCCCCCGAGCGCGAACTGGCCCGCCGTTACGGATGCAGCCTCATCCCTGTTCGGCGGGCGCTGGACGAGCTGAGCCGCGAGGGCCGCCTGGAGCGCATCCGGGGGCGCGGCACGTTCGTCCTGCGGCCCCGCCCGCGTCTTGAGGTCGAGATGGGTTACGGCGGGAGCTTCGCCGACCTCATGCGCATGCACGGCAGGCACCCCGAGACCAGGGTGGTCGCCTCCCGGATCGAGCCGTCCGGGGAGGCGGTGGCCGCCGCGCTCGCGCTGCCGCCCGGCGCGCCCGCCATCTATCTGGAACGGCTGCGCATCGCCAGCGGCGAGCCGCTGATCTTGGAGCAGGTCCACCTGCGGGCCGCCCGCTTCGAGGGCCTGCTCGACCACGACCTGGAGCGAAACTCCCTGTACGACCTGCTGATCGAGCAGTACGGGGTGGTCATCGCGCGCGTCCGCGAGGCCATCGAGCCGGTGCTGCTGCGGGCGCACGAGGCGTACCTGCTCGACCAGCCCTCAGACCGCCCGGCCCTGCTCGTGGAGGGGATCGCGTACGGCCCAGAGCCGGACCACGAGCCGATCGAGTTCACCCGCAGTTACATGCGGGGAGACCGGGCCCACCTGTCCTTCGAAGGAAGGATCCTTCGCCCGCCCCGGCCCGGCGCCGGGGCGGCCGGCACCCCCTGAAGGAGACGCATGAACGGGACCCTCCCCCGCTTACTGGCCGCCCTGACCGCACTCGTGCTCCTCACCGCATGCACAACAGGCGCGGGCGGCGACGCCGCGCCGGTGCAGTTGCGCTGGTACTGCTGCCTGGGCACCGGCGAGCAGGCCGACCAGGTCAAGGCACAGCAGGCGGTCGTCGATGAGTTCAACGCCCGCCATCGCGACATCAAGGTGAAGCTGGACGTCGTCCCCTACAACTCCGCCCGGGACACGCTCGCCACCCAGATCGCCTCCGGCAAGGGGCCCGACATCGTCGGCCCGGTCGGCGTCGGCGGGGCCGCCGCCTTCCACGGCCAGTGGCTGGACCTCGGCCCGTTCATCAAGGCCCGCGGCTTCGACCTGCGCCCGTACTCCGAGGGCGCGGCCGACCTGTACCGGATCGGCTCGGTGCAGGAGGGCCTGCCGTTCGCGATCTACCCCTCGACCCTGTACTACAAGGCCGACCTGTTCGAGGAGGCGGGCCTGGCCGAGCCGCCGCACAAGTACGGCGAGAAGTACCGCTGGCCGGACGGGCGCGAGGCCGAGTGGAACTACGAGACGCTGCGGGAGCTGGCCCTTCGCCTCACCGTGGACAAGAACGGCAAGGACGCCACCCAGCAGGGGTTCGACGCCGGGAACATCGTGCAGTACGGCTTCGAGCCCGCCCGCGATGACCTGCGCTACCAGGGCTCGGCCTTCGGCCCCGCCTCGCTGGACGCGGGCGACGGCAAGACCGTGAAGATCCCCGAGCCGTGGGCCGACGCCTGGCGCTTCTTCTACGACGGCATGTGGAAGGACCGGTTCATCATGACCGGGCCGGTCTTCGAGACCGACCGGTTCAACGGCGACGGCGCGGCCTTCTTCTCCGGGCACGTCGCGATGAGCGTGAACTTCCTGTGGTCCACCTACGGCGTCGCGGGCGCGGGCCCCGACTGGGACGTCGCCGCGATGCCCTCCCACGACGGCAGGACCACCTCCCCCACCAGCGCCGACACCTTCCGCATCCTGGCCGGCAGCAAGCATCCGGACAAGGCGTTCGAGTTCCTGAGCCACCTGGTGGGCCCGGCGTCGAACAAGTTGCTGGAGGCGTACGGGGCGATGCCGGCGCGCACCGCCGACCAGGACGCCTTCTTCACCAAGCTGGCCGCCCAGTTCACCAACACCGTCGACTGGCAGGTCGCCAAGGACAGCGTGCGGTTCGCCGACACCCCGCACTCCGAGGCGCACACCCCGAAGTACAACCAGACGCTCGCCGTTCTCGGCACCTACCGAAGCCGCTGGATGACCAAGGGCGGGCTGGACATGGACGCCGAGCTGACCCGGTTGCGCGCGGAGATCCAGAAGATCTGGGACCGCTGACCGCGCCCGCGGCCCTCCTCTCACCCCCTCGTGAAAGGCGTCCGATGACCGCCGTTCGCATGCCCCGGCGGGTCCCGATGTCCCGGGCGGCCCGCCGGGAGACCAGGCACGGGTTCCTGTTCATCCTTCCGTGGATCATCGGGTTCATCGCGTTCACCGCGCTCCCGATGGCGGCCACGTTCGTGTTCACCTTCCTCAACATCTCACTGGCCGAGGCGGAACCGCTCAGGTTCGTCGGCCTGGACAACTACCGGCGGCTGCTCGGCGACGACCAGGCGTGGGCCGCGCTGGGGGTGACCGCCCGGTTCGCGCTGATGTGGCTGCCGGTGGTGGTCGCCCTGCCGTTCCTGCTGGCCCTGGCGGTCAACAGCCGCGGCGTGCGCGGCGGCGGGCTGCTGCGGGTGCTGCTGTTCATGCCGTACGTCGTGCCGTTCGTGGCCGGTGCGCTGATCTGGCAGAACATGCTGGCCGCCGACGGCTGGATCAACTCCGCCCTGCGCCTGCTCGGCGTCGCCCACCCGCCGAGCTGGCTGAACGACCCGGCCTGGGTGACCCCCGGCCTGGTCCTGATCGGCCTTTGGGGGCTGGGCGCGGGCCTCATCGTCAACCTCGCCGGGCTGCGCGCCATCCCCGCCCAGCTCTACGACGCGGCCCTGATCGACGGGGCGGGCTGGTGGCGCAGGCTGCGCCACGTGACGATCCCGATGATGTCGCCGGTGCTCTTCTACACGATCATCCTGGCCGTGGTGGAGGTGATGCAGTACTTCCTGGTCCCGCTCGTGCTGTTCGACGGCAACGGCGACCCCGGCGGCGCGACGCGTTTCTTCAACCTCTACCTGTACCAGACGTTCTTCACCTTCCAGGAGATGTCCTACGGCTCGACGCTGGCCTGGCTGCTGTTCGTCATCACCCTGGCCGTGACCCTCCTGCTGTTCCGCCTGTCCAGGCGGTGGGTCCACTACACGAGCGAGAGGTGATCCGCGATGACACCGCACGCCGCGCGGCGCGTCCGGGTCGCGATCTTGACGATCGTCATGTTCGGCGTCGTGGCGGTGTTCCTGTCGCCGCTGGCGCAGATGGCGCTGACCTCGCTGAAGAGCGAGCGGCAGATCAGCCAGGCGTACGCGCCGCTGCTGCCGTCCGATCCGCGTGCCTTCACCTACCAGGGGCGACGGTACGACGTGTACCTGGTGCCCGTCGGCGGCGAGGTCCGCGAGCTGGCCCTGGTCGAAAAGGGCCGCACGGAAAGCGGGTTCGTCGACCCGGACCGCCCGCAGGACGGCGTCATCACCTGGCAGGGCTCGTGGCGGGCCCTGCGGCCGAGCTGGACCCTCGCGCCGCAGTGGTCGAACTACGCGGACGTGTGGAACCTGATCGACTTCCCCCGGCTGCTGTTCAACACCGCCGCGATCGCGCTGATCGGCACGCTCGGCACCGTCCTTTCCTGCACGCTGGTCGGCTACGGCTTCGCCCGCTTCCGCTTCCCCGGGCGCGGGCCGCTGTTCACCCTGCTGATCGCCACGATCTTCCTGCCGACCACGGTCACGCTGATCCCGACCTACACGGTCTTCGCGCGGATCGGCTGGGTGGGGACCTGGCTGCCGCTGCTCGTTCCGGCGTTCTTCGCCAACGCCTACAGCGTGTTCCTGCTGCGGCAGTACTTCATGACCATCCCGCGCGAGATGGACGAGGCGGCCGCGATCGACGGGGCGGGGCCGCTGCGCACGCTGCTGTCGGTTATCGTGCCGCAGGCGTGGCCCGCGATCAGCGCGGTCACGTTGTTCAACTTCGTCTACACCTGGAACGACTACTTCACCCCACTGGTCTATCTGTCGGGGCGGCCCGACCTGCAACCGCTACAGGTGGGGCTGGCCGCCTTCAACGGGCTCTACACCCACAACCCCGCCTACATCCAGGCGGGTACCATGATGACGATCGCCGTGCCGGTGCTGTTGTTCGCCTGCTTCCAGCGGGCGTTCATGCGCGGGGTCATGAGCACCGGGGTGGACAAGTGACCGGGGGCCGCTCGCGCCGGGTCCGGGATACATCAGGGGATTCCCCGATTTCTCCTCTCATGCAGGGACGTAACCTGGTCGCGGCACCGCCGTAGGCACCCGGGCACATCAAGCGCACCGAGCGGAGAGAGCATGGCACGAGGGACCGTCATCGAGGAGTACGTGACCTCCCTCGGCCGTGCGCTCACCGGACCGCACCGGCGCAAGCGCGACCTGGTCACCGAGGCCCGCGACAGCCTGTTCGACGCGGCCGACGCGCTGGAGCGGGCCGGGCTGGCGCGGGCGGAGGCCGAGCGGGCCGCGGTCGAGGAGTTCGGGCCGGTCGGCGAGATCGCCCCGGACTACCAGCGGGAGCTGGCCGCGGGCGCGGGGCGCAGGCTGGGCCGGGTGCTGTTCCTCACGGTGCCGCTGAGCGCGCTGATGTGGTCGGTGATCTGGCAGGTCTTCCCCACCCGGCAGGTCGACCTGGTCAACCGGCCCGACTGGTTCGTGCCGACCGCGCGCGCCGTGGACATCCTGCAACTGCTGACCGGCCTGCTGGGCGGCGTGGCGGTGCTCGCGCTGGGCCGCGGGCTGCGGCGGATTCGCAGGCCGGAGCGGATCGCCAGGGCACTCGGGGTCATGGTGTGGGCGCTGCTGCCCGTCATGATCGTGCTGTGCGCCGCGCTGATGTTCGGCGCGAACGGCCCGCAGGGGTTCGAGGACTACCCGCCCGGCGTCGGGCTGTCCTGGGTGAGCGCGCTGTTCATGGCGCTTCAGCTCTACGGCGCCTGCCGCTGCCTGCAGAGCAGCCGGCGGGCGCTGCTCGCCTGACCCTCGCAATGCGGTGAAAAGCGCCCGTTGTCTGGATGGTTACTACAATGACCCGTTCCTCACGTTGGGAACTCCGACGATGATTTACCCCGGTCTGGGCGCGCATCATGAGGTGTGGTAGACGAACTGGACACCGTACCCGAGTATGACCGTTTCGCCACCGTCGACGAGGTTCACCAAAGCCTGGCGGGACTCGCCCGCCACCATCCGGGCACGGCCTCGCTGCGCCGGATCGGCACCTCCCGCCTGGGCGACCCGCTGCTCTGCCTGGCCGTGGGCGACGGGCCGCGCCACGCCATCGTCGCGGCGGGGCCGCACCCCAACGAGCCGATCGGCGGCCTGAGCGTGACGCACCTGGCCACCCGGCTGTGCACGGACGCCGAGCTGCGCCGCTCGACCGGGTACACCTGGCACATCGTGGGCTGCCTGGACCCGGACGGCACCAGGCTCAACGAGGGGTGGTTCGCCGGTCCGTTCACCAAGACCCACTACGGCCGGCACTTCTACCGGCCGCCCGGCCACGAGCAGGTCGAGTGGACCTTCCCGTTCGCCTACAAGCGCGCCTACTTCGACCGGGTGCTGCCCGAGACGCTGGCCCTGATGCGGCTGATCGACGACACCCGGCCGGACTTCTTCACCACTCTGCACAACGGCGAGGCGGGCGGGGTCTTCTACTACCTCAACCGGGCGGAGCCGGAACTGCACGCCGTGCTGAAGGCGCTGCCCGCCAGGTACGGCGTGCCGCTGCACGCGGGCGAGCCCGAGCACCCCTCGGTGCGCCGCCTGGAAAAGGCCGTCTTCCTGTCCCCCAGCATGGTCGACGCCTACGACTACTTCGAATCGCTCGGGCAGGACCCGACCGAGCACATCGCCGGCGCCGCCAGCGACTCCTACATCCGCAAGTACGGCACGCTCGGCCTGACCGCCGAACTTCCCTACTGGACCGACGACACCGCCGATGACACCACGCCCACCGGCACCCGCTACCGCGACCTGATCGCCGACCAGGCGGTGCTGGTGCGCGACGCCTACAGCCTGCTCGACGAGACCCTGTCCGCGGTCACCGCCGACCTGGTCACCGACTCGCCGTTCCTGCGGGCCAGCCGGTCGTTCATCCCGATGCTGGAACGGATGGCGGTCACCGAGGAGAACCGCGCCGGCGCCCCGGAGAACGGCAGGCCCGCGACCGTCGCCGAGGTCGCCTCCTGCCGGGACAACCTCAACAGCATGCGGCTGCGCTTCGGCGGGATGCTGCTGCGGGCGCTGGAGGGCGAGCTGGCCGTGGGCAACCGCACGCCCGAGATCCGGGCCAGGAGCCGGGAACTGGCCGCCGCCTACGCCAAGTGGTGCGAGGAGGCCGAGTCGGTCGGCTCCGACCGGACCATCCCGATCAGGCACCTGGTCGCCATCCAGTACGGCGCGATTCTGGCCGGGGCCGCGCACGCCTGAACAGCCGCGGTCCGCGGCGGCGGGGCGCTAGAGTGACCGGCACAGCCGCATTTCGGACACTCCTTACAAGGTTTGCGATACTTTGGAGGATATATCCAAGATCCGGCGCGCTGGAGGCGTGATGCCGACCCTTGCCGAACTCAGCCGCGCCCTCGGGCGCGCACTGCGCCCCGAGGGCGACGCCCAGCCGCCGGACCGCCCCCTCACCGGTGTCCACGTCAGCGAGCTGACCGACCCCACCCCGTACCTGGAGGGCGGCGAGCTGCTGCTCACCACCGGGGCGGCGCTCACCGGCGACCCGGCCCAGGCGCGGCTTTACGCCGCCAGGCTGGTGGAAAGGGGCGTGGCCGCGGTCGGCCTCGGGCTCGGCCCGGTACACCGGCGGGTGCCGCCCGCCCTCGCCGACGCGTGCGCCCGGGCCGGGCTGCCGCTGCTGGTCGTGCCCGACCGCACGCCGTTCCTGCTGATCGCCCGGACCTACTGGGGGCTGCTCGCCGAGGCCGGCCAGGAGGAGCTGAACGCCGCGCTCGGCGCGCACCGCGACCTGGTCCGCGCCGCCGCCGGACCCAACCCGGTGCCCGCGGTGGTCAGGTCCCTGGCGCACGCCGTGGCGGGCTGGGCCGCGCAGCTCACCCCGCAGGGGCGGCTCGTGGAGGTCTGGCCGCGCGACCGGCGGCCCACCGCCCGGCTCATCGCCGGCGAACTCGGCCGGCTCCGCGCGGCCGGCCCGCACGCCTCGGCGACCCTGCCGATCGACGGCGACCACGTTGTGGTGCAGCCGCTCGGCAGGCAGGGACGGCTGACCGGGTTCGTGGCCATCGGCTGCCCGCCGCCGATGCGCGCCCGCGACCGCCAGCTCGTGCTCGCCGCCTGCTCACTGCTCGCCCTGCAAAGCGAGCACCGGCGGCGCGGAATGGCGGGCTCCAGGGCCACCCGCGACGCGGTGGCCCGGCTGCTGCTGCTCGGCCACCCGGCGTCGGCCCGCGACCTCGCCGCCGACCTCGGGTTACCGGCCCCGCCCACCCGGCTCCGGGTCGCCGCGGTGGCCGGATCGGGCGCGGCGGGCCCCGAACTCCTCGACGCCGTGGAGACGGCGCTGCCCCGCGACCGGCGGCACGTCCTGGCCGCCGTCGGGCCGGACGAGGTCTGGACGCTTGTCCCGGACGGCGACGTACCCGTCGTCCAGGCGTGCGTGACGGAGTTCGTGGCCGGGGCGGGGTCCGGCGGACGCGCGGTCGTGTCATCCGAACTGGCCGTACGGGACCTGGCCGGGCACCTGCCCGGGCTGCGCGCCGCACTCGCCCGCACCGGCACCGGGACGGTACGCGACCTGGCGCGGGAGAGCGGCCCGGGCACGGCGCCCGCGCTGGAGCCGCTGCTCGCCTACACCCGCAGCGACCTGCTCGGCGCGGTGGTCGCCTACCTGCGCCACCGCGGCCAGTGGGAGGCCGCGGCGCGCGAGCTCGCGGTGCACCGCAACACGCTGCGCCACCGCATCGCCACCGCCACCCGCGTACTCGGCGCGGACCTGGACGACCCCGACGTGGCCAGCGCCACCTGGCTGCGGCTGCGCGAACGCGGCCTCGCCTGAGACCCCGGGCCGGGCCGCCCGGAAGGGTCAGTCGTCGCCCACCGGCTCCTGTTCGGCCGCCAGCGCCGGGGCGCGGTGCTCGTACGGCGTGCTCAGCACCACCGTGGTCCGTGTGGAGACGTTGGCCGCCGCCCGGATCTGCTGCAACAGTTCCTCCAGCTCCAGCGGGCCCCGGACGCGCACCTTCAGGATGTAGCTCTCATCACCCGCCACACTGTGACACGCCTCGATCGCGGTCAGGTGGGCCAGCCGCTCCGGCGCGTCGTCCGGCGCGGCCGGATCGATCGGCTTGATGGAGATGAAGGCGGTCAGCGTCAGCCCCACCGCGTCGTGGTCCACCAACGCCGCGTACCCCCGGATCACCCCCCGCTTTTCCAGGCGGCGCACCCGCTGGTGCACGGCCGAGACCGAAAGCCCGGTCACCTTGGCCAGATCGGTGAAGCTCATGCGGCCGTCCACGGCCAGCAACGTGACGATCCTGCGATCGATCTCCTCCACCCGCACCAAGGTAGCGGCCCGGCCGCCCGGCGTACCACAGCGCGCGCCCGCTCATCCGCCATGATGGCAGGAGAAGGCCGAAGGAAGGCGACATGAACAGCAACGAGCTGGAAGCCAGGATGCGGGCCCGGGAGTGGTTCCACTCGCTTACCGTTCCCCCGGGGGCCTGGGCGATCATCAGGGTGGACGGCCGGGGCTTCTCCCGCTACACCGAAGGCAACTTCGACAAGCCCTTCGACGCCCGCTTCTCCGAGCTGATGACCACCGCCGCGCGCAGCCTGCTGGAGGAGTTCACCGGGCGCTACGCCTACACCGAGAGCGACGAGATCTCCGTTGTGCTGCCGCCCGGGTTCGGCCTGTTCGGCCGCGAGCTGGAAAAGCTGGTGTCCATCTCGGCGGCCGTGGCCACCGCGGCCTTCACCCACGCGGCGGGCGAGCCCGTGCAGTTCGACAGCCGGGTGTGGATCGGCGCCACCGTCGAAGACGTCGTGGACTACCTGTCGTGGCGGCAGGCCGACGCGGCGCGGTGCGCGCTCAACGGCTGGTGCTACTGGACGCTGCGCAAGGCCGGCCGTACCCAGGCCCAGGCCGCCCGCAGGCTCGACCGCACCGGCGTGGCCGAGAAGAACGAGCTGCTGTCCCGGCACGGCGTCAACTACGAGGAGCTGCCCGCCTGGCAGCGCCACGGCGTCGGCCTGTGGTGGGAGACCTACGAGCGCGTCGGCCACGACCCGATCCGCGGCGCCGACGTCACCACCACCCGGCGGCGCGTCCACATCTCCCGCGACCTGCCGGTGAAGGAGGAGTACCGGCGCCTGGCCGAACGCCTCGTCCTCGGCGACCGTCCCTGACCCGCCCCCGGCACGCGGATTCCCCTAGCATCGTCAAATGAGCCCTCCCCTGGTCCGGACCACCGCCCGCGTCCTGCTCGTGGACGCCCGCGACCGGCTGCTGATGTTCCGTTTCCGCGCCTCCGCGCACTGGGGGCGCCCGCACTTCTGGGGCACCCCCGGCGGCGGGGAGGCGCTGGCCGACGCCGCGGCCCGCGAGCTGTGGGAGGAGACCGGGCTGCGCGTACCGGCCGCGCGGCTCGGGCCGGTGGTCGCCCGCACCTCGGGGCCCACGGAGTTCGAGGGCGTGCCGGTCCAGGCCTGCGACTCCGTTCTTCTTCCTGCGGATCGAGGAGCACACGCTGGACACCAGCGCCCAGGAGGACCTGGAACGCGAGCTGATATCCGCCCACCACTGGTGCACCCTGCCCGAGCTGCCGGCCACCGACGAGCTGATCCTGCCGCTGCGGCTCACCGGCCTGCTGCCCGGGCTGCTCGCCGGCGACCTGCCCGCCGCGCCCGTCGAACCGCCCTGGCGGCGCGACGCCGAAGCGGCGGCCCCGCCGCCCGGGACCTGACAGGCGCCCGGGATCAGTCCCTGGCCAGCGCCCGGGAGATCACCAGCCGCTGGATCTGGTTGGTGCCCTCCACGATCTGCAGCACCTTCGCCTCGCGCATGTACCGCTCGACCGGGAAGTCCTCGACATAGCCGTAGCCGCCGAAGATCTGCACGGCGTCGGTGGTGACCCGCATGCACGCGTCGGTGGCGAACAGCTTGGCCATGGCCGCGCGCGTGCCGTACGGCCGGCCCGCGTCACGCAGCCGGGCCGCGTCCAGGTACAGCGCCCGCGCGGCGGCGATCGTGGTGGCCATGTCGGCCAGCATGAACCCGACCCCCTGGAAGTCGGCGATCCGCGACCCGAACTGCCGCCGCTCCTTGGCGTAGGCCAGCGCCGCGTCATAGGCCGCCTGGGCCACCCCGACCGCGCACGCGGCGATGCCCAGCCGCCCGCCGTCCAGCGCCGCCATGGCGATCTTGAAGCCCTCGCCCTCGGCCCCCACCAGCGCGTCCGCGGGCACCCGGACGTCATCGAAGCGGACCTGCGCGGTCGGGGAGGACCGCATGCCCATCTTCCGCTCCGGCGCGCCGAACGACAGCCCGCCGGTCCCGGCCGGTACGTGCAGGCAGGAGATGCCCCGCGCGCCGTCGTCGGACGTGCGGGTCATGACGGTGTAGAAGTCGGCCACGCCGCCGTGGGTGGTCCACGCCTTGACGCCGTTGACCACGAAGCCGCCCGAGTCGCGTACCGCCCGCGTGGTCAGCGCCGCCGCGTCCGAGCCGGACTGCGGCTCCGACAGGCAGTACGCGCCCAGCAGGTCACCGCCGAGCATGCCGGGCAGCAACCGCTCGCGCTGCCCGGCGTCGCCGTAGAAGGCCACCGGGAAGCACGACAGCGTGTGCACCGACACCCCGAGCCCCATCGCCAGCCACGCCGCCGCCAGCTCCTCGACCACCTGGAGGTAGACCTCCTGCGGCTGGGCCGCGCCGCCGTACTCCTCGGGGTAGGGCAGGCCGAGCAGCCCCGAGGCGCCGAGCGTGCGGAGCACCTCGCGCGGGAAACGCCCCGCCGACTCCTCGACGGCGGCCCGCGGGGCGACCTCCTTGGCGGCGATCTCCCTGGTCAGCTCGATCAAATCGTGGCCCTCGGAGGAGGGCAGCACCCGCTCGACCGGCATCTCACACCACCATCAGTTCGCGGGGGCGGAGGTTGACGCGCTCGCCGCCGTCCTCGCCGCACACCACGATGTCCTCGATCCGCGCGCCGTGCGCGCCGGACCGGTAGATCCCCGGCTCGACCGAGAACGCGAACCCCGGGGCCAGCGGCTCGGCGTTGCCCGCCACGATGTAGGGGTCCTCGTGGGTCTCCAGGCCGATGCCGTGACCGGTGCGGTGGATGAACAGCTCGCCGTAGCCGGCGTCCTCGATCACCCGGCGGGCCGCGGCGTCGATCGCCTCGCACGTCACGCCCGGACGTACCGCCGCGCAGGCCGCCTCCTGGGCCTGGCGCAGCACCTCGTAGTAGGCGGCGAACTCGGCGGGCGGCTCGCCCACGCAGTAGACACGGGTGGAGTCGGAGCAGTATCCGCTCGGCATCTGGCCGCCGATGTCGACCACCACCGGCTCACCCGCCTGGATGACCCGGTCGGACAGCTCGTGGTGCGGGCTCGCGCCGTTGGGCCCCGAGGCCACGATGACGAAGTCGACCGTGGCGTGCCCGGCGGCGATGATCGCGTCGGCGATGTCCCGCCCCACCTCGCGCTCGGTGCGACCGGGGCGCAGGAACCCGGGCACCTGGGCGTGTACCGCGTCGATGGCCGAGCCCGCCGCGCGCAGCGCCGCCACCTCGGCCGGGCTCTTGCGCATCCGCATCTCGCGCAGCACCGACGAGGCCAGCACCTGCTCGGCCCCCGGCAGCGCGTCGCGGAAGCGCAGCGAGGTCATCGCCCACATCCGGTCGGCCAGGCCGACCCTGGCCACCCCGCCGCCCAGCCGCTTGGCCACCTGCGCGAAGGGATCGTCGGTCTCCTCCCAGGCCACGAACTCCACACCGAGCCGGGACGCCGGAGAGTGCTCGGCGGCGGGCAGTTCCAGCCGGGGCACCATCAAGAAGGCGTCACCGGCGGCCGGGACCACCAGGCACGTCAGCCGTTCCAGCGGCAGTGCCTCGTAACCGGTGATGTAGCGAAGGTCGGGCCCAGGGGTCAGCAGCAGCGCGTCGATGCCCGCCCGCCGGGTCGCCTCCTGCGCGGCGGCCAGCCGGGACACGGGGTACAGATCAGAGGTCACGGGTCCAATGTAGGCCGTGCGAGGATGAGGGTCATGCCCGGACTGATGCTGCTCGACACCGCCTCGCTCTACTTCCGCGCGTTCTACGGCGTGCCCGAGTCGATCACCTCTCCGGACGGCAGGCCGGTCAACGCCGTCCGCGGCCTGATCGACATGATCGCCACCCTGGTCCGCTCCGGCTCCCCCGCCGAGCTGGTGGCGTGCATGGACGCCGACTGGCGGCCGGCGTTCCGGGTGGCGGCGGTGCCGTCGTACAAGGCCCACCGGGTCGCCGAGGGCGACCAGGAAGACGTGCCGGACGCGCTGGCGCCGCAGGTCCCGATCATCGAGGAGACCCTCGACGCCCTCGGCATCGCCCGGATCGGCGTGCCCGGCTACGAGGCCGACGACATCATCGGCACCTGCACGGCCTGCGCAAAGGGCCCCGTCGACATCGTCACCGGCGACCGCGACCTGTTCCAGCTCGTGGACGACGCCCGGCAGATCCGCGTCCTCTACACCGCCCGCGGCATCCGCAACCTCCAGGTCGTGGACGAGGCCGCGGTGACCGCCAAGTACGGCATTCCCGGCCGGTCCTACGCCGACTTCGCCACCCTGCGCGGCGACCCGAGCGACGGCCTGCCCGGCGTGCCCGGGGTGGGCGACAAGAGCGCCGCCGCGCTGATCACCCGTTTCGGCGACCTGCCCACGATGCTCGCGGCCCTCGACTCCGGGCAGACCGAGGGCTTCCCCGCCGGGGCCCGCACCAAGCTGTCCGCCGCCCGCGACTACCTGCGGGTCGCCCCCGCCGTCGTCAAGGTCGCGCACGACGCCCCGCTGCCCGACGTCGACCTGACCCTGCCCGCCGAGCCCCGCGACAAGCGCGCCCTGGTCGCCCTCGCCGACCGCCACGGCCTGGACGGCCCTCTCAACCGCCTCCTCGACGCCCTGGCCAAGACCTCCGCCTGACCCCGGTCCGCGCGGCGGAGGTCAGGTGACGGAGCTGTAGGCGACGACGCCTCGGCGGATGGCGTCCATGGCCTTGGACGCGTTCTTCTTGACCGGGCTGTGCGGCGCCGCCGCGTCGCCGATCTGGCCGAGCAGGTCCAGGAGCTGCTTCATCCAGCGCACGAAGTCGCCCGCCGCCAGCTCCGCGCCGCCCGCGCCGTCGGTCAGGACGGCGTCCAGGCTGTGCCCGCGGGCCCAGCGGAAGGCCGCCCAGGCGAACCCGAAGTCGGGCTCGCGGGTGAACGACAACCCGTGGGTCTCCTCGATGGCCTCAAGGTCGCCCCACAGCCGTACCATGGCCGCCAGCGTATCGGTGGCCTCCCCCGCCGGGATCTTGGGCCGGCGCGCGTCGTCCGACTGGCGCGACTCGAAGACCAGCGCCGACACGCACGCCGCCAGCTCGGCCGGGTCCAGAGAGTCCCACAGCCCCGAGCGCAGGCACTCGGCGGTGAGCAGGTCGAGCTCGGTGTAGAGGGCGGCCAGCCGCCTGCCCTGCACCGTCACCGTCTCCCCGTCGAGGTAGCCGAGCTGGTCCAGCACCCCGCACACCCGGTCGAAGGTGCGGGCGATGACGTGGGACCTGCTCTCCACCCGGCGTCGCAGCCCCTCGCTCTCGCGCAACTGCTTGTAGTAGCGCTCGGCCCAGCGGGCGTGGTCCTCGCGCTCCTCGCAGCCGTGGCAGGGGTGCTGCCTGATCAGCCGCCGCAGCTCGGTGACCTCTTCGTCCTCCACCGCGTGGTCCCTGGCCCTCGGCGGCTTGCCGAGGTCGCGGTCGCCCAGCTTGGCGTGCATGGTGGCCACCAGGTCGGCGCGGTCTCTCGGGGCCCGGGAGTTGAAGTTCTTTGGGATGCGCAGGCGTTCGACCGGCTCCACCGGCACCGGGAAGTCGGCCGCCGACAGCCGCTTGACCTGCTTGGAGATGGTCAGCACCAGCGGCGAGGGGCCCTCGCCGCGCCCGGCCGCGCCGCGCGGGTTGAGCCCGGGGTCCAGCACCACCGCCAGACCCGCCCGGCGCCCGGCGGGCACCCGGATCACATCGCCCGGCCGCAGCGCCTCCAGCGACCTGACCGCGTGCGCGCGGCGGGTCGCGGTGCGCTGGCGGGCGAGGTCGGATTCGCGGTCCGACAGCCGCCTGCGCAGCGCCGCGTACTCGGTGAAGTCGCCCAGGTGGCAGGTCATCGCGTCCTGGTAGCCGGCCAGGGCCTCGTCGGTACGGCGGAGCTGCTTGGCCAGCCCGACCACCGCACGGTCGGCCTGGAACTGGGCGAACGACGCTTCGAGCAGGGTGCGCGCCCGCGCCCGGCCGACCTGCCCGACCAGGTTGACCGCCATGTTGTAGGAGGGGCGGAAGCTGGAGCGCAGCGGGTAGGTGCGGGTGCTGGCCAGCCCGGCGACCGACACCGGATCGCTGCCCGGCTGCCAGATCACCACCGCGTGGCCCTCCACGTCGATGCCCCGCCGCCCGGCCCGCCCGGTGAGCTGGGTGTACTCGCCGGGGGTGAGGTCGGCGTGGGTCTCGCCGTTCCACTTGTCGAGCTTTTCGATGACGACCGAACGGGCCGGCATGTTGATGCCCAGGGCCAGCGTCTCGGTGGCGAACACCGCCTTGACCAGGCCCTCGGTGAACAGCTCCTCCACGACCTCCTTGAAGGTCGGCAGCATGCCCGCGTGGTGGGCGGCCAGGCCCCGCTCCAGGCACTCGCGCCACTCCAGGAAACCGAGCACCGCGAGGTCTTCGTCGGGCAGATGCGCGGTGCGCTCGTCCACGATCTGGCGGATCTCGTGCCGCTCCCGCTCGGTGGTCAGCCGCAGCCCGGAATACAGGCACTGCATGACGGCGGCGTCGCAACCGGCCCGCGAGAAGATGAAGGTGATCGCGGGCAGCAGCCCTTCGGCGTCGAGGCGTTCCACCACGTCGGCCCGACTCGGCGCGCGGAGCCCGCGCGGCCTGCCGTACCCGCGCCTGCCCCGCGGCGGGCCGCCGAGCCGCCCCTCCTCGCGGGCCATGCGCAGCAGCTCCGGATTGACCCTGGGCCGCTCGCCCTCCTCCTCGGAGACGAACAGGTCGTGCAACCGGTTGCCGGCCAGCATGTGCTGCCACAGCGGCACCGGGCGGTGCTCATCGACGATCACCGTGGTGTCGCCGCGAACCTCGCCCAGCCACTCGCCGAACTCCTCGGCGTTGCTCACCGTGGCCGACAGCGCCACCACGCGCACCGACTCCGGCAGGTGGATGATGACCTCTTCCCACACCGCCCCGCGGAACCGGTCGGCCAGGTAGTGGACCTCGTCCATCACCACGAAGCCCAGCCCGGCCAGCGTCGCCGACCCGGCGTAGAGCATGTTGCGCAGCACCTCGGTGGTCATCACCACGATGGGGGCCTCGCCGTTGACGCTGTTGTCGCCGGTCAGCAGGCCGACCTTCTTGGTGCCGTAGCGCTTTACCAGATCGTTGTACTTCTGGTTGGACAGCGCCTTGATCGGGGTGGTGTAGAAGCACTTGCGCCCCTGCTCGAGCCCCAGGTGAACGGCGAACTCGCCGACCACCGTCTTGCCCGAGCCGGTCGGCGCGGCCACCAGCACGCCGTCACCGGCCTCCAGGGCGTGGCACGCGTCGATCTGGAACTCGTCCAGCTCGAAGTCGTACAACTCGCGGAACGAGCTCATCGCGGGGCCTTCGTCGGCGATGCTCTCCCGGAAGGCCGCATACCGCTCCGCTGGCGTCGTCATGCTGTTCAGCCTACCGATACCGGGATTCCGGTCCGTCCGTCCGGTGCGGAACCGGCCGACCCCTTTACAAAGTAGATCTCAAAGTGACCGGAACCAGGCCATGCCGGACGTCGGCTAGCGCGCCGGCTCCTGGTCGTCCGAGCCGTCGAGGTCCAGCGGTGATGCCTCGTCATCGTCGAGACCCGAATAGTCCTCACCCGCGGGCCGCCGCTTCTCGCGCAGGTACATGAACAGCTCGGCCAGCATGAACAGGAGGACCATGGGCGCCGCCAGCGCCATCATGGTCAGCGGCTCGCCGCCGGGCGTGGCCACGGCCCCGAACACGAACATCAGGAAGATGACCATGCGCCGGTGCTTCTTCACCGTCTGGTGCGGGAGCACGCCGATGATGTTGAGGAACACCATCAGCAGCGGCAGCTCGAAGGAGATGCCGAACACCAGCAGCATGATCATGGTGTAGCTGAGGTATTCGTCGATCTGGATGAGCGGCACGGTGTCGTCGGGGGCGAAGCCCAGCAGCAGCCCGAGCGCGGTGTCCTGGACGATGTAGGCCAGCGCCGCGCCGGCCAGGAACAGCGGGATGGCCAGGCCCAGGAAGCCGAACGTGTAGCGCCGCTCGTTGCGGTACAGGCCCGGCGTGACGAACGCCCAGATCTGGTACAGCCACACCGGGGAGGCCAGCACGAGCCCCACCATGGCCGAGACGTGCAGGGTGAGGAAGAAGGACTGGAAGATGCCGCCGACCGCCAGGCTGCACTCCCCCGGCCGCAACTGCTGTGCGGCGGCCGTGTCACAGAACGGCGCCTTCAGGAAGTTCCATACCGGGTCGAAGATGAGGAACCCCACCACGGTGCCCACGATGACCGCGAGGACCGCGACGACGAGCCGGTTGCGCAGCTCGCGCAGATGGTCCATCAGGGGCATGCGCCCCTCCGGGTCACGCCCGTCGGCGCCGGGCTTGGGCCATTTCAGCAGAGCCATACGGGTGTCCTGGTCTCGGGGAGAAGTAGGCGAGGGCGGAGCCGACCTGGTGCCGGGACCGTCAGCTCAGCTTGTCCTTGAGAGTGCCGGCCTGGGCCCGCTCGCGCTCGGCGAGGATCTTGGCCTGCTCCTCAGGGGTCAGCACGACGCCCTGGTGGATCTGCTGCGGGTGCGGCTGGGCGGGCTGCTGCTGCGCCGGGGAGTCGACCTTCTCCACGGTGGTCTCGTCGTCCTCGCGCAGCTTCGCGGTCTCCGACTTGAAGATGCGCATGGAGCGGCCGATCGACCGGGCGGCGTCAGGAAGCTTCTTGGCACCGAACAGCAACACCAAGATGACCGCGATGATGATCAGCTCAGTAGGTCCCAGGTTGGGCATGACACATCCTTTACACCGAGCGGCGTTCTTTCACTGACATCGATCGTACGCTGCCGCGGGCGCGGCCACATCATTCCGGGTGCCGCAAAGCGTCGATCTTTTGTCGAAGTATGTCCTGTTTGGGGGTTAGCTGGGCCCTGGTGCGGTCCAACTCGCGGTGCAGTTTCTCCGCCGCGGCCAGCACCCGCACCGCCAGCACGGCGATCACGGCGACCCCCGCGAAGGCCACCCCCACCCCGGCGAAGATCCAGGTCATCGGGCCGGCTCGCGTTCGTACAGGGCAAGCGCGGCGCCCGCCCGCTCGTGTACCGCGGCGGCCAGCGCGGGCGGTGAGACCACCCGCCCGGTGTCGCCGAGCCGTAGCGCCAGGCGCACCAGCCACCCCTGGTCGCGGGCCCGCAGGGCCACCCGCAGGCGGCCCTCCCCCAGCTCCGTGACCTCCTCGCACGGGTAGTACTCGGCCACCCAGCGCCCGTCGGGCGTGACCTCCAGCTCCACCAGTTCGTCGGTCGGCGAGGGCCGGAAGACGCCCTGCGCGACGTCGCGTGACTCGGCCCCCGCGGGCGGCTCGGCGGCCACGCCGAGCACCCGGACCTCCTGCATGCGATCCAGCCGGAACAGCCGGACCGCCTCGGCCCGGTAGCACCAGCCCTCCAGATAGGGCCGCCCGTCGGCGAACACCAGCCGCATGGGATCGACCTCGCGCCAGGTGACCTCGTCGCGGCCGGGCACGTAGTAGCGCAGCGAAAGCCGCCGCCGGGCGCGCAGCCCCTCCTGCACCGCGGCCAGCGCGTCGGGCGCGGCCTCCACGTCGACCTCCACGGCGACCTTACTGCTGACGGCCGCCGCGGCCTCGCCCGCCGCCCGCTCCAGCTTGGCGATCACCCGGGCCAGCGCCTCACGGTCGCCCATCTCGGCGAACTCGGGGAACTCCAGCAGCATCCGCAGCGCCACCAGCAGCGCGCTTGCCTCGTCCACGGCCAGCCGCAGCGGCCTGGCGATGGTCTCGGCGTTGTCGATCAGGATCTCGCCGCCGTCCCAGGAGACGTCGATGAGGTCGCCCGGCGTGTGCCCGGGCAGCCCGCACATCCACACGAGCTGCAGGTCGTCGATGAGCTGCTTCTCGCTCACCGCGAAGATCTTGGCGACCTCGGCGACCTGGGCGCCGGGGTGCGACATCAGGTACGGCACCAGCGCGAGCAGGCGCGGGAGACGATCGGCCGACGCGCTCACGCCATGGCCCCTTTCAGACGGCGGATGACGGCGTCGCGGGCGTCGGGCGGGTCCACGACCTCGACGTCGGGACCGAGGCTCGCCAGCCAGCCGGCCAGCCGCTCGGGGTCGGCGAACACCACGTCGGCCTCGTCCCAGCCGTCGCCGGCCGGGCGCACATCCCTGGCGAGGTGGCGCACGCCCTGGCAGGTGCCGGGACGCAGGCGCAGCAGCGCGGTGCGCTCGGGCATCGCCTGGTCATCGCGGTAGCCGACCAGCTCGCGCAGATCGACCCCGGGCGGCACGCGGACCGCGCCGGGGCGGCCGAGCGGGGTGACCGGGCCGGTGATCCGGCTCAGCCGGAAGACCCGGTGGCCGTCGCGGTCGCGGTCGTGCCCGACGATGTACCAGCGCCCGCGGCGGCTGACCACGCCCCACGGCTCGACCGTGCGGGTGCGGGCCTCGCCGCTGCCGGCCGTGCGGTAGTCGAAGCGGACGGCGCGGCGGTCGCGCACGGCCTCCCACAGCGCGGGGAAGGACGGGTCGCGGGTGTCCACGCGCAGCTCCAGCGCGTCCATCCCGCTCTCCTGGGTCTCCACCCCGGCGGCGCGGAGCTTCAGCAGGGCCCCGCCCGCGGCCTCGGCCAGGCTGGCCCGCCGCCACACCTGCGCCGCCAGGCCGAGCACGGCGGCCTCGTCGGGCGCGAGCGTGATCTCCGGCAGCTCGTACGCCTGCCGTACGATGCGATAGCCCGGCTCGTCGTCCCACGGGTCCTTGTGGACCTCGATGGGTATGCCGATCTCGCGCAGCTCGTTCTTGTCACGCTCGAACATGCGCTGGAACGCCTCGTCGCCGTCGCGGTCGTAGCCGGGCACGACCTGGCGGATCTGGTCCGCGGGCAGCGGACGGCGAGTCGCCAGCAGGCAGATCACGAGGTTGAGCAGGCGCTCGGTCTTGCGCCGCGACATCGGTCCCCTCCTTCCTCCCAGGAGACGCTACCGCGTCCCGGGGGGCGTCGGCGCGCGTCAGCGGGCGCCGCCTTCCACTACCCTTCCGGCGTGATCAGATGGCGTAAGGGCGAAGTGGTGGAAATCCAGCGGGAGTGGGACGGCGCCGTCGAACTCCAGGTGAGCCTATCTGGACAACAGGTGCGCGCGCTCGCTTATCCGGCGCTGGTCGGGCGTCCGCAACCCGGCGATACGGTCCTGCTCAACACGACGGCCCTGGCGATGGGCCTGGGCACCGGCGGCTACGCCATGGTGGTGGCCGTGCCCGACCGGCTGCCCCCCGATCCCGAGGGGCCCGGTCACCTGGTCAAGGCCAGGTACACCCCGATGCAGGCCACCGTGCTCGGCGCCGACGAGCAGGACTCCCCCCACCACGAGGTGCTGCGCGAGGCCGACTCCGTGGAGGGGATGCCGGTGATCGTGGCCGACCTGCACTCGGCGCTAGCGCCGATCCTGTGCGGCCTGTACGACCGGTACGGCGGGCGGCCCGCGCTCAAGGTCGCGTACGTGATGCTCGACGGCGGCGCGCTGCCCGCGTGGTTTTCCATGTCGTGCGCCCGGCTGCGCGAGGCGGGCTGGCTGACCGGCGTGGTCACCGTCGGGCAGGCGTTCGGCGGCGATGTGGAGACGGTGACCACCCACACCGGCCTGCTGGCCGCCCGGCACGTGCTCGGCGCGGACGTGGCGATCGTGACGCAGGGCCCCGGCAACCTCGGCACGGGCACCCGCTGGGGCTTTTCCGGGGTGTCGGCGGGCGAGGCGGTCAACGCGGCGGCGGTGCTGTCCGGGCGGCCGGTGGCGGCCCTGCGGGTCAGCGAGGGCGACGCCCGGGAGCGCCACGTCGGGGTCTCCCACCACTCGCTGACCGCCTACGGGCGGGTCGCGCTGGCCCGGGCCGCGGTGGCGGTGCCCGAGCTGCCCGGCGCGTTCGGGGCGCGGGTGAGCGCGCAGGCCGCGGCGCTCGGCGAACGGCACGAACTGGTCGGCGTGCCGGTGGACGGCCTGCGTGAGGCCCTGGCGGCCTCCCCGGTCAGGCTCTCGACCATGGGCCGCGGCCTGGACGAGGACCTGGCCTACTTCCTGACCTCGGCCGCCGGCGGGCGGCTGGCCGCGACGCTCACGGCGGCGGAGGGGGGCTCGTAGAAGTCCCTGAAGGTGAACGCCTGCGGCCCCGGGCCCTCGGCGCGCAGGCGTTCCAGCCTCTCCAGGCCCTCCTCCAGGGTCGGGATGACGCCCTCCTCGATCCACCACATGACCAGGTACGGCGTGGACATGCGGTGGAACCACTCCCTGCGCCGCTGTATCACCGGCAGGTGCGCGCTGCGGTAGACGTAGTTCCACAGCGCGTCGCGGCTCTCCCAGACGGAGAAGTCGATCAGCAGGTGGTCGCCGTGGATCACCGTGGCGTCGGGCTCCTCACCGCCCTCAGCGCCACACGAAGCCCGGCGCCTCGTCGGCGAGGGCGTGGATCGGCGCGAGCGCGGAGACGAACTCGGCCATCAGGGCCGACTCCTTGGGCGCTCGCATGTGCGCGATGTTCAGCTCGGCGAGGTGCATGCGAACAGCACATCATCGCGCTTGTCCAGGTGGAAGGCGGCCAGGGTGCGCTGCACGCCGGTCGCCCGGGCCGCCTCCTCCCGGCCGACGTCGCGCCCGGCGCCCGCCACGAAGTCGTAAAGCGCCCGGCGGACCTCGTCCTGGAGCAGCGCGATGGCCTGAAGATCCTCCACACAGGGAGTCTGGAACGCGGGGTGGGCCGGTGGCCCGCCCCGCGTCAGAGCCCGGTCAGGCGGGCAGGTTGTAGGCGCCCAGGACGTCAACGGCGAAGACGAGGGTCGAGTCGCCCTTGATCTTGTCGCCCTGGCCGTTCTTGCCGTAGCCGAGGTCCGGCGGGATGCTGAGCAGCACGCGGCTGCCCACCGGCACGCCCACCAGGGCCTGGTCCCAGCCCTTGATGACCTTGCCGGTGCCGATCTGGAAGAACACCGGCTTGCCCCTGGTCCAGCTGCTGTCGAACTCGGTGTCGCTGCCCCAGATCTTGCCGGTGTACTGGACCATGATGGTCTCGCCGGACTTCACCGCCGGGCCGTCGCCCTTGATCACCGTCTCGGCGACCAGCTCCTTCGGCGCCTTCTCCTTGGTCTTGGTGGTGAGCTTCGGCGCCTTGTCGCCGCCCGGGTTCTCCAGATCGACGCCCTTGAGCTTGTGCTTCACCGCCGCGCCCTGCGCCGCCATGCTCTTGGCCGTGCCGATCACGTCCACCACGAAGACCTGCGCCATGCTGAGGTCGGCGCCCTGGGCCTTGGCCTGGTCCAGATCCTTCTTGGAGTAGCTGTCGGGGGCCACGATCGCGTAGAAGCGGCCGCCCGGCTTGGACCCGACGAAGGCCTCCTGGATCACCTTGGGCAACTGCGCCGACAGCGGCACCAGCTCCGGGGAGCCGGCGTCGTAGGTGGACCCGCCCGGGGCGTTGGACTTGCCGTCCCAGGTGTAGAGGGTCATGTTGGTGACGACCGTGTCGCCCATCTTGACCGGCGCGCCCTGGCCCTCGGTGACCACCTTGGAGCTGGAGGTCTTGGCCGGCGCGCCCGCGGGGAACTTCACGGTCGGCTTGGCGTTGGCGGCACCCGTCACGGTGATGCCGCCCCCCGCAGGGGTCGACGCCGACGTGGCCGACCCGCCCCCTTCCGAGCCGCAGGCTGCGGCGAACAACAGGGGCACTGCGGCGAGTACGGCCAGGCGGCGTCGCATTGTATAGGTATCCCTCTGAGGAGTCGGCTGTCCGCGTCACCCTACCCGCTCGCCTGTACGGGAAGGGTAAACAACACGGCTCCCCTCACATGCCCGCGATCAGCTTGTCCACCCGCTCGTCGACGCTGCGGAACGGGTCCTTGCACAGCACCGTGCGCTGCGCCTGGTCGTTGAGTTTCAGGTGGACCCAGTCCACCGTGAAGTCGCGGCGCTTCTCCTGGGCCTTGCGGATGAACTCGCCGCGCAGCCGCGCCCTGGTGGTCTGCGGCGGCACCGACTTGGCCTCGAAGATCTTCACGTCGGAGGCCACCCGCTCCACCGATCCGCGCCGCTGGAGCAGGTAGAACAGGCCGCGCCTGCGGTGGACGTCGTGGTAGGCGAGGTCGAGCTGGGCGACCCGGGGGGAGGACAGCGGCAGGTCGTACTTGTTCCGGTAGCGCTCGATGAGCTGGTACTTCGTCACCCAGTCGATCTCCCGCGACACCAGGTCCAGATCGCCGGTGTCCACCGCGCGCAGGGTGCGCTCCCACAACTCCAGCACCCGGTGGGCGATCTCGTCGCCGCCGCGCCGATCGACGAAGTCCCTCGCCTTGGAGAGGTATTCCTGCTGGATCTCCAGCGAGGACGCCTCGCGCCCGTTGGCCAGCCGGACCCGCCGCCGCCCGGTCATGTCGTGGGAGACCTCGCGGATCGCCCGGATCGGATTCTCCAGCGACAGGTCGCGCATCACCGTGCCGGCCTCGATCATGCGCAGCACCAGGTCGGTCGCGCCGACCTTGAGCAGCATGGTGGTCTCGCTCATGTTGGAGTCGCCGACGATGACGTGCAGGCGGCGGAACCGCTCGGCGTCGGCGTGCGGTTCGTCGCGGGTGTTGATGATCGGCCTGCTCCGGGTGGTGGCGCTGGACACGCCCTCCCAGATGTGCTCGGCCCGCTGCGAGACGCAGTAGACCGCTCCGCGCGGGGTCTGTAGCACCTTGCCGGCGCCGCAGATGATCTGCCGGGTGACCAGGAACGGGATCAGCACGTCGGCCAGCCTGCCGAACTCGCCGTGCCGCCCCACCAGGTAGTTCTCGTGGCAGCCGTAGGAGTTGCCGGCCGAGTCGGTGTTGTTCTTGAACAGGTAGATGTCGCCCGCGATGCCTTCTTCGCGCAGCCGCTTCTCGGCGTCGACGAGCAGCCCCTCAAGGATGCGCTCCCCCGCCTTGTCGTGCGTGACCAGCTCCACGACGTTGTCACACTCGGGGGTGGCGTACTCGGGGTGGCTGCCCACGTCGAGGTACAGGCGGGCGCCGTTGCGCAGGAACACGTTGCTGGACCGGCCCCAGGAGACGACCCGCCGGAAGAGATACCGTGCCACCTCGTCGGGCGACAGCCGGCGCTGCCCCCGAAACGTGCAGGTGACGCCGTACTCGTTCTCCAGACCGAAGATGCGACGATCCATCACCACACACTAGTCCCCTCGTCGGCACCGCGCGAGATCTTGGTCGCCGGCCTCCGCCGTGCCGGGCCCTGCGGTCCTTCCACGGCGGAAACGCGGCATGGCCGTACATGTACCCCGCGAGGGGCGGTCAGTCGCCCGATCCGGTGTCGATATCGCCCTCCCCGGGCCCGGTCGGCGGGCTCGAGGTGCCCGGCTCGGGCTCCGGAGCGGGCGTGCCGGGCGCCGCGGGCGGCTCGCCCTCGGCCTGCGCGCTCTCGCCCGCGGGCGGGGCGGCGCCCTCGGCCAGCAGGGCGTTGAGCCTCGGGCCGATCAGCCGCAGGAACTTGCGGTGCGGCCGGTTGCGGTCCAGCACCGCCACCTCGATCTGGGAGGTGGGCGGCGGGTCGCCGTCCGGCTCGGTCAGCGCCGCGACGCCGACCCGCAGCGCCTCGGGCAGCGACAGCCCCTCGCGGTAGCGCTCGCGCAGCCGGGTGGCGACCGCGTCGGCCTGCCCGCCCATCGCCACCATGCCGTGCTCGTGCGTCACCGACCCGTCGAAGGTCAGCCGGTAGATCTGGTCCTGCTCGGGCGAGGCCCCGACCTCGGCCACCACGATCTCCACCTCGTAGGGCTTGATCGAGTCGGTGAAGATCATGCCGAGGTTCTGGGCGTAGACGTTGACCAGGCCGCGGGCGGTGACGTCGCCCCGGTCGAAGGTGTAGCCGTTGATGTCGGCGTAGCGGATGCCGCCGAGCCGCAGGGACTCGAACTCGTTGTAGCGCCCGACGGCCGCGAACCCGATGCGGTCGTAGATCTCACTGATCTTGTGCAGGGCCTGGGAGGCGTTGTGCGCGACGAACAGGATGCCGTGCTCGTACTGGAGCACGACCGAGCTGCGGCCCCGCGCGATGCCCTTCCGCGCGTAGTCGGCCTTGTCCCGCATCTGCTGTTCTGCCGGGACGTATCCAAAGGGCATGGACACCGGTGGCTTTCCTCTCCTCGTTCAGTGCCGTTGATCAGGGGGGCCGAAGGCTCTGCCGCGGGCCGGCTCAGCGGTGCGGTGGGGCCGTCCGGAGTCGCGCGTCCTGGCGGCAGAGCGTCAGTGATCCCCTGGCGAAGATCGATCCGGAGCCGATGGAGTGGAACCGCCGCCGCTGGCGCGGCCCGGCGAACTCCGCGAGCGGCAAGCCGCCGGGGTCCACTGACAGGTTGGCCGTCAGTCCCGTGGGCAGGTCCCTGTGCGATGCCACGCGACTCCCTCCCAAACGTACGAACCGATAGGGCGACCCTACTCATCTTGGTCCGTTGCTTGCACTTCCCACGATCAGCTAAGCGCGAACCGCGTTGCTTCGTCCTCCGTTCACCAGCGCGAAGCTTTACGGCCGGGTACGGGCGTGCGATGGTCGATGTGGTTGCACGTCCCATATGCCGTGGCTCCGCGCCTCCCCGAGGAGGTTCCCGTGAGACTACCCCGCCGGCCTGCGACGACACTCGGCGCCCTGGTCACCGCCCTGACGCTGGCGGTCACCGCCGCCGGGTGCGGCGGTGAGAGCGGGGGCGGCGGCGCGATCACCCTGACGATCACCCAGAACGCCATCTCCGGCGGGAAGAACGCCAAGGGCGCCGACTGGATCAAGAACTGGGTGATCCCCCGCTTCGAGGCCGCCAAGCGGGCCGCGGGCCAGAACGTCCGTGTCCGGTTCCAGCCCAACGGCGTGGAGGACGAGGTCTACAAGACCAAGATCGCGCTTGACCTGAAGTCCGGCCGCGGCGCGGACGTGATCGACATCGACGGCATCTGGATCGGCGAGTTGGCCCAGGCCGGATACCTCAGGCCGCTGCGCGAACTGGCCGGGGCGGCGGTGGACACCTGGGAGGGCTGGAAGCAGATCCCGCCCGCCGTACAGGGGCTCGGGATCTTCGAGGGCCGCAAGTACGCGCTGCCGGTCGGCACCGACGGCCGGGTGCTCTACTACAACAAGGAGCTGTTCGCCAGGGCGGGCCTCGCCGCGCAGTGGCAGCCGGGGAGCTGGCGGGAGGTCATCGACGCGGCGCGGGCGCTGAAACGGCTCCCCGGGGTCACCCCGCTGCAGATCAACGCCGGCACCGCGATGGGCGAGGCCACCACCATGCAGGGCGTCCTGCCGCTGCTCGCGGGCACCGGCACGGAGATCTACTCCGGCGGCAAGTGGACCGGCGGCACCGGGGCGCTGCGGGACGTCCTCGGCTTCTACCGCGAGGTCTACTCCGGCGGTCTGGGCGATCCCAGGATCCAGCAGGAGGCCCAGGGCCGCGACAAGTCGTTCCTGGAGTTCGCCGAGGGCGAGATCGGCATCCTGGCCGAGGGCGACTACTTCTGGCGCTCGGTCGTCGATCCCGTCGTCGGGGTCAACCCGATGAAGAACCGCGACCGAGTCGTCGGCTACGCGCTGATCCCCGCCGCCCGGCCCGGCGCCGGCCTGCGCGGCCAGGACTTCGTCAGCATGTCCGGCGGATCGGCCCGCGTGCTCAACCCCAGGTCCCGCTATCCGGCGCTGGCCTGGGAGCTGCTGTCGTTCATGCACTCCGCCGCCGCCGTGGAGGCCGAACTCGGCGGCGAGGCGCGGGTCACGGCCAGGACGGACGTCAACGACAAGGTGCTCGGCCGCGACCCCATGCTCTCCTTCGTCGCGGAGAAGGTGCTGCCGGTGACCGCCTACCGCCCGCCGCTCGCGGTCTACCCCGAGGTGTCGGCGGCCTTGCAGGAGGCGACCGCCGCCGTCGTCTCCGGCCGCTCCCCCGAAGAGGCCGCCGCCGCCTACCACCACAGGCTCACCGAACTCGTCGGCGCCTCCGCCATCACCCCGGCCTGACCGATGGGCACCGACGCCGCGGGGCTGGGCCGCGGCAGGGCCATGGCGTTCATCCTGCCCGCGCTGGTCTTGATCGGGGTCTTCCTGGTCTTCCCCGCGCTGTGGACGGTCTACCTCGGGCTGACCGACTACCGGCTCACCGGGCTCGCCGCCGCCGAGCCCCGGTTCGTCGGCCTGGACAACTACGCCGCCGCGCTCACCGACGCGAGGTTCGGCTCCTCGCTGTGGCTGACCGTGCAGTTCGTGCTGGGCTCCGCGGTCGCCGGGCAGGCCGTGCTGGGCTTCGCGGTGGCCTGGGTGGCCCGCGGCCTGCGGACCCCCGTACGGCGGGCCGTGGAGGGCCTGGTGTTGCTGTCGTGGATCCTGCCGGGCTCGGTGGTGGCGTTCTTGTGGATCGCCCTGCTGGACCGCGACGGCGGCACCCTGAACGCGCTGCTGAACACTCCGGGCACGGCCTGGCTGCTCGACCATCCGATGCTCTCGATCATCGTGTTCAACATCTGGCGGGGCACCGCCTTTTCGATGATGCTCTACTCCGCCGCCCTGGAGAACGTGCCGCCCTCCCACCTGGAGACCGCGCGCCTGGCCGGGGCCTCCACCGCCTGCCAGCTCGGTGACGTGGTGCTGCCGCGCATCAAGGGGCACGTGCTGACCAACCTGCTGCTGATCAGCCTGTGGACGTTCAACGACTTCACGCCGTTCCTGCTCACCGCGGGCGGGCCGGAGGGCCGCTCGGAGATCCTGCCCGTCTACGTCTACGCCATCGCCCTGAACGGCGGGCGGCTGGGCGCGGGGGCGGCGGTGTCGTTCCTGATCCTGCTGATCAACCTGGTCTTCGCGCTCATCTACCTGCGCCTGCTGCGGGCCAGGAACGCGCCCCCCACAGCGGCGGCGCCGGGCGGCCGGGGGCCGGTGTGAGCGCCGATGAGGGCCGTCGCGTGGTCCGGCACGTGCTGGCGCGGCTCGGTGTCACCGCCTTCGTCGCGGTCCTGCTCGGCTTCTTCGCGCTGCCCATGCTGTGGCTGGCCACCGCCCCGTTCGACGCGGGCGCCTCGATCCGGGTGTCGGTGCCGGAGTTCACACTGGCCAACTTCCGCGCCCTGCTGGTCAACCCGTTCGCGGTGGGCTCGCTGGTCAACTCCGCCGTCCAGGCGGGCGGGGCGGCGGCGCTGGTGGTGGTACTGGCCGCGCTCGCCGCCTACGCCCTGTCCCGGGTCCAGGTCCCCGGCCGCGACCTCCTGCTGTACCTGCTGCTGCTGATGTCCTCAATCGTCACCGGGACCGCCGCGATGGTGCCGATCTTCGAGCTGGCCACCCGGCTCAACCTGATCGACACCCACCTCGGCGTGATCCTGGTGGTCTCCGGCGGCCTGCTGCCCGCGGCGATCTTCATTCTGAAGGACTTCACCGACGCCACCCCCGCCTCCTACGAGGAGTCGGCCAGGGTGTTCGGGGCGAGCCCGCTGCAGATCCTGCGGCACGTCGTGGTGCCGCTGATCCGCCCCGGGCTCGCCACCATCGCGGTCTGGACGGTGGCCAACGTGTGGGGCGGGTTCCTGCTGCAGTTCATCTTGATCAGGGACCCCGGGCTGGCCCCCGGCTCGGTGATCCTCTACACGCTCTACACCGAGGGCGGGCAGCCCGACCTGCCGCTGGTGTCGGCCTTCTCGCTGGTCTACTCGCTCCCGGTCGTGCTCATGTACGTCTTCGTCAGCGGCAGGTACGGCTTCCGCTTCCACGGAGGGATCAAGCGATGATCTCGCTGCGCGGCCTGGTCAAGCAGTTCCCCGGCGGGGTCCGGGCCATCGACGACCTGGATCTGGAGATCGCCGGCGGGGAGTTCCTGGCGCTGCTCGGGCCCTCCGGCTGCGGCAAGACCACGCTGCTGCGGACCATCGCCGGGCTGGAGACGCCCACCGCCGGGCGGGTGGGCATCGGCGGCCGGGACGTCACGGCGCTGCCGCCCGGCCGCCGCGACGTGGCGATGGTCTTCCAGGACTACGCCCTCTTCCCGCACATGGACGTCGCCGCCAACATCGCCTACCCGCTGCGCGTCAAACGGGTCGGCAGGGCCGAGCGGCGGGCCAGGGCCGCCGCCACCGCCGACCGGCTGGGCCTTTCCGGGCTGCTGGAACGGCGGCCCGCGCAACTGTCCGGCGGCCAGCAACAGCGCGTCGCGCTGGCCCGCGCCATCGCCTGCCGCCCCCGCGCCTTCCTGTTCGACGAGCCGCTGTCCAACCTGGACGCCCGGCTGCGCCTCACCGCCCGCACCTTCCTCAAGCGCCTGCAGCGCGAACTAAGCGTCACCACCGTCTTCGTCACCCACGACCAGGGCGAGGCGCTGGCCCTCGCCGACCGGGTGGCCGTAATGTCCGGCGGGCGGCTGGCCCAGGTGGGCACCCCCGCCGAGGTCTTCCAGCGGCCGCTCACCACCTTCGTGGCCTCCTTCATCGGCGCCACGCCGATGAACCTGCTGCCCGGCCGCGCCGAGGGCGGCGCGCTGCTGGTGGCCGGGGCGCGGCTCACCCCTCCCGGCCCGGCGCGCGGCCTGCCCGACGGGGAGCCGGTGACGTACGGCGTGCGCCCGGAGTACGCCGACCTGTCGTTCGAGCCGCGCGAGGACGGCTTTCCCGGCAGGGTGGGCGTGGTGGAGAACATGGGCACCGCGCTGCTCGTCACGCTGGAGCCCGCGGGCGGCGGGGACGGGCCGCTGGTGCAGGTGGTGGTGCCCGAGGAGGGCGGCGAACCGGCCCTCGGCACGCCCGCCTGGGCGGTGCCGCGCACCTCCCGCGCCCTGGTCTACCGCGAGGGCCGGCTGCTCGGCGCGCCGGTCGCCCCCGCGCCCGCATCCGCCGAGCCGACGGCATGACCTCAGATGACCATGGAACAAGTGATCCGCCTGCACGGCCGCCACACGCTGCACGACCGCGTGACCGGCCCGGTCCGGGAGGTGCCGTTCGAGCCGCCGGCGTGGGTGCGCGCGCTGACCGTCCGCCTGTCCTACGACAAGGGCGCGGGGACCATCGACCTGGGCTGTGCCGGGCCGGCCGGGTTTCGCGGGTGGTCGGGCGGGGCGCGCGAGGAGTACACCATCGGGCCGCACTGGGCCACTCCCGGCTATCTGCCCGGAGAACCGGAGCCTGGCGTCTGGCGGGTGCTGCTCGGGCTGTACCGGGTCCCGGCGGAGGGCCTGCCGTACGAGGTCACCGTCACGGCGTACGACACGCCACCGCAGGAGCCGCCACGGCCGGCCGTGCCGGCGGGCGAGCGTCCCCCGCCCGCGGCCGAGCGGCGCGGACTGCCCCGGCTCGACGGGTTGACCTGGGTGGCGGGCGACCTGCACGCGCACACCGTGCACTCCGACGGCGCGCTGACCGTGCCCGTGCTGGCCGGGCACGCCCGCGACGCCGGACTGGACTTCCTCGCCGTCACCGACCACAACACCGTCAGCCACCACCGCGAGCTGCCCGCGGCGGCCCGCGCGAGCGGCGTGACACTGGTCCCCGGCCAGGAGGTGACCACCGACCTCGGTCACGCCAACGCCTTCGGCGACCTCGGCTGGATCGACTTCAGGCGGCCGCCGGGCACCTGGGCGCGGGCCGCGGACGGCGGTGGCGGGGTCTTGTCGATCAACCACCCGGTGGCCGCCGACTGCGCCTGGCGGCACTCTCCGGACATCGGCGCCCACGCCGCCGAGATCTGGCACTGGAGCTGGTGGGACCGCACCTGGGGGGCGCCGCTGGCGTGGGCCGCCGCCTGGCGCGATGATCCGGTGCTGCTGGGAGGAAGCGACTTCCACAGCGAGCACGACGGTCAGAAGCTCGGCGCGCCCACCACGTGGGTGCTCGCCGAGGACCCCGGCGATCCGGCGTCGGTGGTGGCGGGCGTCCGCGCCCGGCGCACGGCGGTGAGCACCACGCCCGGCGGCCCGCTGCTGCTGCGGCACGGCGCGGACTTCCTCATCGCCGGAGGCGACGGCCTGGTCCTGTGGGGCCCGCAGACCCGCCAGGTCGTCACAGGCGACCTCGTCGCCCTCCCCGCCCCGGCCGGTCCCCACCGCCTGGAGACGGCCCGCAACGAGGTCATGGCCCTTTGCACGTAGGCTCTGGCGCCCGCCATGGCCCCGCAGCGGAAACCCATCCCCGGCGGCGTGCTGAATATGTCCGGCCCGAACCAGGAGACCGTGGTCCGGGCGACTGATTTTTACGACATATGTACTACCGGCTTGCCTACTGCCCACCCTTTTGGACGTAGCTGCGGATGAATTCCTCGGCGTTCTCTTCGAGAACCTCGTCGATCTCGTCGAGGATCGCGTCGACGTCGTCGGTGAGCTTCTCCTGGCGCTCCTGGACTTCGGGGGCCGCCTGTGCGTCGACCTCCTCGGTCTCGTTCTCGCGGCGGCCGGTCTGCTTCTGACCGCCGGTGTCCCTGGTTGCCATCGCTACCTCCGTGTAGGGGACGCACCTGAGTTCATATCTTCCCCGAAGTGGACCATCTTGCGCGCCCGAGGGCGGGCGATCTTCACCGCTTGACCAGATAGCCGTCCTATCCAATAATTGGATAGCAGAGCTACCTAATCAGGGAGTCGCCATGTCCTCCTCCTCGCTCAGCACGGCCGGAGTGCTGTTGATCACCGTTCCGGCGGTCGCCTTCGGCGGCATGTCACTTCTGGCTCACCTCACTCGCAACATACCCGGCTATCTGGATAATCCGACCAGGCGGAGCCTCTGGCGGGCCGGGCACGCGCATGCGGGCGTGCTGGTGGCGATGCTCTACGTGGACCAGGCGGACCTGTCGGACGGCATGCGGACGCTGGTGCGCGTACTGATCGCGGCGGCCCCGATCCTGATGCCGCCGGGCTTCTTCCTGTCGGTGGCACGGCCGCGCGACACCAAGCCCAACGGGCTGCTCTGGCTCACCGTGGCCGGCGGGGCGGGCCTCGGGGTGGGCGCGCTGACGCTGGGCGTCGGGCTGCTCTGACGGCCCGGCGCCTTTACAAAGTAGATCAGCGTGGCGGGCCGCGGACCGGATCGCCGTACGGCCCGCCGCCGGGCCGTACGGCTCAAGCCTGCGCCGGTCAGTTGTCGCCGGTGAGCGCGGCCACCAGGTCGGCGGCCGTGCGGCAGCGGTCGAACAGCTCGCCCACATGGGCCTTGGTGCCGCGCAGCGGCTCCAAGGTGGGCACCCGCTGCAGCGAATCGCGGCCGGGGATGTCGAAGATGACCGAGTCCCAGGAGGCGGCGGCCACCGCCTCGCTGTACTGCCGCAGGCAGCGCCCGCGGAAATAGGCCCGGGTGTCGTTGGGCGGCTGCTCCACCGCCCGCTCCACGTCGGCCTCGGTCACCAGCCGCTGCATCCGCCCGCGCGCCACCAGCCGGTTGTACAGGCCGCGCTCGGTGCGGATGTCGGAGTACTGGAGATCGACGAGCTGGAGCCGCGGATGGCTCCAGGGCAGCCCGTCGCGGCTGCGGTAGCCCTCCAGCAGCTCCAGCTTGGCCACCCAGTCCAGCTCCCTGGAGAGCTGCATCGGGTCTTCGGCCAGCCGGGTCAGCACCGACTCCCAGCGGTCGAGGACGTCCTTGGTGATCTCGTCCACGCCGTTGCCACTGCGCTCTTCGGCGTACTTCCTGGCCTGCTCCAGGTATTCCATCTGGAGCTGGACGGCGGTCAGCCTGCGCCCGTCGCGCAGCGGTATCTCATAGCGGCAGCTCGGGTCGTGGGAGACCGCCCGCAGTGCGGCCACCGGGTTCTCCACCGCGAAGTCGCGGGTGAGGAACCCGTCTTCGATCATGGCGAGCACCAGTGCCGTGGACCCCAGCTTGAGGTAGGTCGAGATCTCCGACATGTTGGCGTCGCCGATGATGACGTGCAGCCGCCGGTACTTCTCCGGGTCGGCGTGCGGCTCGTCACGGGTGTTGATGATGGGCCGCTTGAGCGTCGTCTCCAGCCCCACCTCCACCTCGAAGAAGTCGGCGCGCTGGCTGATCTGGAAGCCCTCGCCGCGGGAGTCCTGGCCGATGCCGACCCGTCCCGCGCCGGTCACCACCTGACGGGACACGAAGAACGGCGTCAGGTGCCTGACGATGTCGGCGAACGGCGTGGCCCGCCGCATCAGGTAGTTCTCGTGGCAGCCGTAGGAGGCGCCCTTGTTGTCGGTGTTGTTCTTGTAGAGCTGGATGGGGGCGTTGGAGGGAATGGCCGACGCCCGGAGTGCCGCGTCCAGCATCACCCGCTCGCCTGCCTTGTCCCAGATGACGGCCGCACGGGGGTTGGTGCACTCTGGCGTGGAGTATTCCGGATGGGCGTGGTCCACGTAGAGCCGTGCGCCGTTGGTCAGGATCACGTTGGCCAGGCCCAGGTCCTCGTCCGTGAGCTGGCTGGGGTCGGCGACCTCCCGGGCCAGGTCGAAACCCCGGGCGTCGCGCAGTGGGTTCTCCTCCTCGAAGTCCCATCGTGCGCGGCGTGCCCGAGCCGCCGAGGCCGCCAGGTAGGCGTTGACGACCTGCGAAGAGGTCACCATCGCGTTGGCCCCCGGCTGGCCGGGCACGGAAATCCCGTACTCGGTCTCGATGCCCATCACCCGCCGTACCGTCATGCGCATCCTCTGTTCGTCGGGACAGTGGTTCCGCCGTATATATCCCCGAGCCTAGACCCTTCACCATCGGCTGCGGGCAGACGGTTATGGCACAGATGCCTTTTGCCGGGTCCGCAGGCCGACTTTACGCCGTCGCGCGCCGCCCCCCGCCGCGCCTGCCCCGGGCCCGCGGCCGGAACAGCCGTTGCGCGGGCCGCTCGACCAGGGTGTAGACGGCGTAGGACAGCGCGATGGCGGCCAGCGTCGCGGCGGAGGCCACCGCCCACGGGGGCAGCGTGTCGCGCAGCCCCGGGACGAGCACCACCGCAACCGGGGTGTGGAACAGGTACAGCGGGTAGGTCAGGCCGCCCAGCGTGGTCAGGCCGCCCCAGGTGAGCCGGGACAGCGCGCCGAGCGCGACGGCGGCCATCACGGCGTACATGAACGCGATGGCGGCGATGACCATCCAGTCCTCCACCGGCATCGCCGAAAAGCCGGCGGCCTCCACGCGCCCGGCCACCCGCTGCGTCGCCGAGCGCAGCGCCAGCGCGAACCCGGCGGCCACGAACCCCCACAGCGGGATCGACGACCCGAAGCGGCGGATGAGGAACAGGGCCATGCCGGTGATGAAGTACGGCGCGTACTTCGGCATCACGACGAGGTCCGCCGCCTCGGTGAGCGGCCCCAGCTCGACGAAGGTGGCGGCGACGGCCGCGGCCAGCCACACGCCCATGAACGCCAGGCACCGGCCCAGGGTCACCCCGGCCAGCACCAGGACGCCGATGAGCAGATAGAACCGCAGCTCCACCCACAGCGACCAGTAGACCCCGTTGGCGTCGGTGACCCCGAACGCGCGCTGCAACATCGTGAGGTTGACCGCGTACTCCCCCACCGACAGGCGCGGGTCCAGCGCGGTCGCCTTGGTGTACCCGTAGACGCCCGCGACGGCCAGCACGCTCACCCAGTAGGCCGGGAACAGCCGGACCAGCCGGGAGCGGGCGAAGCCGCCGATCCCCCGGCCCCACACGGTCATCAAGATCACAAAACCGCTGATGATGAAGAACAGCTCCACGCCCAGGATGCCGAGCCCGGCGACGGACGCGGTGCCGGGGAACAGCGTGCTCGGCCGTTCCCCCCAGATCGAGGCGAAGGCGACCAGGTAGTGGAAGGCGACCACGGCCAACGCGGCCAGGAACCGCAGCAGGTCGAGTTCGGCGATGCGGCCGGTCACCCGCTCCCGGCCCGGCGCCGGCCCCGCCGAGGCGCCCTTACGGGCGCCCGTCCGCTGCGCCGGCACGCGCACCGTGCCGGGCCCCTGAACCCGCCCGGTCACCGGGGGTCCGCACCGATGTCTGCACGCACGCCCCTTGGACGATCTAGATCGACGACCGGTTCCCCTTAATTCACAGGGCTTTCAGCGGTCGCATCCGTCACATGGGCCCCGCCTGACGGCACGAGGCGGCGCGGGCCGCTCGGGCCCGCGCCGCCTCGTGTCAGGTCAGAGGTACTGGCCGGTGTTGGGAACCGTGTCGATGGAACGCCCCGCCTCGGTGCCCTGCTTGCCGGAGACGAGCGTGCGGATGTAGACGATCCGCTCGCCCTTCTTGCCGGAGATGCGGGCCCAGTCGTCGGGGTTGGTGGTGTTGGGGAGATCCTCGTTCTCGGAGAACTCGTCCACGCAGGCGGCGAGCAGGTGCGCGACCCGCATGCCCTTGCGGCCGGTCTCCAGGAACTCCTTGATCGCCATCTTCTTGCCGCGGTCGACGATGTTCTGGATCATGGCGCCGGAGTTGAAGTCCTTGAAGTAGAGGACCTCCTTGTCACCGTTGGCGTAGGTGACCTCCAGGAAGCGGTTCTCCTCGCTCTCGGAGTACATCCGCTCCACGACCCGCTGGATCATCGCCTGCACGGTGGCCGCCCGGGAGGCGCCGTGCTCGACCAGATCGTCGTCGGACAGCGGAAGCGTGGTGGTGATGTACTTGGAGAAGATGTCCTTGGCCGCCTCGGCGTCCGGCCGCTCGATCTTGATCTTGACGTCCAGCCGGCCGGGCCGCAGGATCGCCGGGTCGATCATGTCCTCGCGGTTGGAGGCGCCGATCACGATGACGTTCTCCAGGCCCTCGACGCCGTCGATCTCCGACAGGAGCTGCGGCACGATGGTGTTCTCCACGTCGGAGGAGACGCCGGACCCGCGGGTGCGGAAGATGGAGTCCATCTCGTCGAAGAACACGATGACCGGAGTGCCCTCCGACGCCTTCTCCCTGGCCCGCTGGAAGACCAGGCGGATATGCCGCTCGGTCTCACCGACGTACTTGTTGAGCAGCTCAGGGCCCTTGATGTTGAGGAAGAAGCTCTTGCCCGACTGGCCGGTCTTCTCCGCCACCTGCTTGGCCAGGGAGTTGGCGACCGCCTTGGCGATGAGCGTCTTGCCGCAACCTGGAGGGCCGTACAGCAGCACGCCCTTGGGCGGGCGCAACTCGTGCTCACGGAACAGGTCGGCGTGCAGGTAGGGCAGCTCGATGGCGTCCCTGATCTGCTCGATCTGCCGGGTCAGGCCGCCGATCTCCTCGTAGGAGATGTCCGGGACCTCCTCCAGCACAAGCTCCTCGACCTCGGACTTCGGTATCCGCTCGTACACATAGCCGGACCGGGGTTCGAGCAGGAGCGAGTCGCCCGCTCTGACGGGCTGGTCCTTGAGGGACTCGGCAAGACGGACCACGCGTTCTTCGTCGGCGTGCGAGATCACCAACGCCCGCTCGCCGTCCTCGAGCAACTCCTTCAGCATCACGATCTCGCCCACCGTCTCGTAGCCCAGGGCTTCGACGACGTTGAGCGCCTCGTTCAGCATGACCTCCTGGCCGCGCCGCAGCGAGGCCACATCGACGGCCGGGCTGGCGTTGACGCGGAGCTTGCGCCCACCGGTGAACACCTCCAGCGTGCCGTCCTCCCGCGCGGAGAGGAAGACGCCGAATCCCGAGGGCGGCTGCGCCAGCCTGTCGACTTCCTCCTTCAGGGCGACAATCTGGTCCCTGGCCTCCTTGAGGGTGGCCACAAGGCGTTCGTTCTGGCCGGTGACCGCGGCCAGATTCGCCTGTGCCTCATGCAGGCGCTCTTCCAAGACCCTTGTCTGACGGGGAGACTCCGCAAGCTTGCGCCGCAACGCGGTGATCTCTTCCTGGAGGAAGGAGACCTGTGTTGTGAGGTCGGCGACCTCCCGTTCGCGCTGGGCGGCCCGAGCTTCGGCGTCGTCGCGAGCTGCCACGCCCGTCACCTCCTTCCCAGTCGAGGGCGACTACTGAAGACCCTACCTATCTAACGGCTTTCCGTAACCTGGCCGGGCAGTGTTCGTCTAGTTACAACCGGTGCTTGGTGATTAATCCCCAATGGATGCCTTTAGTAGTGGCAGCATACGAACACGGCGATCTGTTCCCGTGTCGTGGGCGTTTCACCGCTGTGGCTGAATCGTCACCATCAGCGGGCGGTCGCCTCGTCGCCATACGCTCCCTTCGCCGGACGTCTGCGGCGGGGCGGGGCGGTGACCCCCTCCGCCATGCGGCGGGCGGTGACGACGAACCCCGTGTGCCCGACCATCCTGTGGTCGGGCCGCACCGCGAGCCCCTCGACATGCCAGTCGCGGATCAGGGTCTCCCACGAATGCGGCTCGGTGAAACTCCCGTGGTCCCTGATGCTTTCGACAGTACGCGAGAGCTGAGTGGTCGTGGCGACGTAACAGCAGATCACCCCGCCGGGGGTGAGGGACTTGGCCGCGGCGTCCACGCACTCCCAGGGGGCCAGCATGTCGAGCACCACGCGGTCGACGTCGCTCTCGTCGAGCGCGGTCACGAAGTCGCCCACCACCAGCCGCCACTGCTCCACCGGCCCGCCGTAGAACTTCTCGACGTTCTTGCGGGCCACCTCCGCGAAGTCCTCCCGCCGCTCGTAGGACTGTCTCTTATCCACATCT
>NZ_POUA01000210.1 GCF_003236385.1 Spongiactinospora gelatinilytica
CCCGAAACCCCCGGACCCACCGGGGGCCTTGAGCCCGCGCCCGCCGTGCTGGTGGAGGACACGGTGTGCGAGGAGCCGTGGATCAGGGTCTGTGAGCTGACCCATGACCCGGACCTCGGCATCTGGTGGCGGCGGGGGTTGCCGGCGGACGCGGCGGTCGGGCTGGAGCGGGTGCGGCGTGATCCCGCCGCGCTGGACGGGCCGTTGCCGCCGGGGAGCCCGTTGACCGAGGTGCTGCGCGCGGCCTGTGCCTTTGACGACGTCAAGCAGGTACGCCGGACGCTGCGCGCCGTGACCGGGGAGCTGGCCGCGCGCGCCGAGCACGGCATGCTCCCCGGCGACCTGGCCTTCGTCACCACCGACGACCTGACCTGGGACGGCGACCGCGTCCACCGGATCGACCCGAGCTGGTCGCTGGCCGGCCCGGTGCCGGTCCCGGTGGCGTTGACCCGGCTGGTGTGGCGGTTCGCCGACGGGCTGCTGTCCGGCGGCCACCATCACCCCTGGCCCTGGGACCTCGACGCCGAACGGCTCACCGGCACCCTGCTCGCGCTGTGCGCCCTGCCGTACGACGCCGAAGACCTGGCCGAGGCCAGGGCGCTGGACGCCGACATCGCCCGCACACTCGGCACCGGCGGCCCGTCCGGCGGCCCGCCCGAGACCTACCGGGAGGTGCTGGCCGCCCGCGAGCGGATGCGCGAGACGCTGACCGCCGCGCAGGCCAGGATCGACCGGCTGGAGGTCAAGCTGACCGGCCGCGAGCGCGAACTGCGCCGGATGCGCCGCAAGCTGCGCAGGACCAGGAAGAAGGTGGCCGCCCTGCGCAAGACCTTCGCGCACCGCGCCGTCCGAGGCGTCACCTGGCCGCTGCGAACCGGTGCCCGCCTGGTGAGGCGAGGCTGAGGAGGAGTATCGACGTGCCGCTCTTGTCCGTCGTCGTCCCGTTCTACAACGTCGAGAAGTACATCGACGCCTGCCTGGCCTCGATCGCCGCGCAGACCCTCACCGACCTGGAGGTGATCTGCGTGGACGACGGCTCCGCCGACGGCAGCGCCGGGGTGGCCGCCGCCTGGGCGGCCCGCGACCCGCGGTTTCGGATGCTGACCCGGCCCAACGCCGGGCTCGGCCCGGCCCGCGACACGGGGGCGGCCGCCGCCACCGGCCGCTACCTGGCCTTCGCCGACAGCGACGACGTGGTGCCGCCCGGCGCCTACGACCTGCTCGTCGGCTCACTGGAACGCACCGGCTCCGACCTGGCCTGCGGCAACGTGCGGCGGCTCAAGGACGGCCGGCTGACGCAGTCCTGGGCGCACCGCGAGGCGTTCGCCCGGACCCTGCCGCGCACGCACATCACCGAGCACCCCGGGCTGGTCCGCGACCGGATGGCCTGGAACAAGGTCTTCCGCCGCGCGTTCTGGGACGCCCGCGGGCTGTCGTTCCCGGCCAGGATGTACGAGGACCAGCCCGTGATGATCCCCGCGCATGTGCTCGCCGGCCGGGTGGACGTACACGCCGAGCCCGTCTACCACTGGCGCGAACGCGAGGACGGCGGCGGCTCGATCACGCAGCGCCGCCTGGAACCGGACAACGTCCGCGACCGACTGCTGTCGGTCGCCGAGACCGCCACGTTCCTCGCCGAGCACGCGCCTGAGCTGAAGCCGCCGCTGGACGCCGAGTCCATGGAGATCGACCTGCTGGTCGCCGCCGAGGCCGCCGCCCTGCTCACCGGGCCCGACCGGGACCGGCTGCTCGACCTGGCCTGCGGCTACCTGGACGGCGTGGACGAGACCACCTGGCGGGCCGTGCCCGCGCTGACCCGGCTGCGGCTGCGGCTGCTGCACCGCAGGATGATCCCCGAGCTCCGCTCGGCGCTCGCCTTCGCGGAGCGGGAGGCGGCCACAGAGGTCCGGGTACGGCCGGGCGGGATGACCCGCCGCCGCTGGTACGCCGACTACCCGCTGCGCGGCGACCGCCGGTTGCCCGCCGACACCCACGACGTCACCGGTGAGCTTCGGCTGCGCGGCAGCGTGGAACGGCTGTCCTTCCAGGCGGGCGGGCTGCGCGCCCACGGCCGGATCTGGCTGCCCGGCGCGGCGCTCGACGACCTGGCGGGGGCCAGGCTGAAGCTGGCGCTGCGCCAGGGCGGGCGCGACGGGCGGGCCGTACCGCTCGGGCAATGGCGGCTCGCGCCCGGCGCGCGGGAGTACGCCGAGGCCGCGGGCATCACCGCCGACGCCGAGGGGATCGGCTTCGACCTGGACCTCGGCCGCGCCCTGCCGCTCGCCGACGGCCTCAAGGCCGAGGGCGCCTGGCAGATCCGCGCCGAACTTGAGGGCCACGGCCTGACCCTGTCCGCCGGGCTCACCGCCCCCGCCTCCGACCCGGTCTTCGGCAAGGGCCCGCTGCGGCTCGGCGCGGGCCTGTGGATCATCCCGTGCGTCGGCAACCACCGCCGCCTGCGGCTGCGCGTCCGCTGCGCCGGGGCGGCGGTGACCCGCTGCGTCCCCGGCAGGGCCGGGCTGACCATCTCCGGCTGGGTCCGCGCGGACGTGCCGCCGCGCGCCGAGGTCGCCCTGCTGCCCCAGGACGACGCCACGGGCGGCAAGGAGGTCGCCTTCCCCGCCGAGGTGGGCCGGGTGCGGGCCGGGATGTGCCGGTTCACCGCCGACATCCCGCTGACCGGCATCGGCGCGGGCCCGGCCTGGCGGTTCGCGCTGCGCCACCGCGACGCCCGGACCGTGCCGCTCGCCTTCGACTCCGCCGAGCACGTCGAGGGGGAGGCCGACCGCCGCCGGTTCGTGGTGACGCGGTCCGGCAACTGCAACCTTGTTCTCAGAGAAAGGATCGATCAGCGATGACCGCACTGCCCGCGGCGCCCTGGACGCTGGAAAACGTACCCGGTCGGCTCACCGAGACCGACATGCGCGTCTTCGACTGGCTGCTCGGCTACCAGGGCCGCTTCTTCACCCCCGGCCACCTGGTGGAGCTGGGCGCGGGCCAGGGCCGCAGCGCCATCCTGATCGGCCGCCACCGCCGCGAGGAGGAGCGGTTCGTGGTGTGCGACCCGTTCGAGCCGGAAGCGCTGCGCGACGGATTCGAGGCCAACTACCTGGCCTTCCACCATCGGCTGCCGGAGATCGTGCAGGGACCGGCCGCCGTTATCCTGGACCACGTCGAGCCCGACTCGTGCAGGTTCGCCCACCTGGCCGCCTCCCGCGCGTACGAGGACGTCCGTGACGATCTCGCCGCGGCCCGCAAGCTGTTGCTGCCCGAGGGCATCGTGGCGGTGGACGACTACCGCTTCGAGGGCGCGCCCGGTATCGCCGCCGCCGTCTGGGAGGCCGTCACCGCCCACGGCCTGCGGCCGATCTGCCTGACCCCGCAGAAGTTCTACGGCACCTGGGGGGACGCCGGGGCGGTGCAGGAGGAGCTGACCCGCTGGCTGGGGGGCCGCGCCGACGAGTGGGCCTCGCACGCCGAGCAGGTGGCCGGCCGTACCGTGGTCCACCTGGACCGCAGGCCCGAGCCCGAGCAGGTGCCCGAGCCCGCCGAGGAGGAGGAGCGGGAGCAGACCCTCCCGCTGCCCGCCGAGCCCGCCGACCCGGGGCCGGTGGCCCCGCGCTGGAACACCGGCAAGGCGCGGCGCAAGCGGCGCCGGCCGCTGCACCGCAGGCTGCTGCGGATGCTGCTGCCCAAGCCGCTGCGCCGCAGGCTGCGGCGGCGCAGGTCACGTTAGGATCGCCAGCAGCTCCGCCAGCACGCGGTCCTGGTCGGCGTCGGTCAGGCCGGGATACAGCGGCAGCGAGAGCTGCTCAGCGTAGTACGCCTCGGCGTGCGGGCACATCCCGCGCCGGTAGCCGAGGTCTTCGTAGGCCGGGTGCCAGTAGGCCGGGATGTAGTTGACCTGCACGCCGATGCCCGCCGCGCGCATCCGGTCGTACACCTCGCGCCTGCGCCCGCCGCGCACCCGCACCGGGTAGAGGTGCCAGGCCGGGTCGGCGTACGCCCGGCGCGCCGGGATCGCCAGCCCGTCCAGCCCGCCGAGCGCGGCGTCGTACCGGGCCGCCAGAGCGGCGCGGCGCGCCCGGAAGGCCGGCAGCCGGCGAAGCTGGTTCACCCCGAGCGCGCACAGCACGTCGGGCAGCCGGTAGTTGAGCCCGAACGTCACGACCTCCTGGTGCCAGCCGCCCTCGTCGGGGTGGCGCAGCAGCGCCCGGTCACGCACCAGCCCGTGGTTGCGGAACCGGGCGGCGGCCTCCAGCCTGCGCGGGTCGGTGGCGGCCACCGCGCCGCCCTCGGCCGTCGTCACCGTCTTGGTCGGGAAGAACGAGAACGTGGTGAGGTCGGCCAGCGACCCCACCGGGCGGTCGCGGTAGCGCGAGCCGATCGCGTGAGCCGCGTCGGCCACCAGCAGCGCCCCCGCCGCGTCGGTGACCTTGCGCAGGGCGTCGTAGTCGGCCGGGTGGCCGGCGTAGTCGACCGCGGTGACGACCTTGGTCCGGGCGGTCGTCGCGGCGTGCGCGGCGGCCGGGTCGAGGTTCGCGGTGTCCGGTTCGACGTCGGCGAACACCACCTCGGCCCCGAGGAGGGTCGCGATGGCGGAGGTGGCCACGAACGTCAGCGGCGAGGTCACCACCTCATCGCCAGGCCCGAGCCCGGCCGCGACGTAGGCGGTGTGCAGCGCCGCCGTACCGGAGGTGACGCTCACGCACGGCACCCCGCCGGTCCACCGGGCCAGCTCGGCCTCGAACGCGGCCACCTGCGGCCCGGTGGTCAGCCAGTCGCCGTTCAGCACCTCGCAGACGGCCCGTACGTCGTCGCCGTCGATGGACTGCCTGCCGTAGGGGAGCATCACGACCCCGCCGCGACCATCTCGCGCAACTGGGCGACCGTCAGCCATTGGTCGTTGCCGTCGGAGCGGTAGGAAAAGCCCTCCGGCAGCGTCTCGCCCGCCTGCGGCGGCACGTATCCCCAGGTCGCGATGGTCGGCAGCACCACGTAGCGGTCGGCCAGGCGCAGCGTGCGGCGGCCGTCGTCGGGGGCGATCATCTCCTCGTGCAGCTTCTCGCCCGGCCGGATGCCGATCTCGTAGGTCGGGCTGTCCGGGGCCAGCGCCTCGGCCAGGTCGGTGAGCCGCATGCTGGGGATGCGGGGCACGTACAGCTCGCCGCCCTGCATCATGTCGAAGGACTCCACGACGAACCGCACCGCCTGCGGCAGGGTGATCCAGAACCGGGTCATCCGCTTGTCGGTGAGCGGGATGCTGCCGCCCTCCCTGGCCAGCCGCTGGAAGAACGGCACGACCGAACCCCGGCTGCCGACCACGTTGCCGTAACGGACCACGGCGAATCGCGTGGGGTGCCCGGCGGCGTAGTGGTTGGCCGAGACGAACAGCTTGTCGGCGACCAGCTTGGTCGCGCCGTAGAGGTTGATCGGGCTGGACGCCTTGTCGGTGGACAGCGACACGACCTTGCGCACCCCCGCGTCGATCGCGGCCTCCACGACGTTCTGGGAGCCGCCCACGTTGGTGCGGACGTACTCGAACGGGTTGTACTCGGCCGTGTCGACCTGCTTGAGCGCGGCGGCGTGGACCACGTGGTCGATGCCGTGCATGGCGCGCAGCAGCCGATCCCGGTCGCGCACGTCGCCGATGAACCAGCGCAGCCGCTCGTCGTCGCCGAACCGCTGACGGGCCTCGTACTGTTTCAGCTCGTCCCTGGAGAAGACCACCAGGCGGCGGGGCGCGAGGCGGGCCAGGGCGTAGCGGATGAACTCCTTGCCGAACGAGCCTGTCCCCCCTGTGATCAGGATCGATGATCCCGTCAGAACGCTCACGTCTTGCTTCCCCCGTGTTCTGAAGCCCGTGTTTTGCAGCCCCTGTTTTGCGGACAGCCGGATGCTCTGGTCCGGTCGAGCCGGTAGCATAGCGCGACCGGATAGGCACTCACTGTCACACGGGGGAATGGGGCAACGGTGCGTATTATCGGGATCGTCCAAGCTCGTATGGGGTCCACCCGGCTCCCCGGCAAGGTCCTGCGGGAGCTTTCCGGGCGGTCGGTGCTCGGTTGGGTGGTCAGGGCGGCGCGCTCGTCGGGCGTCCTCGACGACCTCGTGGTGGCCACCACGACCGAGCCCGCCGACGACGCCGTGGCGGCGGAGTGCGCGCGGCTCGGCGCGCCCTGCCACCGCGGGCCCGTCGATGACGTCCTCGGCAGGTTCGCGGGCGTGTTGCGCGAACGGCGGCCGGCCGGGGCGGTGATGAGGTTCACCGCCGACTGCCCGCTGCTCGACCCGGGCCTGATCGCCGAGGCCGCGCGTGTCTACCGGGCGGTGCCCGGGCTCGACTACCTCGGCACCGGCCTGTGCGGCACGCTGCCGCGCGGCACCGACGTGGAGATCGTCGGGCGCGCCGCGTTCGAGGCGGCCGACGAACTTGCCGAAGGCCACCACCGCGCGCACGTCACCTCCTACGTCTACACCCACCCCGAGCGCTTCAAGGTGCTCGGCCTGAGCTACCCGCCGCCGGCCGCCGACCTGCGGGTCACCCTCGACACCGAGGACGACTGGCGGCTCATCGAGGCGGTCGCCGGGCACACCGGCGACACCCCGACGCCGGTCGGCGCGCTGGTGCGCTGGCTGCGCGACCGGCCGGAGATCGCCCGGATCAACGCCCATGTGCGGCAGAAGGCGTTGCAGGAGGCGTGAACGGGCGGGTGGGCGTGCGCTGCGACGCCGGCCCGGGGGTCGGCGTCGGGCACCTGGTGCGCTGCGTGGCGCTGGCCGAGGAGCTGTCGGCCCGCGGCACCGAAGTGCTGTTCCTCGGCGATGTGGGCGGCCTGCCCTGGGCCGCCGCCCAGCTCGAACGCCGCGGCCTGCCGCTGCTCCCGGCCAGGCCGGGAGCGGAGGCCCTGGGCTCGCAGGCCGCGTGCCTCGATCTCGACGCGGTCGTGCTCGACTCCTACGACCTCGCCCCGGAGACCGGGATGGCGCTGCGCCGGGCGGGCATCCCGGTGCTGGCGATCATCGACGGCGACACCCGGGGGCAGTCCGCCGACCTCTACCTCGACCAGAACCTCGGCGCGGAAGACCGGCACGCCGGGCTGCCCGTGCTGGCCGGCACCCGATACGTGCTGCTGCGCGATGAGGTGCGCAGACACCGGTCGGTGCCCGCCGGGGGCATCCCGCACGTGCTGTGCTTCTTCGGCGGCACCGACGCCACCGGCGTGACGATGGGCTGGCTGGACGCGCTGGCCGCGACCGGCGTGCCGTTCTCGGCCACGGTGATCGCCCCGGAGACGGTCGTGCCGCCGCCCGGCCTGCCGATCTCGGTGCTGCCGCCGACCGACGAGCTGCCCCGGCTGATGGCGCAGGCCGACCTGGTCATCACCGCGGCCGGCACGACCGTGTGGGAGCTGCTCTACCTGGGCGTGCCCACCGCGCTCACCTGGGTGCGCGACAACCAGTTGCTCGGCTACCACGGGGTCACCAAACGCGGCCTGGCCGCGGGCCTCGGCGCGGGCAACGACCCGTACTCGGCGGTGCCCGCGCTGCGCGAGCTGCTGGCCGAGCCCGCCAGGCGCGCCCGGTACGCCAGGCGTGGCCGGCGCGTCGTGGACGGCCTCGGCCGCGAACGCGTCGCCGACGCCCTCGCCCGCATCCGCTGACCGCTCACACGAGGTCCCAGGTCAGGGGGGTGCCCGCGGGGGCGTCGCGGGTGAACGTGCGGCCGATCACCAGCGGGATCGCGTGCGGGGGCAGGCCGCCCGCCGGGCGGATGGACCGCACGTTTCGGTCGGTGACCGGCTCGCCCGCGCTCACGTCGGCCACCACGTACAGCGAACGCCGGAAGCGCAGCCCCTCCCGCTCGCTGGGCCGCGGCCCGATGCGCGCCCGGCCGAGCGCCCGCCAGGCCCGCTCGCTCTCGGCCACCAGCGCGGCCAGCTCGCCCGGCTCCAGCGAGAACGCCGCGTCCACCCCGCCGTCGGACCGCGACAGCGTGACGTGCTTTTCGATCAGGCACGCCCCGAGCGCCACCGCCGCCACCGCCGCGCCGATGCCCGGCGTGTGGTCCGACAGCCCGACCACCGCCCCGGTCAGGTCGCGCAGCAGCGGCAGCGCGCGCAGGTCGCTGTGCTCGGGCGGGGCCGGGTAGGAGGCCGTGCAGCCGAGTACGGCGGGCTCGGCGCAGCCCGCGCCGCGCGCCGCCGTCACCGCCGCGTCGATCTCGCCCGCGCTCGCCATGCCGGTCGAGATGATCAGCGGCCGGCCGGTGGCCGCGCACCGCTCGATCAGCGGCAGATCGACGATCTCCGATGAGGCGATCTTGTAGGCCGCCGTGTCCAGCGACTCCAGCAGATCCACCGCCGTGGCGTCGAAGGGCGAGGAGAACGCGATCAGCCCGCGTTCCCTGGCCCGCCGGAAGATCGGCTCGTGCCACTCCCACGGCGTGTGCGCGCCCTCATAGAGCCGGTAGAGGGTCTGCCCGCCCCACAGCTCGTGCCCCTCGCCGATGCGGAAGGCGGGCAGGTCGCAGTCGACGGTGATGGTGTCGGGGCGGTAGGTCTGGAGCTTCACGGCGTGCGCCCCCGCCTCGGCCACCGCGTCCACGATGGCCAGCGCGCGGTCCAGGTCGCCGTTGTGGTTGCCGGACATCTCCGCCACCACGAACGGCGGGTGCTCGGCGTCGATCGGCCGGCCGGCCATCTTCATCGCGCGTCCTCCCGGTCCAGGCGGATCGCGACGACCTCGCGGGACACGCCGTCGATCTCGCGGTGGTAGACGGAGGTCTCGGTGAAGCCGAACCTCCGGTGCAGCTCGCGTACCGCCGCGTTGGCGGCCAGCACCTCGCCGTGCAGGATGAGCAGGCCGAGCACGCCGAAGGCGTGGCCGAGGGCCGCCCGCTCGATCCCCACCCACGCGCGCAGCAGCCCGCCGTCCTGCTCCAGGCCCGCGAGGTCCAGGTAGAACCCCCAGCTCGCCGAACGGTCGAACCCGCCCAGCCCGCTGAAGGTCACCACCCCCCTCGGCGGGTCGTCGCCGTAGATCAGCACCCGGCGGGTCGGGTCGTCGCGCACCCCGGCCCACCAGCGGGCGTGCTCGGCGGGCAGGATCTCGTGGGTGGTGAAGCTGGCCTCCCGCACCAGCGGGTGGTTGCGCCACCGGCGCACGGTCTCCAGGTCGCGCTCCTCGGCCGCTCTCAACATGATCGCTCACCTTTCGCAACGGATCTATGACAGAGCGTAGCGAGAACGGTCGGTGACGACCGGCAAAGGCTTGCGCAAAGTAGAGGTCAGCGCCCGGTAGTGAGCGCGGCGACCAACGGCAGCCGACGGCATCGTGGCAGCCATGGAACCATTGCTCAGTGTCATCGTGCCGTTCCACGACGTGGCGGACTATCTTGAGGAGTGCCTGGCGTCCCTGGCGGCCCAGAGCCTGACCTCCATCGAGGTCGTCATGGTGGACGACGGCTCGCTCGACGGATGCGACGCGATCGCCAAGGGATACGCGGCCAGGGATTCCCGGTTCACCCTCGTCCGCTGCGCCAACCAGGGGCCGGGCCCGGCGCGAAACCTCGGCATCGGCCTGGCCACCGGCAGGTACCTGGCCTTCGCCGACGCCGACGACGTCGTGCCCCCGGACGCCTACCGGGCGCTGGTGGACAGCCTGGAGGCCACCGGCTCGGACATCGCGTGCGGGGGCGTGCGGCGGATCACCCCGGAGGGCGAGGCGCCCTCACCGTTGCACGCCCGATTGTTCCGGCGTATCCGGCAGCGTACCCACATCACCAGATATCAGGGCTTGATGCGGGACCGTACCGTCTGGAACAAGGTCTACCGCCGCTCGTTCTGGACCGAGCACGGCCTGGCGTTCTCCGCCGGGCTGTACGAGGACGCGCCCGTGGCCATCGCGGCGCACGTCCACGCCTCCCGGGTGGACCTGCTGCCCGACGTCGTCTACCTGTGGCGGGAGCGCGAGCTGGGCGGTGGTTCGATCACCCAGCGCCGCTCGGAGCCGGCCAACGTCGCCCAGCGCGTCGCCGCGCTGCACGCCGTCCAGGAGTTCCTGGACGAGCACGCGCCCGGCCTGCGCCCCGCGCTGGACGGCATGATCGCCACCTGGGACCTCGGCATCGTCGCCGCCGCCGTCACCGCCGCCGAGGACCCCGACGCGCGGGCCCGGCTGCTGGACCTGGCCGCGCCGTTCGCCGGCGGTCTGCGCGAGGAGGCGGTGCGGGAGCTGCCCGCCGTACGCCGGCTGGAACTGCACCTGCTGCGCCGGCGGATGGTGGACGAACTCGCCGAGGTACGCCGGGCCCGCCACGAGGGCCGCACCGCCCAGGCCCACGTCGTGCGCCGGGGCCGAAGGAGCCACCGCTGGTACGCCGCCTACCCCTACTTCGGCGACCGCACCCGCAAACTGCCGCCCGACGTCTTCGACGTGACCGAGGAGATCGCGCTGCGGGCACGCGTCGAACGCGTCGAATACCGCGACGGCCGGCTGCGCCTGGACGGGTTCGCCTACATCACCCCCGTCGAGAACTCCCGCACCGACCTGCGGCTGTGGCTGGTGGAGATCGGCACCAAGGCCCAGATCCCGATCGACTACGCCACCGAACCCGGCGGGCGGTTCTCCGCCGAGGTGAACCCGGCCGCGCTGGCCGACGGCGAGGGTCCCTGGCGGCTGCACGTCGAGGTCGTCGTGCCCGGCGGCCTGCGGCGGCGCGGGCGGGTCCGCAAGGTCCGCCTGATGGCCAGGGACGGCGACCCGGACGCGCCCTTGGCGGTGGAGGAGAGCCGTCCGGCGGGTCCGTGCCGTATCCGGAGAGTCCGCCTTGAAGCGGGGGGTGCTGCCCAAGAGGCCGGTAAAGACTCGGCCAGGACAGTTTCCCGAGGTGGCTAGGCTCCAGTGACGCAACGCCCGATCTCATCATGCTGTCTGTCATGACGACGTACTCGCTCGCGGATGTGCGTGCCGCATGCAAGGCACGCGACGCCTGGTGGACCGTGTTGTTGGTGGATCCGATCGCCTGCCGTCTGGTGCGCTGGGCGGCGGGCCGTACGTCGATCACGCCGAACCAGGTGACCGGGCTGGCGTTCGTGCTCGGCGTCTGTGCCGCGCTCTGCTTCAGCGTGGGGGAATGGGGGTTCCTGGCCCTCGGCGCGCTGTTCTTCCACCTGGGGTTCATCGCCGACTGCGTGGACGGCAAGCTGGCCCGGCTGAAGGGCAACGGCACGACGTTCGGGCTCTGGCTGGACTTCAGCCTGGACCAGGTCCGCCTGGTGATGTGCTCGTTCGCGCTGTCGTACGGCCTCTACCGGCAGACCGGCAGGGTCGAGGCCGCCTACCTGGCGGCGGTGATCATCGCCTTCGACCTGTTCCGGTACCTCAACGGGCCGCACATGGCCAAGGTCCGCAGGGCGATGCGGGAACGCCTGGTCGCGGCCATGGCCGCCGCCGGAGAGTCCGCCTCGGCGGAAAAGCCGGGGGAGGAGCCGGCGGAAAGGCCGGGGGAGGAGCCGGAAGAGCACGAGGAGTACGGCGTCGAACTGCGGCAACGGGCCAAGGAGGGGCTGCAGTCCGGCTTCCGGTCCCGGTTCCCCAGGTACCTCCGGGCCAGGGACATGCTCCTCGCCCGCCGCATCCGCACCCACCTGTTCAGCGGGATCGAGTACCAGATGGCGGTGTTCGTCGTGGGGCCGCTGCTCGGGCCGGGGGCGGTGCCGTACGTGGTGGCGGTGGCCGGGGGCCTGCTGATGCTCTTCGAGAGCGCCCTGGTCTACAAGCTCTGGATGTCCACCCGCGACTTCAAACGGACGATGCGCCGCCTGGCCGTCAAGGCCGAGAAGGCCGAACGGCGGGCGGCCCGCGAACAACGCCGGGTCGGCACGCCGCTCGGCTGAACCGATCCAGGTTCAACAGTTCTTCACACGGGGGATTCACTTCGATGCAGCCACAGCCCGCCCGGCCGGACCGGCCGATCTTCATCATCGGCTGCCCGCGCTCGGGCACCACGATGCTCCAGCTCATGATGCACTCGCACGCCAACATCGCGATCCCGCCGGAGACGCGGTTCATGATGGCCGCCTACCACCGCAGACTCACCTTCGGCGACCTGCGCGACCCCGACCGGCGGCGCAAGCTCGCCCACTGGGTCGTCAGCCGCCGCCAGACCCGCTTCTACGAGCTCGGGCTCGACGGCGAGGAGGTGACCAGGCAGATCGTGGACGGCCCCGGCACGCTCGGCTCCGCGCTCGGCATCGTGCTGCGCGCCTACGCCGGCCGGTTCGGCAAGCCCCGGTGGGGCGACAAGCGGCCGTCCTACTTCCAGAACATCGAGGTGCTGCTGCGCCTCTTTCCCGACGCGCAGTTCGTCCACCTGATCAGGGACGGCCGCGACTGCGTGGCCTCGCTGAAGGAGATGCCCTGGTACAAGGGCAACGTCTACAGCGCGATGTCCGGCTGGGCCGAGGCCATCGACTTCGCCCGGCACGGCGCGCACCGGATGCCCGAGGGCAGCTACTACGAGCTCCAGTACGAACACCTCATCGAGGACCCGGCGACCGAGCTCGCGGGCGTGTGCGAGTTCGTCGGAGAGGACTTCGACCCCGCGATGTGCCGGCCGCACCTGATCGCCGACGTGGCGGTGCCGGAGCGCAAGACGTGGCACTCGCGCACCCACGGCGAGGTCACCACCTCGCGTTCGGGAAGCTGGCGGCACCGGCTGGAGCCGTGGGAGATCTCGCTGTGCGAGACGGTGCTGGCCGACCGCCTCACCGCCTACGGATATGAGCTGTCCGGGGCGGAGAAGGCGTCGATGGGACGGCTCGCCGCCTACGAGCGGGTGGCCGCGCGGCGCAAGCTGTCCCGGATGAAGAAGAAGACCTTCGACCGGTTCGTCCGGATGCGCGAGCCGAACCCGATCGGCGCGCAGCTCACCACCGGGCAGCTCGCCCTGGCCGGACTGCCCCGGCAGCGCACCGGCTCGCCGGAGCTGGCCGCCAAGTAGACGTCCTTGTCCCCGGCGCGATTTTGGGGGAACGCCGGGGGCCGGCACGGGCTTTGCGTCAACGGGCGAGGTGCGCGAGCAGCGCCTCCCACCCGTCGAGCACCTGGTCCAGCCGGAAGGACTCCGCGTGGGCGCGGGCGGCGGCACCCAGCCGCCGCCGCTCGCCCGCCGACCCCATCAGGTCCGCCAGCGCGGCGGCGAACGCCGCCACGTCCCCCGGCGGCACCAGCACCCCCGTACGG
>NZ_POUA01000211.1 GCF_003236385.1 Spongiactinospora gelatinilytica
CCCTCATCCACCGCTCCCCCGCCACGCTGCCGGTGACCTGGCCGACGGGTGACCAAGGCGACGCCTGAGCCACGCCGGAGCCTCGGCCTGATCGGGTCCCGGCACGGCCGCGGCCACGCGCTCATCCGCGACCACCCGGAGTCCGGCGACCACCGGCCGGGCAACACCCCGCTGCGCGCACTCGACCTCCTCTTCACCGGCGCCTTGCTGACCGCGGACTCGCCCAAGGACCACGTGATCTCCTACGGCCTGCGGCGGGCCGAATTCGACCTCCCGAACGGCGGCCACACCTACTTCCTTGAGCCGCCCTCCGGCCATTCCCAAGAGCTGATATCCCAACATGTCTCGGAAGAGGAGAGCGGCCTGGTACCGCTGCGGACGCTCGCCACCCCGCTCCGGATCCGCACCGTGTCGCTGCTCATCGGCGTCTCCATGTCCGCCACGGAGGTCGCGGACGAGCGGCCGGCCGGGAGCAGGGGAAGGCCCCGGCGGCTCTCCGCTACGACCCGGCAAGCGGCGCGCGGCTGGACCGGGCGGACATCATCCGGCGTCTCGCCGAGGCCAAGGTCCAGCGCGTGTCCCTGGACGCCGAGGTGTGGCTGGAGCGGTCGGTGTGGAAAGAGGTCGCCTGCCTGATCGATCAGGCGGTCGCCCCGGTCCATGAGAAAACAAGCCCACCCCGTTCCGATGACCGGATCAAGGTGAGCATGACCGCGCTCCTGCTCGCGGTCGCATCGGTATGCGCGCTGCTCGCCAGGCCCGCCGCGGGCCGGTTGGCCGCCCGCCTGCGCGGCCTGGAGCCCGCCGAACTGGAGGCGGCCGGGGTCAGCCACTCCAGCCTGCATATCGGCCTCATGGTGGGCGGCCACGAAGACGAGTGGCGAATCCAAGGGTGGAGCTATGGGGATTCGAACCCCAGACCTCCTCCATGCCATGGAGGCGCGCTACCAACTGCGCCATAGCCCCTTGCGTTTCGATGCTCGGGAAGCATACCGGTACGGCGGGTCCTACGCATAATCGCGCGGATGGGCGCGGTGCGGCCCGGGCCGGGGTGGGGGCCGGCGCGGGCCGTACGGCGGTTCAGGGGCGGTCTTCGGCGGCTTCGGGGATGTCGTCGCTGTAGACGGGCTCGGGGAGGGTGCCCGCGTTGTGTTCGAGCAGGCGCCAGCCCTTGCGGCCCTCTTCCAGCACCGACCAGGAGCAGTTGCCCAGGCCGCCGAGGGCGGACCACAGTTCCTCGGGGAGGCCGAGGAGCCGGGCGATGCCGAGGCGCAGGGCGGCGCCGTGGGAGGCGACCACCAGGAGGCCGCCGGGGGCGAGTTCGCCGGCCCAGCGGCGCATGGCCGCGGCGACGCGGTCGGCGACCTCGACCACGTGCTCGCCGCCCGGGGCGTCCCAGGAGGCGAACTCCTGCGGCCAGCGCGCGGCGATCTCGTCGCGGGTCAGGCCCTCCCACTCGCCGCCGCCGCGCTCGCGCAGGTCCTTGTCGGTGTAGGGGTCAAGGCCGGTGAGCCTGCCCAGAGCGGAGGCGGTGTCGTGGGCACGTCTCAGGTCGGAGGAGACGATCATGGAGGGGCGGAGGGCCGCCAGCAGCGCGGCGGCCCTGTTCGCCTGTGCGACCCCGACCTCGTCGAGCACGATGTCGGAGTGCCCCTGAAAACGGTGTTCGACGTTCCAGAGGGTCTGGCCATGCCGCCAGCACACGATGCGGCGGTTGCTCACGTGGCCGCTCCGCGGCTGCGCTGCGCGGCGGCGTGCCGTACGCCCTCCGGCAGCGGGATGGGCGGGCAGTCCTTCCACAGCCGCTCCAGGGCGTAGAAGGTGCGGTCTTCCTCGTGCTGCACATGCACGACGATGTCGACGTAGTCGAGCAGGACCCAGCGTCCCTCACGCTCTCCCTCACGGCGCACCGGCTTGGCGTCGGCCTCGATGCGCAGGCGCTCTTCGATCTCATCGACGATGGCACGGACCTGGCGATCGTTGGTCGCGGAGCAGAGCAGGAAGGCGTCGGTGATGACGAGCTGCTCGCTCACGTCGTAGGCGAGGATGTCGTCGGCGAGCTTCTCGGCCGCCGCCTCGGCGGCGACCTCGATGAGCCGGACGGCTCGTTCGGTAGCGGTCACGATGTGGGTCAGACCTCCTGTTGTCGGCGCTGTCTCCTATGAGGATTCCCGGTACAGGCCGCGTTTATTGATGTATTGCACGATCCCGTCGGGCACCAGGTACCAGATGGGCTCCCCGTCGCGCACCCGCTGGCGGCACTCCGAGGACGAGATCGCGAGGGCCGGGATCTCCACCAGACTGACCTTCCCCTCCGGGAGACCTGGATCATGCAACACATGACCCGGCCGGGTACAGCCTACGAAATGCGCGATGGTGAACAGCTCGTCAACATCTCGCCAGGAAAGTATCTGCGCGAGCGCGTCGGCTCCCGTTATGAAGTACAGCTCTACGTCGGGCCCATATATTCCGCAGATGTCGCGCAGCGTGTCAATCGTGAAGGTCGGCCCGGGGCGGTCGATGTCCACCCGGCTCACCGAGAAGCGGGGGTTGGACGCGGTGGCGATGACGGTCATAAGGTACCGGTCCTCGGGGGCGGAGACCGCCTGGGACGCCTTCTGCCACGGCCTGCCGGTGGGCACGAAGACGACCTCGTCGAGGTCGAAGTGATGCGCTACCTCGCTCGCGGCGACCAGGTGGCCGTGGTGGATGGGATCGAACGTGCCGCCCATGACCCCCACCCGCCGATGGCCCTGGCCGTTCGGCGCGTTCATCATGCAAGGGACCATACGCGTCTCAATACGGTGGACTTGACCCGCCCCCGCCCTGGGACCACGCGCGAAGGGCCCGCCGCCGACGTAGCATGCCGGGCATGACGACCACCCCGGATCGAAACCGAGTACAGCTTGCCGGCATCTCGTCCCGCGCCTACGAACACCCCGCCGACCGGTCCGCGCTGGTCGCCCTGCGTTCGCTGAGCGGGTTCGACACCGTTCTCAAGCAGATGTCCGGACTGATCAGTGAGCGCCGGTTGCGCCTGATCTATCTCGCCTCGGCGGTCCGCACCAGCGAAACACAGTTCCGCGCGCTCCACGACATGGGCCGGGACGCCGCCTACATCCTCGACCTGCGCCGCATCCCGGAGGTCTATGTCCAGCAGGACCCCAGTGTCAACGCCAAGGCGATCGGCTTCGACGACCCGTTCATCGTCGTCACCACCGGCCTGCTCAACCTCATGGACGAGGAGGAGCAGCGGTTCGTCATCGGCCACGAGACCGCGCACATCCTGTCCGGCCACGCCGTCTACCGGACCATGCTCGACATCCTCACCCGCCTGGCCACCCGGGTGGCGTGGATCCCGCTCGGCTACATCGGGCTGCGGGCGATCGTGGCCGGCCTTGAGGAGTGGTACCGCAAGTCCGAGCTCTCCGCCGACCGTGGCGGTCTGCTCTGCGGCCAGGACCCCGAGGCCGCGCTGCGCGCGCTGATGAAGCTGGCCGGCGGATCGCGCCTGCACGAGATGAACGTCGAGGCGTTCCTCGACCAGGCCAGGGAGTACGACACGGGCGGCGACGTCCGCGACGGCTTCCTCAAGGTCCTCAACCTGCTCGGCACCACCCACCCGTTCGCGGTGGTCAGGGTCGCCGAGTTGGACAAGTGGCGGCGCAGCGGCGAGTACGAGCGGATTCTCGGCGGCGAGTACCCGCGCCGGGAGGACGACGCCAACGCCAAGATCTCCGAAGAGGTCAAGGCCGCCGCGCGTTCCTACCGCGAGTCGTGGTCGCAGTCGCAGGACCCCTTCATCGGCGTGCTGCGCGACGTCGCCGAGGGTGCGGTACACGCGGGCGAGCGCATCTTCAACCGCTTCGCGCGCCGGGACGGCTGAGCGTCGGGCGGGTCGAGGCGGTCAGAGCAGGAGGGATATGACGCGCACGGTCGCCGCGCACAGCGCGACGAACCCGCCCAGTACGGCCAGCGCGCGCAACCCCTCCCTCCGCAGTTCCGGCAGCGCCGGACCGACCCGCTCGATCTCCCGGCCGATGATCGCCCCGCACACGACGGCGAAGACGACCCCGGCGACGGTCACCGGCACCGGCTCCTCCCACCAGACCGGCCCCAGGTGACCGCCGGCCACCGCCCACAACGTCAGGCCCGCCGCGCCCGCGGCGGGCACTCCAGGCCACACCGCCGCGCTCAACGCCGAGACGGCCAGCGCGAGCGGGAAGGACACCACCCGCAGGATCCGCCGGGCCGGAGCCGATCTGCGTTTGCGCACCGACCAGTGCCCGAGCCAGATGGTGCGGACCAACACCACAAAGCCGGCGGTGAGCACGGGTGTGACGGGCGCCCAGATCACCGAGGCCACGACGCACGGCGCGGCCAGTACGGCGAGCACCAGCAACGCCGTGTTGCCGGCCGGCAGCGGGCCCGTGCTCCCGCGCCGCACCGCCCGCCTGGCCCTGACCTGCACACCCGCCTTCGCGGCCCGGCCCTCCGGCGCGGCCCTGCCCCGCTCGGCCTTGTCGGGAGGCCCGGTGGCGACCCGTATGTCATCGTGCGGCTCGGCGGCGCTCGCCCTGCCCCGGACGGGCCCCTTGGCCGCCTCCGCTTCCTTGCCGCGGGCCTCCGCCGCCGCGGCGGCGGCCCTGCGTCTGCCGCCGCCCGGCACGCCCTCCTCGGCCCCGGGCGCCTGCTCGGCCTCCCCCCGGCGCGGCGGCCGCGCCGAGGCCGCTCTGGCCGCGCCCCGCTTGGCCCCGGGCGCCCCCTCGGCCGCGTCCGCGGCGACGGCGGCCACCTCGTCCGCCACCGGCGGCCCGGCCGCGTCCGCGCCGCCCTCCTCCGCGCCGAGCACGCGCGTCGCCTTGGCCAGCCTGCTCAGGCGGTCGGCGAGCAGCGCGGCGGTGGGCCGTTTGGCCGGGCTGCGGTTGAGCGCGGCCTTGATCAGCGGCAGCAGCGCCGCGGGCACGCCGTCCAGGTCGGCCTGGCCGTTCAGGATCGCGTACATCAGCGCCTCGGCGGTGCCGCCGGAGAAGGTCGGCCGGCCGGTGCCCGCGAAGGCGATGGTGGCGGCCCAGGCGTAGACGTCGGCGGGCTGGCCGACCGGCTCGTCGGCGAACAGCTCCGGCGCGGCATAACCGGGGGTGCCGAGGAAGGTGCCGGTCATGGTGAGCCGGGTGGCGTCCACGAGCTGGGCGATGCCGAAGTCGATCAGGATCGGCCCCTCCGGGCCGATCAGCACGTTGCCGGGCTTCATGTCGCGGTGGACCACGCCCGCGGCGTGGATGATGGCCAGCGCCGTCGTCATCCGCAGCGCCAGCTCGACCAGCTCGCCCTGCTCGAACGGCCCGTCCCTGCGCACCCGCTCCAGCAGCGTCTCGCCGTCGATGTGCTCCATCACCAGATAGGGCCGCCGGGCCCGCAGGTCGGCGTCGAGCACGCGGGCGACGTAGGGGCTCTCGACCCGGCGGAGCGCGCGAACCTCGCGATCCAGCCGTAACCTGGCCTCCGCGTCGTAGTCCGGCGAATCGCGCAGCAGCTTCACGGCGACACGATCACCGCGCCGGGTGCTCGCGAGGTAGACCTCGCCCATGGCCCCTCGGCCGAGCCGCTCCAGCAGGGTGTACGGCCCGACCCGGCCGAGCTTGCCCACGCTCCCTCCTCGCCCGGCGCATTCTCAGGGCCCACACCCTAGTGCAGCCTCGCCCTGATAGGCCGTACGGCGCGCCGTACGCGGAAAATGGGCACAATGTACTTCAACGAGAGCCGGACTCACCTTCGCCGCGCCGCCCGCCCGGCTCCTCCGGCGCCGCAGGTGCGGCATGGCGGCCGGTCGAGCTCTGCCGCGCGGTCGCGGGCCACTCGTCCAGTGACCCCGGCTCGGCCTTCGGCGGGCCGCCGCGCTCGACGTCGTCGGCCTGGTCCGCCAGATGGGCGGTGTCACCGCCTTGGGCCCGCCGCCCGCCGCGAGCAGCAGCGCGGCCGACCCCAGCCCGCCGACCAGCTCGAACCCGCCGTCGGAGATGAAGATGCCGTTGCGCGCGTGCACGAAGATCGCCGCGGCCGCGCAGACCACGGCCAGCAGGAGCGCGGCCAGCGGCGTGATCAGCCCGAGGATCAGCAGTGCCCCGCCGATCAGCTCCACCGCCATGGTGAGCCCGGCCGCGACCTGCGGCATCGGAATCCCCATCTCGGCGAAGCCCGCCGCCGTGGGCCCCACCCCACCCGCTCGGATCTTCTGCAGGCCGTGCGCCATGAAGATGACGCCCACGATCAGCCGGGCGATCAGCGCCGCGATGTCGTAAAGCCATCGCCTCATGGCCGCCACCCCCCTTCGCGGGGAAGGCCGGTACGGCCGGTCGGGTCAAATACGACGACAAGCTCCATGACTCCTAGTAAACGCCATAACAGGCCGATTACCTAGAGCGACACACCGATCTCAATCCGCTACAGGCGCGATCACCGTGCCCGCCGAGGTGCGAAGATGCCCGTCGCCGACGTAAATCCACTTGGTGGAGGTGAGTTCGGGCAGCCCCATCGGGCCGCGGGCGTGCAGCTTCTGGGTGGAGATGCCGATCTCCGCGCCGAAGCCGAACTCCCCGCCGTCGGTGAACCGCGTGGAGGCGTTGACCGCCACCGCCGCCGAGTCGACCAGCGCCACGAACCGGCGGGCCGCCCGCTGCGAGCGCGTGACGATCGCCTCGGTGTGCGCCGAGCCGTACTTCCTGATGTGCGTCACCGCGTCCTCCAGCGAATCGACCACGGCGGCGGCCAGGTCGAGCGAAAGGTATTCGGTGTAGTAGTCGTCCTCGGTCGCGGCGACCACGGAGCCGTGGGCGGCCACCCGCTCGTCGCCGTGCACGGTCACCCCCGCCTCGGCCAGCGCGGCCAGCGCCCGGGGCAGGAACTCCGCCGCCACGTCGGCGTGTACCAGCACCGTCTCGGCCGCGTTGCACACCGAGGGGCGCTGGGCCTTGGCGTTGAGCAGGATCTCCACGGCCAGCGCCACGTCGGCGTCGGCATCGACGTAAACGTGGCAGTTGCCCACCCCGGTCTCGATCACCGGCACGGTGGACTCCTCCACCACCGAGTTGATCAGCGACGCGCCACCGCGCGGGATCAGTACGTCCACCAGGCCGCGGGCGCGCATCAGGTGCTTGACCGACTCGCGGGTCAGGCCCGGCACGAGCCGCACCGCGTCGGCGGGCACGCCGGTCCCGGCCAGCGCGTCGCGCATCACGCCGACCAGTGCCACGTTGGAGGAGTAGGCGCTGGACGAGCCGCGCAGCAGCGTGGCGTTGCCGCTCTTCAGGCACAGCGCGGCGGCGTCCACCGTGACGTTGGGGCGGCCCTCGTAGATGATGCCGACCACGCCCAGCGGCACCCGGACCTGGCGCAGCTCCAGCCCGTTGGGCAGCGTGCCGCCGCGCACCACCTCGCCGACCGGGTCAGGAAGGTCCGCGATCTCCAGCACGGCCTGCGCGATCTTCTCGATCCGCTCCGGGTCGAGCCGGAGCCGGTCGATCATGGCCTCCGACAGGCCGCCTTCACGGGCCCGCGCCACGTCGGCGGCGTTGGCCTCGACCAGCTCCGCGGACCGCGCCACCAGCGCGTCCGCGATGGCCCGCAGCGCGGCGTCCTTCACCGCCCTGGGCAACGGCGCCAGCTCGGCGCTCGCCTCCCTGGCGGCCGTGGCCACCGCGCGGAACTCGGCTGCATCAGACATGGGACGCTCCAGAAAGATCAGGCTCAAGCAGGACGATGTCATCGCGGTGGATCAGCTCGCGCTCGTACTCGGGCCCCAGCGAGCCGGCCAGCTCCCTGGTGGACCGGCCGAGCAGGCCGGGGATCTCCGCGGCGTCGAAGTTGACCAGCCCGCGGGCCACCGCGTCGCCGTGCGGGCCGCACAGGTCGACCGGGTCGCCCGCGCTGAAGTCGCCCTCCACCGCGGTCACCCCTGCGGGCAGCAGCGACATGCGCCGGCCCACGACGGCCTCCACCGCGCCGTGGTCGAGGTGTAGCCGCCCGCGGCCGGTGGCCGCGTGGGCGAGCCACAGCAGCCGGGTGCCGGGGTGCCTGCCGTCGGGGTGGAAGTAGGTGCCGACGTCGGCCCCGGCGAGCGCCTGGGCGGCGTGCGCGGCGGCGGTCAGCACCACGGGCACCCCGGCCCCGGTGGCGATCCGCGCGGCCTGGACCTTGGTCACCATGCCGCCGGTGCCCACCCGGCCGGACCGGCCCAACTCCACGCCCGCGAGGTCGGCGGGGCCGCGCACGTCGGTCAGCCGGTTGGCCCCGCCCGGCCGGCGCGGGTCGCCGTCGTACAGCGCGTCCACGTCGGACAGCAGCAGCAGGGCGTCGGCGTGGATCAGGTGGGTGACCAGCGCGGCCAGCCGGTCGTTGTCGCCGAACCTGATCTCGTCGGTGGCCACGGTGTCGTTCTCGTTGACCACCGGCACGATGCCGAGCTCAAGGAGGCGGTCCAAGGTGCGCTGGGCGTTCCTGTGGTGGGAGCGGCGCATCATGTCGTCGGCGGTCAGCAGCACCTGGCCGACGCGCAGGCCGTATCGGGCGAAGGAGGAGGTGTAGCGGGCGATGAGCACGCCCTGCCCGACCGACGCGGCGGCCTGCTGGGTGGCCAGGTCGCGGGGACGGATGGGCAGGCCGAGGGGACCGAGCCCGGCGGCGATGGCGCCGGAGGAGACCAGCACGATCTGCGTGCCGCCGGCCCGGCGCGCGGCCAGTACATCGACGAGCGCGTCGACCCGGTCACCGTCGATCATCCCCTGGGGGGTCGTCAGCGACGACGATCCCACCTTGACCACAAGGCGGGACGCGGTACGCAGCCCCCCGCGCTCATCATTCACTCGCTGTCCCCATTTCCCTGTCGCGCTGTCATCCGATTCTGCTGTCCGTGCCGCGCGGACCACGCCGCGGCACGCCGCCGCCGATCGAAGGCCGCCAGTCGAACACGTAGCCGCCCTCCATCGGGCCGATGACGACCTCCGCGCCCTCGGTGGCGCCCGCATCGCGCAGCGCCTCCTCCACGCCGAGGCGTTCCAGCCGGTCGGCCAGGTAGCCGACGGCCTCGTCGTTGTTGAAGTCGGTCTGGCGGATCCACCGCTCCGGCTTCTCGCCGGTGACCTGGAAGGTGTCCTCGCCGACCCGGCGTACGGAAAAGCCCTCCTCGCCGAGCTGCCGCGGCCTGATGACCAGGCGGGTCGGCTCCTCCACGGGCGCGGCGGCGCGGAACGCGGCCACCATCTCGCCCATCGCGAAGGATAGCTCGCGCAAGCCCTCCCGGCTGGCCGCCGAGACGGTGAACACCCGCAGCCCGCGCTCCTTGAGCATCGGCGTGACCAGCTCGGCCAGCTCGCGGCCGTCGGGCACGTCGGACTTGTTGAGCACGACCAGGCGGGGGCGGTCGGACAGCTCGCCGTACGCGTGCAACTCGGCCTCGATCGCCTCGAAGTCGCTCAGTGGGTCCCTGCCGGGCTCCATGGTGGCGCAGTCGAGCACGTGCACGATGGTCGAGCAGCGCTCGACGTGCCGCAGGAACTCGTGCCCGAGGCCCTTGCCCTCCGACGCGCCGGGGATGAGGCCGGGCACGTCGGCGATGGTGAAGACGGTGTCGCCCGCGGTGACCACGCCCAGATTGGGGACCAGCGTGGTGAACGGATAATCGGCGATCTTCGGGCGGGCCGCCGACAGTGCCGCGATGAGCGAGGACTTGCCCGCGTTGGGGAAGCCGACCAGCGCCACGTCGGCGACGGTCTTCAGCTCCAGGAGCACGTCGAGCCGGTCGCCCGGCTCGCCGAGCAGCGCGAATCCGGGGGCCTTGCGCTTGGTCGAGGCCAGCGCCGCGTTGCCGAGGCCGCCCTGCCCGCTGCTCGCCACCACGTAGCGGGTACCGATGCCGACCAGGTCCACCAGCACCTCGCCGGTGGCGGCGTTCTTCACCACGGTGCCGTTGGGCACCGGCAGCACGAGGTCCGCGCCGCGCGCGCCGTCCCGGTTGGAGCCCTCGCCCTGCCGGCCGTTCTGGGCGGCGCGGTGCGGGCGGTGGTGGTAGTCGAGCAGGGTGGAGGTGTTGGCGTCGACCTCCAGGATCACATCCCCGCCCCGCCCGCCGTTGCCGCCGTCGGGGCCGCCGAGCGGCTTGAACTTCTCCCTGTGGACGGACGCGCAGCCGTTCCCGCCGTCACCCGCCCGGACGTGGAGGACGACCTGGTCTACGAACTCGGCCACTGTCTGCTTCCCATCATGGTCTGTGAAGACACGAACAGGGGTGGACCGCGAATGGCGATCCACCCCTGTCGGATTTAACGTCTACCGGCGCGGATCTACTCCGCGGGCGGGACGACGATGCTAACGGCGCGCCTGCCGCGCTTGCGACCGAACTCCACGTGCCCGGCGGCCAGCGCGAACAGCGTGTCGTCGCCACCGCGGCCGACGTTGTCGCCCGGGTGGAAGTGGGTGCCGCGCTGCCGGACGATGATCTCGCCGGCCTTCACGAGCTGACCGCCGAAACGCTTGACGCCGAGGCGCTTGGCGTTGGAGTCACGGCCGTTCCGCGTGGACGACGCGCCCTTCTTGTGTGCCATCTCGCAAACTCCCGTAACTCAGGCCTGGTCGATACCGGTGATCTTCACCTGGGTGTACCGCTGGCGGTGGCCCTGGCGCTTCTTGTAACCGGTCTTGTTCTTGTACTTCAAAATGCGGATCTTGGGGCCCTTGGTCTCGCCCAGGATCTCGGCCGAGACCGTGAACTTGCCCGCCTCGGTGGTCACGTCCCCGTCGTTGACGACGAGGATCGTCGGCAGCGAGACCGTGGAACCGACCTCGCCGGCGAGCTTGTCCACCTCAAGGACATCGCCGACGGAGACCTTCTGCTGCCTGCCGCCGCAACGAACGATCGCGTACACCGCGGAACCCTTCTGCTTCGTGCTCGCTGGATGCTGCGCCCCGCATCCGGTCACCATCAATTGTTTGGACCGACGAACCGGGTAGGCGCGCGAACAGGGCGCGTCTGCGGACGCACCGGTTCACTAGGGTACCGGATATCGGCAGCCCCGGTCGAACCGGGCGGAACGTCGGACCGGCCGACCTCGGCCGGATACCGGCCGCTAGTCGGGTTGCTTGGCGGCCCGGCGAGTGCGTCGCCGCCCCCTGCTCGTGCCCTGGGCGGCTTGATCATCATCTGCCCGGTCGCCACCAAGCGCATCGGTCACCGTATCACGGCCCGCCTGGTCCCCGGCCGCGACCGCGGAGCCCTCGCCGTTCTTCGACAGCTTGCCCGCGACGGCCTTCTCGATCGCCATCTTGCCCTGCGTGCCGCGCGGCTCCGGGACGCCCGGAGCGGGCTCCGCGGAGATGTGCAGCCCGCGGCCGTTGCAGCACTCGCACGGCGTGGAGAACGCCTCGAGCAGCCCCTGGCCGACCCGCTTGCGGGTCATCTGGACCAGACCCAGCGAGGTGACCTCGGCCACCTGGTGCTTGGTGCGGTCGCGCGCCAGGCACTCCAGCAGCCGCCGCAGCACCAGGTCGCGGTTGCTTTCCAGCACCATGTCGATGAAGTCGATGACGATGATGCCGCCGATGTCGCGCAGCCGGAGCTGGCGGACGATCTCCTCGGCCGCCTCCAGGTTGTTGCGGGTGACCGTCTCCTCCAGGTTTCCGCCCTGGCCGGTGAACTTGCCGGTGTTGACGTCCACCACGGTCATCGCCTCGGTGCGGTCGATGACCAGCGAACCGCCGCTCGGCAGCCACACCTTGCGCTCCAGCGCCTTGGCGATCTGCTCGTCCACGCGGTAGGCGGCGAACACGTCGGCGTCGTCCTGCCAGCGGGTCACCCGCTCGGCGAGGTGCGGGGCCACGTAGCGGACGTACTCGTCCACCGTCTCCCACACGTCACCGGCGACCACCAGCGAGGAGAAGTCCTCGTTGAAGACGTCCCTGACCACGCGGACGGTGAGGTCGGGCTCGGAGTACAGCAGCTCGGGCGGCCCGGCGGACTTGGCCTTGCGCTGGATGTTCTCCCACTGCGCCGACAGCCTGGCGACGTCGCGGTCCAGCTCCTCCTCCGAGGCGCCCTCCGCGGCGGTCCTGACGATCACGCCCGCGTTCTCCGGGGTGACCTTCTTCAGGATGCTCTTGAGGCGCGACCGCTCCTTGTCGGGCAGCTTGCGCGAGATACCGGTCATCGACCCCTCGGGGACGTAGACCAGGTAGCGGCCGGGCAGGCTGATCTGGCTGGTCAGCCGGGCGCCCTTGTGGCCCATCGGGTCCTTGGTGACCTGCACCAGCACCGACTGCCCGGACTTCAGCGCGGCCTCGATCCGCTTGGGCTGGCCCTCCAGCCCGGCGGTGTCGAAGTTGACCTCGCCCGCGTACAGGACGGCGTTCCTGCCCTTGCCGATGTCGACGAAGGCGGCCTCCATCGAGGGCAGCACGTTCTGGACCTTGCCCAGGTAGACGTTGCCGACGTAGGACTGACCGGCCTCGCGGTCCACGTAGTGCTCGACGAGCACGCCGTCCTCAAGGACGGCGATCTGGGTCCGGCCGCCGGTGCGGCGCACGACCATGACCCGCTCCACCGACTCGCGGCGGGCCAGGAACTCCGACTCGGTGATGATCGGCGGACGCCTGCGGCCCAGTTCCCTGCCCTCGCGGCGGCGCTGCTTCTTGGCCTCCAGGCGGGTCGAGCCGCGGACGCTCTGCACCTGGTCGATGGACGTGCTCACCGAACCGCCGCGCCCGGCGCGCGGCGCGCGGATGCGGACCACGGTGTTGGGCGGGTCGTCGGCGGACGGCTCGGCGCCCTCCTCGCTGCCGCGCCTGCGCCGCCTGCGCCGCCTGCGCGAGCCGCCCGAGGACTCCTCGGACTCGTCCTCCGGCTGGTCCTCCGCCTCGGCCTCGGCCGCCTCGGTGTCGTCTCCGTCGGCCTCGTCGCGGTCGCGGGTCTTGCCCCGGCCGCGTCCGCCGCGCCTGCGCCGCCTGCGGCGGCCACCGCCCTCGCCCTGCTCGTCGGAGTCGGTCTCCGCGTCGTCGTCGGTGTCGTCGGCCTCCTCGGCTTCCTCGGGCTCGGGCAGCGGCTCCTCGGCGACCTCCGACTCCTCCTCGGGCGCCGCGGCGGCCGGTTGCGGGGCGG
>NZ_POUA01000212.1 GCF_003236385.1 Spongiactinospora gelatinilytica
GCTCGGGGGGGGCTGGGGGTGCATGGCCGGCGTCGCCTGACGGGCTCCGGGTGCTCGATGGCGGCCGTGGCCGGGGGTGTGCGGAGTCGATGGAAAGGGCTCGTGGTGCCGCTCTGGAAAGCCTGGGGGGCCGGTGGCTCGCGGTTCAGCGCAATAGCGGGGAGCGGCCCTGGGGTGATTGCACCAAGCCGTTACGGTGGACCAGTTTCTGGTCCAGTAGTTTGGCGCTCGCCGATAGCTTGTCCATTCCGGGATATACTCCGCTTGTGATGGTTTTGGCCTTGTACTGCTGGAACTCCGCGATGGCGTTCATATCGGCATGGTAAATCTGGATATAGTAGGGGCCATTGGTGACCAGCCGGACATTCTGCGGGTCGCCCGCGTCATCGTCCGAGCGCCAAATTGTATTTGGTGGGGGAATGGCGACTTTATCCGCTACGGTGGCTCGCAACGGCGGCTGCGGCGGTACTCTTCGGCGGGCGCGCGGCTCGCCGGATGATCCGGGCCGAAGCAGGGCGGAGATCTTCGCCGCGCCGATCAAGAATGCGCGGTCACCGCCGCTCCATGATGACCTTGAATTGCCCTGCCGCCTATTGCCAGGTGCCCGGTTCGCGCGGAGCCCGCGGAGCATTCCGCGAAACCGGATGTAACCTGCGGAAAGGCCATACCGGTGTTTCCGGCCCTTATTGCCGGGGATGTGGAAGGCGAAGGGAGGCGATTGGAGGTGAAAGGGAGAGCAGGCGCGCGCCCGACCGCTTTCAGCGGGCCGATGCCTCCAGCGCGAGCGCGGCACCGAACCGAAGCCGTACGGAGGGAGGCGTGACCTTTGCGCGAAGCCGATCACACCACAGACCGGGCCACGGCCCGGCACGATGAGCCGGACGACCTGACCGGCCAGACCACGCTGGAACGAAGGGTCCGGGTGATCCTGGGCCAGGCGGGGTTCGTGGTCGACCCCACCGCCCTCGCCGTGGACGGCGGCCTGCAGATCCACCGTGTCAGCGGGCGCGGCGTGCTGGTGTCCTGGATCAGCACGGCGAACCTTCCCAATGGCGACATCACCCGATACGCAGGCATCCGCGAGGCGATCCACCTGGCGCTGACCACCATCCTGCGGCGTCGCGGATTCACGGTCGCGGCCGACCCGGACACCGGAGACCTGATCATCAGCGACGCGGGCGACTGAGTTCGTCCTCCGCCCGCATGATCACACGACGGACCGCCGCCTCGGCAACCGAAGGATGCGAGGCGGCGCCTATCACCCCCACAACCCGACGGCCGGGCCCGCCTTGGCCGGATCAAGGCGATCCCGGCGACGGGCAGTGGACGGGGATCGCCCGCAACGGCGATGACCGAGTGTGCGTTCTGCCCCGGTCTGGGCATGAGGCCCTTCCGGTTGCTCGCGAGCACGGGTGAGCGGTGGTCACGCGTCAGGTCTCCCGGCCCGCTGAGCACGCTGACGGGGCCGTCGAACGGGAAGCCGCTCTGGGCCGATCGGCCAGGACATGACTGACGCACCCGCTGCTCGCCGATGGCCGCACTCCCGGAGCCTCGGTGCTCCCTGCCCCGGTTTGTAGCTCGCCTACCGGCCCTGGGGTTCCGGTGCCTGTGCGTCGCGTTGCGACCGGGCGGTCTTGGCGAGGCCGCGTACGTGTGCCTCGGCGGCCAACCGTTGCCCTGGTGGGACCTCTGCCCACCATGGGTCGTTGCGCAATGCCTCGCCGAGCCTTCGTTCCTCGGCGAAGGCCGCCCGCCACTGCGCGCGCTGGTCTTCGGTCAGCGTCGCCTTGCCCGCCGCGATCTCGGTCGGCGGTGGATGGGCGGCGGCCAGCCGCGCTACCTCCGCGCCCGCGTCCAGGAACGCCACCATCGCCGCGACGACGCGGTCCGGCGCATCGAATTCGGCCACGGGGTACTCCTCGGCAGAATGGGATATCCAGTCGGATTCTAGACATTCCGCCAAGAGTTGCTGCCACGCAACACCCGCCACACACTCCCCGTTGACCTGCGGCTCGCCCCCATCAGCGCTGCGGCGTCGGCCGCGCGGGTGTACACAAGGCTTGCTCCGCGGCTCACTTCGCTCGGACACGATTAGGTAACGGTCGCCCCCCGTGTGGCCTGCGCTTATCACGAACGCCCGCCCTGGCCGAGGGGGACCGGCCGGACAGGTGCCGGGGTCGTGCCTGATGAGCCGCCCGCCGTCGCCCCGCAGGACGCCCGGTCGCTCCCTTCGCCCGCTACCTCCCATGGTCCTTGACGAGAGCTGCCGCGTATGGGTTCATCCTCCTGGGCGCCCCTTCCGCGGCCTCGCGTTCAGAGGCCGCTTCGAGCTGCGCGGAGACGACGGAGGCCCTGGTCATCGCCGTGGCGATGCACCGTGCGAGAGCCCTCCGAGTACGGCTGAGCCATGTGTGGTCCTGCCTCTTCCCTGTTCTGGAGGTCTCGTGAACCGCCATCCCTTTACCCGCCGGACGTTCGTGGACCTGGTCGGCCGCGCGGGCGGCGCCGGAGCCGCGTACGGAACGTTGACGGCCATGGGGCTGCTGCAAGTGCCGGCGCCCTACGCCGGTCCGCCGAAGCTCACGCAGCGGGGCGGCGGCAACGGTGTCAAGGTCGCCGTGATCGGTGCCGGTATCTCCGGCATGGTGGCCGCCCTCGAACTGTCGGCCGCCCAGTACCAGGTGCGGGTCTTCGAGGCGCAGGACCGGGTGGGGGCCGGAACAGGACGTACCGGGGCGGGGACGTCGTCACCGAGACCGGTTCGACCCAGCGCGTCAGGTGGGATCGCGACCCGGACCTGTACTTCAACGCGGGCCCCTCGCGGCTGCCCCACCACCACGAGGCGATCCTCGGCTACTGCCGCGACCTGGGCGTTCCCCTGCAGGTGATGGTCAACGACAACCGCCACGCCTTCCTGCACGACGCCGACGCGCTCGGCGGGCGGCCGGAGCGTGCCCGCCGGATGATCAACGATACGCGAGGGGCGGTGGCGGAGCTGGCGGCGCGCGCCGTCGGCCCGGGCCTGGACCGGCGGCTCTCGGAAGAGGACCTCGCCCTCGTACGCGACTTCGTCCGGGCCTATGGCGAACTCGATGAGAACTACCGGTATCGCGGGTCGTCCAGGGCCGGATACGCCGAGCCGCCGGGAGGTCCCACGCCGGGCCGGATCCTCGAGCCGCTCGACCTGGTCGACATCGCCAAGGGCGGGCTGCTGCCGCTGGCCATGTTGTTCGGCGAGATATACGAGATGCAGGCGCCGATCATGGAGCCGATCGGCGGCATGGACGCCATCGCCCACGCCTTCTACCGGCGGACCCGGCGGTTCATCACGCTCAACGCGCAGGTCACCCGGCTCCGCAGGCTGGGGTGCGGCGCCCGGGTGACCTGGCGTGACCGTACCACCCAGCGGGTGCGGACGTGGGACGCCGACCACGTGATCGTGACCGTCCCCTGACGGTCGTCGGCGCCATCGACACCGACTTCTCGCCCCAGGTGAAAGCGGTCCTGGACGTGGGCGCCCGCAGCTACCAGCACGCCGTCAAGGTCGCCTTCGAGGCCAAGCGGCGCTGGTGGGAGCAGGATTACGGGATCTACGGCGGTATTTCCTGGACCACGCGGGACATCACCCAGATGTGGTATCCCAGCGCGGGCATCCACGGACGCAAGGGCATCCTGCTCGGTGCCTACTTCTGGCTCGGGGGCCGCGGCCCCATCTTCTCCGCGATGACGCCGGAGCAACGCGCCGCCGTGGCGTTGGCCGACGGTGAGGCCCTGTTCCCCGGCTACCGCGATCTCGTCCATCGTCCGGTATCGGTCGCGTGGAAGAACGTGCCGTTCCAGAGTGGCGCGTGGTCCGCATGGGATGAGGACACGCGCCGCGACGCCTATTCGGTGCTCCTGCCGCCTGACGGGCCGTACTGGTTCGCGGGCGAGCACATGAGCCACCTCAACTCCTGGCAGGAAGGCGCCATCCGGGCCACGCACCACGTACTCGAACGCATCCAGGAACGCGTCAGCGCCCAGCGGACCGGCCGCGACTGAGTTCCGCGCCAAGGCGGGGACGTTCAGGCCGTCTCCGGCTGGGACAGCACGCGGGGGAGGAGGACGACGGTCTCCGGCAGGAGGATCGCGTCGGCCGGGACGTCGCTGCCGTCGCTTCTGGTGAGGGTCAGCCCCAGCCGCAGCCGTTCTCCGGGCGACAGTTGCAGGTAGATCGGGTACATCTCGACGACGAGCCGCACCGGTTCGTCATCCGGCACAGGTTCGGCCGCCTCGTGCGGGTGCCAGGGCAGCACGATCTCGCCGCCGGGCGTTTTCTCGCTGCGGTCCTCGTCGAGCGCGCGGTGCGATGCGCGGAGCCGGCCTTCGGTCAGTTGCCGGACGCTGCCGTCGGCCTTCACGATCGACAGCCGCGCGTTGAGGTCGAAGTCGCAGCAGCCCTCGACGGCCAGCGCCGCATGCAACGCCACCGGTCCGAGCAGGCGCACCGGCTCCTGGCATGGCTCCGAGTCGTACGTGGTCGCCTCTCCCCACAGCCGCCAGCCGGAGTTCGTCGAGACGTCCACTATCGGGTGCACTTGGGTGGGGGGCGGCGGCGGCACGCTCGCGGCGGACGGCAGGATCGGCACGGCCGCCGGCTCGCCGACCGGTGCCCATCGCCACCATTCGATGTCGGAGGTGGCGGGCCATCCGCCGTGAGTGTGGAACTCCTCCTCTCCAACGCACCACAAGACGGCGTTGCTCTCGGGTGCGCAGGGGTCGTCGCCGGTGACGCGCAGCCAGTGGCCGAGCCACCGCGACAGCTCCTCCCGGCGCTCCTCGGTGAGGAACGGTTCGTGGCTCCACGGGCCGATCTGCAGGCGCTTCGGGCCGGAGAGCGATCGGAACGCGCGGACCGTGCCGGCCAGGAAGTAGTCGTACCAGCCGGTTCCGAAGAAGGCGGGGGTCCGGATCGACGCCAGATCGGGCGAACCGTCACGGAAGAGCTCGCCGTCAAGCCCTGTACCGACGATGTCCCGATAGAACGCCCGCAGGATGGCCGCCTGGGCCTCCGGTCGCGTGCTGTTCAGGAACGAGTAGGCGCCCCACGCCGTGTGCGACGGGATACCGCCTCGCTTCCACATGTCGCGGTACGTGTCGGCGGGCGCCACCCACGGCGCGATGCAGCGGAGGCCCCGGGGGGCGCGCCCCGCGATCAGCAGTTGGTTGATGCCCGAGTAGGAGCCCCCGACCAGCGCGGTCCGGCCGGTGCAGAAGTCGGCGGCGGCGATCCATTCCAGCAGTTCCACGCCGTCGTCGATCTCACGCGGCGACAGGACACCGCTGTAGGCCCCGGTGGAACCGCCGAAGCCGCGGACATCCGCCACGAGCACCTCGTAGCCTTCGGCGATGGGACGGGCGAGCAGTTCCATGTGCGTCGCCGATTCCTTGCGATACGGAGTGATCAGTACGACCGCCGGAGCCGGTGCGCCGGTCGACGACGGGTAGCGGAGCACCGACAGGCGCCCCCCGTCGCTCATCTCGACGGTGAGCAGCAGAGGCTGCGGAATCTGGGAAGACTGTGCGGATTTCGTGGACATGTGAACCCTTACCTCCGATCAGTGGTGGTCTCTGTCGCCCGGCCCCGAGGCGGGCGGGCCGATCATGTGCTCACCCCTGCTGGAAGGTCGCGCGGGTCCGGGCCGGTGTACCCGGTCCATGAGCTGTCGATGCGCATGGTCGCCCTGGTCTCCGTGGTGTAGGGGTCCCACGATGGAATCTCGCGGTGCCCGGGGTCGCCGGTGCGCGCGAAGGACGTCCACGCCTGTGCCATCAGCCTGGAGACCTCGCCACGGTCACCGCGGTCGCCCGCGAACGGTGACATCTCGGCGTTGTGGAACACGAACGGCAGATCGAGGCTGTGCGTCGCTCCGAGCAGCCCGCCGAGGATCGGGGTCTGGTAGGCGAACTCGTAGCAGTAGACGGGATGGCGTGCGGACAACCGTGAAGCCAGGGTGATCGCGGCCGGTGTGAAGGTCATGTCCGTGACGATCCGGGCCAGGCGCAGGCACGCCGGCTCGGAGCCGGCCCGGTCCTGGTAGGCGGTGACGATGTCGTCCGCGGTCGCGCCGAACCGGTCCGCCGCCCAGGCGCGTAGCCGGCGTTCGGAGAACGCCGCGTACTCCGGCGCGTTGCAGAGGATGAGCGAGGCGTCATGGCTGGTGTGGCCGAGGAGGACGGGCACGCCGCCGCCCGCCGCGGCGTCCAGGGCGGACGGCGGGCCGGACGCGTCGAGGCAGGGCCCGAAGGAAGCCCGAGCGGCGCCGAACAGGTCCTGGTCGAGGGTGAAGCCGCCCATGACGTCTCCGGAGACGGCCTCCTGGAGGTCGAGGAGTCGTCCGGTACTCCACGCGGTCAGTTCGCTGGCCCGGTCCCGGCTCAGTCCAGCATGGCGTACGGCCCGTGCGGCGAGGTCGTGGGCGGCTTCGGCCGTACGCGGCGACGAGCCCGGTGAACTCTGGATGATCACCTTGTGGAACAGGCCGGATGCCGAGGGCATCGACATCAGGTCGCGCGCCTTGTCACCGCCTCCCGACTGCCCGAACACGGTGACGTTGCCCGGGTCACCGCCGAAGCCGCCGATGTTGTCGCGGACCCATTCGAGGGCGAGGACGAGGTCGAGCAGCCCGGCGATCCCGGCGTCCTCGAACTCCGCGCCGAGGATCGTCTCCAGGGCCAGGTAGCCGAAGATTCCCAGCCGGTGGTTGACGGTGACCACGACGACGTCGCCGAGCCGGGCGAGGCGATCGCCCAGGAACATCGACTCGGAGCCGGCGCCGTGCTGGTAGCCGCCGCCGTGCAGCCACACCATGACCGGGCGCCGGCCGGGGGACGTCACCTCCGGCGTCCAGACGTTGAGGACCAGGCAGTCCTCGCCCATCGGAACGCCTTCGAGCACCGAGCCGGTACGCGGATAGAGGTAGTCGATCGCCTCGACCCACGAGCCGGTCGCCGCCAGCCGCGTGTCGTTCTGCGGTGCGGCGTGGCCGAAGACCGTCGCGTCGCGGACGCCGGACCAGGGCTTGGCCGGCTCCGGCGGCCGGAACCGCGCCGGGCCGCCGGTGGGCGCGCCGTACGGGACGCCGAGAAACGACGCGACCCCGCGATGCCGGACACCGCCGACCTTCCCTGACGTGGTGTCGACTATGACTCGCTGCTGCATTAAGGACCCTTCTCGTGCGGCGTGACCTGGGTCGCCCTGGGCATCGCGGCGATGAGCCGCCTGGTGTAGCCGGCGCGGGGACGGTCGTACACCGACTGGGTGGCGCCGGATTCGACGACCGAACCGCGGTACAGGACGACCAGGTCGTCGGCGAGGTACCGGACCACGCCGAGGTCGTGCGAGATGAACAGGTAGGCGACGCCGAGGTCGGCCTTGAGCTCGTTGAACAGGTTGAGGATCTGCGCTTGCAGGGAGAGGTCGAGGGCGCTCACCGGCTCGTCGCAGACGATCAGCCGCGGTCGCATGACCAGGGCGCGGGCGATCGCTATGCGTTGCCGCTGGCCGCCGGAGAACTCGGCCGGGTAGCGGTCCACCGTCGTGGCCGGGAGGCCGACGCGCTCCAGCGTTTCGAGCACCCGCGCGCGGATGGCGCGGGCGTCGAGGGTCCGCTGGACGCGCAGCGGCTCGGCGAGCGTCCGGCCGATCGGTTTGACCGGGTTCAGTGAGCCGTACGGGTCCTGGAACACCACCTGGATCTGGCTGCTCAGCTCCCGGCGTTCGCGCCGCCCGGCCCGGGTGATGTCGCGGCCGTCGAAGGTGATCGATCCGCCGCTGACCGGTACCAGGCCGAGGATCGCCTTGCCGAGCGTCGACTTTCCGGAGCCGGACTCCCCGACCAGGCCGACGGTGCGTCCGTGGCCGGCGGTGAGCGAGACTCCGTCCAGCGCGGTCACCGGCTCGCCACGCCGGCGCGGATAACGCACGGTGAGGTCGTCGATCGACAGCAGCGGCCCGGTCATGGCCTGGCCTCGATCTTCGGTGAGGGCGCCACCCGCAGGCAGCGACCGGCGTGCTCGGCCGTCCCGGCCATGGCGATCGGGTGCGCGGTGCATTCGTCCATCACGTAGGGGCAGCGGGCCGCGAAGTGGCAGCCGGGCGGCCACTCGCCCGGCGACGGGACACCGCCCGGCATGACGCGGAGCGCCGTCCCCGGGGTGCCCAGTTGGGGGTTGGCGGCCAGCAGGCCCTCGCTGTAGGGGTGCTCCGGCGCCGTGATGATCGTCGCGGTCGGTCCTGATTCGACGACCTGGCCCGCGTACATGACCAGGGTCCGTTCGCAGAGTTCGCTGACCGCCCCCCAGTCGTGGCTGATCAACAGGATCGCCATTCCCGTCTCCCGTCGCAGCGTGCCCAGCAACCGCAGGATCTCCGCCTGTACGGTGACGTCGAGCGCGGTGGTGGGCTCGTCGGCGATCAGCAGCTTGGGGCCGCCCGCGAGCGCGAGCGCGATGGCGACGCGCTGCGCCATTCCGCCGGACAGTTGGTGCGGGTACATCTTCGCGACCCGGTCAGGGTCGGGCAGGCGAACCCGGCCGAGCAACCGGACGGCCCGTTCCCGGGCCTGCGCCCGTCCGGCCCCGGTGTGGGTGCGGACGGCTTCGGCGATGTGGGCGCCCACGGTGAACAGCGGGTCCAGGGCCGCCATCGGCTCCTGGGAGACGAACGCGATCGTCGAGCCGCGCAGGCCGGCGCGTTCGCGGCGGCTCATGGCGGTGGCATCGGCGCCGTTGACCAGGATCGAGCCACCGGTGACGCGCGCGCCCTCAGGCAGCAGGCCGAGGAGGGCGCGCCCGGTCATCGTCTTGCCGCATCCCGACTCGCCGACGATGCCCAGCGTCTGCCCGGCGCCCAGTTCGAACGAGACGTCCTGGACCACCGGCACCGGCCGCCCGTCGGCGCCGGGGAACGCGACGGTCAGGCCGTCGACGCGCAGCAGGATCGGCGGCCGGTCCGCCGGTGCGGCGCCCGCCCCACGCCGCGCGGGCCTCACGCCCTTCACGGTGTCGCGGGACCGCTTGGTCCGTGCCGGGGCGACCGGACGCGCCCAGCCCTCCGCCGTCGCGTCCCTGATGCCGTCACCGAACAGCACCAGAGCGATCACCGTGCAGGCGATGACCGCGCCGGTGGGGACCAGCATCCAGTTCTGCTGGTTCATCACCGCCGAGGCGTCGGCGACCATGCCGCCCCAGCTCGCCTCCGGCAGGTGTACTCCCAGGCCGAGGAAGTTCAACCCGGTCTCGGTGAGCAGAGCGGTGGCGGCGACCAGCGACAGATTGACCAGAACCGGACCGACGATGCGCGGCAGCACGTGACGCAGCGCGATGGCGAACCGGCCGAACCCGTACACGCGGGCGGCGGCGACGTACGGCTCCCCGGCCACCATCAGCGCGGCGGCGCGGACGACGCGGACGAGGCCGGGCGCGGTGAGCACGCCGAGCGCGGCCATGGCGGCGACGAGGCTCTGGTCGAAGGTCGCCAGCACCATCAGCAGGACCACGATCGCCGGGATCGACATGAGCAGGTCCACCAGCGGCGACACGATCCGGTCCGCGACGCCGGCCAGTGCCGCCGCCAGCCCGATCGGGATCGCGATGGCGGCCGCGACCACGACGGTGACGAGCACGCCGATCAGCGCCGGACGCGCCCCGTACATCAGGCGGGAGGTGATGTCCCTTCCCAGCGAGTCCGTGCCGAGCCAGTGGTCGGCCGACGGTGTCGCGAGGACGTGGGCGAGGTCGCTCTCCTGCGGCCCGTGCGGGGCGAGGATCGGCGCGCAGACCGCGAGGACGACGATGGCGACCAGGTAGAGGAGCGCGCCCGCCGCGAGTGGGCGGCGAAGCAGGCGGCGTGCGAGGCCGGGGCGTCCGGACGGGGCGCCGACGGCGGGCTCCGTCCCGATGGCGGCGGTCATGAGGCCCGCACCCGTGGGTCGATCAGCAGGTACGCGATGTCGGTCAGGAGATTGGCGGCGACGACCAGCAGCGTGAAGTACACGGCGACACCTTGGATGACTGGAATGTCCTTTGAACCGGTCGCGCTGACCGCCAGGCCGCCCAGCCCGGGGAGCCCGAAGACCTGCTCGATCACGATCGATCCGCCGAGCGCGCCGACCAGCAGGATGCTGGACATGGTGCAGATCGGAATGGCCGCGCCGCGCAGCGCGTGCCTGAACACGATGCGCCGTTCGGGGACGCCGTTGGCCCGCAGGTTGTCGATGTAGGGACGGCGCAGGACGTCCAGCATCGCCTCCCTCGTCTGCTTCGCGATCGCCGTCACTCCGGCCAGGCCGAGCGCGACGACGGGGAGCAGCAGCGACTGCGCCCATCCGCTCGGTGAGTCCGCGAACCTGACGTATCCGGTCGCCGGGAGCAGCCCGAGCCGGACGCTCACCAGCGCGATCAGCAGCAGCCCCAGCCAGAAGCTCGGCACCGCGAGACCGGCGATGCTGAGCAGGTCGACCAGGCGTTCGGCCAGCGGGCCGGCCTTGCCGCTGATCACGCCGAGGACGACGCCGAGCACGGTGGCGAGGAGTGTCGCGCCGAGCACGAGGGAGAGCGTCACGGGAAGCCTCGTGCCGAGCGCGGTCGTCACGGCCTCCTTGTTGGTCAGTGAGGTGCCGAGCGAACCGTGGAACACGCCGTCGAGCCAGTGCCAGTACTGCGTCCAGATCGGTTCGTCGAGATTGAGCTGCCGCCGCAGCCGCTGGACGTCCTCCTGCGTGGCCTGCAAACCTGCCAACTGGCTCGCGGCATCGCCCGGGATCAGCGACTGCAGGACGAAGACCACGATCGACACCACGAACAACAGCGGTACGGACAGCAGGAGCCTGCGTACCAGGATGCGTGTCATCAGGCGTTCCTCCTTCAGCGATGACGCGCCATGAGGGGTCAGCCCTTGGCCGCGGTGAAGTACACCGGGTTGGGATCAGGGCTCCTCGGCGAGGATGTGACGCCCTGGAGTCCGGGGCGCGAGACGGTGACCTTGTCGATGCTCGCGAAGGGAACGAACCATGCCTGTTCCACCAGCACCTTCTGCAGTCGCTTGTAGATCTCCGGGCGCGACGCGTCGTCGGCGGCGGCTCCCTCACGCATCAGCTTCGTGATCTCCGGACTGCTGTTGTCGAACGGGTTGAACAGGCTTCCGGTGCTGAGCAACTGATCGGCCACGAGGTACATCGGCAGGCCGCCGTACTCGAACATCTGGGCCTGGTACTTCCTGCCGGTGAGCCCGCTGGTGTAGGCACTGATGCTGACCGGGACCTCGATCTTGGCGTTGACGCCGATCTTCGCCCAGTGGCCGGCGACCGCCTGGGCGGCGTCGGTCTCTCCCGGCTGCAGGTTGTAGGCCGCCATGACCAGCGAGAATCCGTTGGGGTAGCCCGCCTGCCGGAGCAGGCTCTTCGCCTTGGCGGGATCGTAGCCGTAACGGCCGTTCAGCGATGGGTCGTGTCCGTCCGCTCCGGGCAGCAGGATCTGGTCGCTCGGGGAGGCGTACTTCCCGAAGAGCGCCTTCACCAGCGCCCTACGGTCGATCGCATGGTTGAGCGCCTGCCGCACCCGGACGTCGCCGAGCGCCTTGACCTGTGTTCCGTCGCGGTCGAGCAACTGGATGTGCCCGAACAGGTACGGCCAGGTGCTCACGTCGAATCCCGCCTGTTTCGCGGCGTCGGCGCTCTTGGTGTTGCTGATCATGTAGTCGACCTGCCCGGCGCGCATCGCGCCGAGGGCGGCGTTGGAGTCGGGGATGACCTTGACGACGACCTTCTTCCAGTTGATCGCCTCGGGGTTCCAGAAATGCGGATTCGGGGTGAACACGTACGTCTGGTTGGTGACGCTCTGACCGGCGTCCAGCACGTACTGACCGGCTCCGGCGGTCGAGGTGCCGAGCCGGTTCGGGTCCTTGAGGCCGTTCGGGCTGATCACGTTGCCGATGGCGAAGCCCGGGGTCAGCATGTACGCCAGTTCGGGGTTCGCCGATTTCAGGGTTATCCGCAGGCTCAGCGGCCCGGTCACGGCGACCTTCTCGAAGTTCTGAACGCGGGACGCGCCGAGGCCGCCGGCTTTGGCGAAGTAGGCGAAGTAGTCCGCCACGCCCTGTGCGGTCAGGCTCGATCCGTCGCTGAACCTCACGCCGGAGCGCAGGGTCAGCTCGAACACCTTGTTGCCGGAACCGACATATCCCCATTTGGTCGCCAGGCCGGGGGTGAGGCTTCCGTCGGGCTTGAGCTGGATCAGCGGGTCGTACGCCAGTTCCACCGGGATGATCAAAGGGTCGCCGTTGCCCGCCAGTGCGGGGTTCAGGCTCTGCGGTGGCGCCGCGACCGCGATGGTCAGCGTGTCGGGATTCTGGGCCGCGATCCTGCCCGCGGAGCCACCGCCTCCGCAGGCGGCCACGAGCGCGGCCACCAGCAGGGCGCCGCCCACGGGCCAGAGGCGGACGCGGCGCGGCACTGCCGATCGGTGGGACTTTCTGTCGACCACGATCTCTCCATACTTTGAAGTCAATCGAGGGGTATCGACTCACACGCGACCAGGGCTGATGCCATCTCGGTGCAGGTCATTTACCGTTCGCACACCGTAAGGTGACGGCAGCTGCCACCGCAAGGCCTAAAAGAATAAATAGTTAAATCCGGATTTAATCTTCAAAGGCTGAAGACATGGGCGGAGCCTCCGAAGGCGAACCGCGCCGCGCCGCGCACTATGGCCTGCCCGCCAAGTTCGGCCAGGGCCACGCTGCCACGCCAGCTTCGCGGGCTCGCCATCCGCTGCATCCCGCGGCTGACCGGATCCAGGAGTGCGCTTCCCGCGCCCGCCAGCTCGCCGCCCAGGATGAAGCGCTGAGGCGTGAGCACCGCGACGACGTTCGCCAGCCCGGTGACGATGTCCTGCGCCGCGTCCGAGACGATCCGGACGCATCCCGGATCGCCGGAGCGGGCCAGCTCGGCGAGCCGGCCGAGGGTGAGGTCGTCGCCGTGCAGGGCTGTCACGTGGCTCAACAGCGCCTGCCCGCCGACCTTCGTCTCCAGGCAGCCGCGGTTCCCGCAGGCGCAGAGCAGGCCGCTCGCGTCGGTGGAGGAATGCCCGAGCTCCC
>NZ_POUA01000213.1 GCF_003236385.1 Spongiactinospora gelatinilytica
CGCCTGGATCAGGCCCTGCGCGCCGCCAGACGCGCCGGATACCCCTACCTCATCATGGACGGCACGCTCATCCCGATCGACCGTGTGGCCGCTGATCGGCCCTATTACTCCGGCAAGCACAAGAAGCTCGGCATGAACATCCAGGTCCTGGCCGCTCCCGACGGCACACCCCTGTGGACCTCCGGCTCCCTGCCGGGCTCGGTGCACGACCTGCAGGCGGCGCGCATCTGGGGCATCACCCGCCGTCTACAGTCGCCGGACTGGTGACACTCGCCGACAAGGCGTACATCGGCGCAGGCCGGCGCGTGCTGGTGCCGTACAAGGGGCGCAAGAAGCCGCAGTCCCAGAAGACGGCCAACTCCGCACACGCCAAGCTCCGAGGCCCCGGCGAACGCGCCAACGCGGTTCTCAATGCCTGGCGCATCCTACGCAAACTCCGCTGCTGCCCCCTACTCACGGGTCAACTCGTCAAGGCCATTCTCGTTCTACAACCGAGAAGCGCGGTGAAAAAGAGTTCACTGCAACTCCGCGGAACTCGGTGAAAAAACCTAGTAGTAAGCCTATCTCACTTCACTGAAAGCCGTTTGTTGGGGCGAAAATATCAATGATGTCATCAAACGCCGCAACGATGACCCCGCAGGTAATCCCTGCAAAGATTGCGATAATTTCTCCTACTACGTCCGGTTCATTTGGTAGCGCGGAGCGAAGTAGGCCGATAATTGCGATAGTGATTAAAAAAATGTTTCGCCAAATGTGCCGTTTGCTCATGGGGGCCGATGATACGCCGAAGCAACGGCACGGTGTGTTGAGCCCTCGGCTCACAGTAAAGTGGATAGCCAAAGAAAAGACTGTCAAAACGATAACGGAAAGAAGTAAACCCAGCGCCGGTGCGATCACAACTAGAAGCACAATCGTCGCTTCAGCGGCAACTATGGACAGGGCTGCGATGGTTATGTGAGCTGCACGGAGCAATCTCATTCCGCGGATCGCATCTGCGAATCTCGTAAATAGCTTGCGGTTCGAGGCCTTACTCAGCACCGCAATCAAAAATGAAATCCCGATCAGGCAACGCGCAAAAGCATCTAGATATGACATAAATTTCCCTATTGTGGTCACGCGCCTTCGATTACTCACCTATAGCTGCGGAAGCCAGCTCCCCGAAATGATCAGCGTAGGGTCTCATATAGCTGTAAACTATGGCATCCGGCCCAAGGTTGGGGCCGGATGCCATGCTAACTGACTCAGCAGATTACGCCGCAGTCCTTATCCCGGTCATAAACGACACATTCCTGTCCTGCGCAGCAAAAGGCCCTGCAAGGCCTGTAGTTGCACTGCCAGCATTGTGCAAAACATTTGATGTAGCACTCGGCGGCTGCTGCCTCGACCTGGGGCACAAATAGGCTGAGGAGGCGGCTTCCCATGCTTTCGAGCTGCTTGTACAATGCTTCTCCAATCTATGCGTGGTCTAAATGTAGGCGGTCGGGACCAAGTGTGCATAGCGAACTCTTTAGTGTCAAGCGCAGTGCCCACAAGCAGTCTGGTTAACTCTATGAATGCTCGCTATGAGCAAGCAGTGATATCGACAGCCCAGGCCGCCACCGAAGGTTTTCGGCCAGATATTTGCTATAAAGAGGGCCGTCCGTATTTCTTCATGGACATCGCCTCTCTTAGACATCAAATACCGAACTTGTGCACCGCACTTTGTCCTCATACTGTCACTCTTCGTAACATCTTTGGGGGCACCATAACCGCCTGCTTCTCCACGGCTTAAGTGTCAACTCCGTGAAGTCTACGAGCGGCTCATGGTCCCGATCTGCAAGGACATGCAGCCAGCACAAACTTAACATCTTGTCAAGAGCGCTGCGATCTTGACACGATATGGTTCATGCACTCAGAATTAGGGCCGCTGTACATGCATACCTCTAAGGAGGAATCAGTCGATGTACAAGACGCTCGAAACAATCGGCATCCGCCTGCTCGAGCTATTCATCCCACGGACTGAGGCTGCAGCCGCTGAGCCTGACTGCTACCTCAAGTGCTTCAGCGACTGTTTTGAGTGCAACCATCGTCCCTGCAGGGCTATCTGCTGCCCCGGCCAGGGATGCGTTGTCCCGCCTTCGAATTGCGGAATTATCTGCTGAGCAATCCAGGTCGAGTGGGTGCCCGCCGGCGGCCAGCCGGCGGACACCAAGCAAGATCACAGGTAAGATGAGCCGGTCGATTCCGGCACCAGCCCGATGTGGGCGATGAGCATGGGAGAGGCATAATGCCGTACCTGGTAGCGGGGCTCTTGATTGTTGGAGCACTCTGTCTGTTCGATCTCATTCTTACGGTGGGCGTGATCAAGCGCTTACGCGAGCACACAGAGAGACTTGCGCTTCTGAGCAGCGAGAGAACACTGCTTCAGGCTAGCATCGGGGTAGGCGAGCAAGTGGACGAGTTTGCCGCCTCCACAACCAATGGCACATGGCTCAATTCAGAGACCATCAGCGGTGAAATGATTGTGGCCTTCTTCTCCTCGGATTGCGTCCCGTGCAAAGAGAAGCTGCCGAAGTTTGCCGAGTACGTTGCAGGTCACCCCGGCTCTCCGCAAAATGTACTCTCGGTGGTCGCGGGAGAGCCATCCGTGGCCAGCGTGATGGCAGGCCAGCTTTCGCCTTTGAGTCACGTAGTGGTAGAAGATATCGGTGGCAGTCTCAGCTCAGTATTCAAGATAAAGGCATTCCCGGCCATCCTGCGAATTGTGCGTGATGAAAGCGGGAAGTTGGTCGTAACGGACACCGATATAGAGCTAGATCGGGCGAGCAGCGTTCTCTGAAGGGCTGGACCGGAGTAGATCAGACATATTATTCGACACTAGGCCTAGGTCAAGAAGTATGGCTACTCACGATCCACCACCAGCCAAAATGAGTTTTATAGATGAATTCATTGCTGCCTGGAGATTGGTAAGATCAGCCGCAAGTGGCGCACTGACACTGTATCTGATTCTTACTCTTATAGGGGGCCTACTGCCCGTGGCAGTAGCTTGGTTAACTAAGCTACTGCTCGACAGTCTTGCTGGCGCTGTCTCATCAGATCATATCCTTCGTGTAGCGTCAGGAATTGGCTTGGCGACTGCCGCCATGGCCGTGATGCCACAAGCTGCTCAATACTTCAATCAGCAGATGACACGCCGTGTGGCTATGGTTGCCCAGGACCGTCTCTTCGGCGCCATAGATCGTTTCCTCGGTCTATCCCGCTTTGAGGACCCTGACTTCCTCGACCGATTGCGACTCGCGCAGCAAGCGGGGGGAAGCACTCCAAACAGCGTAGTAGAAGGGCTACTCAGCATAGTACGCGCCCTGATCACCATCACTGGCTTCCTTGGTTCCCTTTATCTGCTGAGCCCGCTTATGACTATTCTGGCATTAGGTGCAGGTCTCCCTGTGCTAGTTGCCGAAAATGTTCTTTCGCGACAACGTGTGAACATGTACTGGAATGTCGGGCCGCACGAGAGGCGAGAGTTGTTCTACGCTCAATTGCTTGGCAGTGTAGCTGCAGCCAAGGAGGTGCGTCTGTTCGACATTGGGGCGTTCCTCCGAAAACGCATGATGACCGAGCGTGCCACTGCTGATGACGCTAAACGAGTATTGGAGAAGCGGACAGCTATCGTGCAGTCGGGCCTTAGCATACTGGCTGCAAGCGTTTTCAGCTTCGGGCTTATATGGGCGGTGCTCGCAACTATAAAAGGACAACTATCCATTGGCGATATCACCGTCCTTATCGCGGCAATCGCAGGGGTGCAGAGCGCCTTGGGAGCGCTCGCCGGCGGTGTTGGACAACTCCACCAGTCAATGCTGATGTTCAGGAACTATCTTTTGGTGACTGGGGCCGCGCCAGATCTACCTGTCTTGGCTGCGCCTCGTCCACTCCCTGAACTGCACGATGGTATTGAATTACAGGATGTGTGGTTTCGATACTCGAAGGATCACCCATGGGTCTTGCGTGGCGTTACTTTTCGCATTTCGGCTGGCAAATCAGTGGCGCTCGTCGGGCTTAATGGTGCAGGAAAGTCTACATTAGTGAAGTTGCTCTGCCGTTTTTATGATCCTACTCGCGGTGACATTCTGTGGGACGGCGTAAATCTTCGCGATACCGATCCTTCTGAGCTGCGCCAGCGCGTTAGCGCACTATTTCAGGATTTCATGCAATATGATCTAACGGCTGCTGAGAACATTGCCCTTGGGGACCTTCGCCATCTGTCTGACGAGGGCCGGATCCATGCTGCCGCGCTGCGGGCAGGTATCCATGAAACTCTCAGTAATCTTCCCCGTGGGTATAGCACCCTCTTGTCGCGGAATTTCTTCACGGAAACAGATAAGGACAACCCTGACACTGGTGTGGTGCTGTCAGGTGGACAGTGGCAGCGTCTGGCACTGGCCCGCAGCCTCCTGCGCGATAGGCGAGATTTCATGATCCTCGATGAGCCCTCCGCCGGACTGGATGCCGAAGCAGAGCATGAGATTCACACTACTCTGAAGAAATGCCGCGCGGGCCTCACGAGTTTACTCATATCGCATCGACTCAGCTCCGTTCGTGACGCCGACCACATAGCGGTACTTAGCGAGGGTAGAATTGTTGAAAGCGGGGATCATTGCGCGCTGGTGACTAGCGGGGGGTTGTACTGGCGTCTATTCACTATGCAGGCCTCCGGCTATAATGGAGAACAATCAGTATTAAGGCCGGGTGCATCTGTTGATTAGATCAGCTCCAGGGCATGCTCCGCATCATCTTCGGTACCAGCCAGGCCGACTCTTAAGGTCCTCGATCTCTCTCTATCTGATTGCCTCCATTGCTCCCATCGAAGAGTTTTTTATTTGGGCCGTGGCATCGATGGCGGCTTTTGTCCTTGGAGGTCTTGGCGCGGTCGCCTTGCTGCTACTCAAACGAGGAATGGTATTGGTGACGATTCGTGGCAGCAGCATGGAACCTACATTTCATGAGGGCGATCGGGTACTTGTGCGACGTAAAGTCGCAGCTTGCCGAGGAATGCCTGTTGTGATCGAGCGGCCAACATTACATGGTGGTTGGCACCACCCTCCTTTGCCGAAGGGAGCGAAGGTTACTCTGATCAAAAGCCGGGAATGGATGATCAAGCGAGTGTGCGCGACGGCGGGCGACCCGGTGCCGCGCGATCTTGTCCCTGCGCTGGCTCTGGTCTCGGAAGAACGCGTACCTTCAGGAAATATCGTCTTGCTCGGCGATAATACCGACTTCAGCTTCGATTCCCGATGCGTTGGTTACTTCCCGACTGAACGAGTACTTGGAGTAGTTCGACGCCGGATCAGTCGCTGACGCTATGTAGAGCTCCGTGCCTCGAAAGAGGTGGAAGATATATGGCAGCCCGCGGCCCGTGGCACAGCCTTGCCGACGTGGAACCGGCCACCGCCGAATGGGTGGCCTGGTTCAACACCACCTGCCTGCACTCGGCCATCGGAACCTCCCGCCCGAGGAGTTCAAGGCAATCTACTACGCTCACCACCACTTCAACGAAGTCCTGGCAATCAACCGCTGAGGTCTCCATCAAAACCGGGGTGGCTTAGTCTGGCGTGGTCAGGAAATCGAAGTCACTGAACTGTCTGGCTCCGGTACCGCCGTAGAGCGCCGATTCCCAGGCGATGCCGTGCAGGGCCAAGAGCGGGAGCCGCCGGTCGGCCGCTGCGGTGACGATCCGCGCAGCCTCCGCACGGTAGAGCGTCGTCTTGTAGCGGTTGGCGCGGAGCGTGCCGAGGAGGTGTCTGCGTAGTGGATGCGGGACGAGTGATGTGAGGCCGGTGGACTCGAAGTAATGCGCCGGCAGAGCAATGCTTGAGATTTGTGGATCACTGGGAAGGGGTGTACCTTCCCGATGATCATGTGATTCCACCAAGCATGACCGACGCGCCAACGTCGGCCGGAAAAGCACACCCGTGCTCACCGTAGTCCTGACCCGCTGACGGCGACCACGCCGCCACCACCCCCGCCCCGACGCCGGCTCTCATCGACGAGCTGGTGCGCCAAGGCGCCCGCCGGATGCTCGCCGAGGCGCTCAAGGCCGAGGTCGACGCCTACATCGCCGCCTGCGCCGACGAACGCGACGAACACGGCCACCGCCTGGTCGTCCGCAACGGCCACCACCAGCCCCGGCAGGTGCTGACCAGCGCGGGAGCCATCGAAGTGCACGCCCCGCGCGCCAACGACAAGCGCATCGACGAGACCACCGGCGAACGGCGCCGGTTCTCCTCATCCATCCTGCCGCCCTGGTGCCGCAAGAGCCCGGCCATCACCGAGGTGCTTGCCCCTGCTCTACCTGCACGGCCTGTCCACCGGCGACTTCGTACCAGCGCTGGGCCAGTTCCCCGGCTCGAGTAAGAGACTGTCGGCACCGGCCATCACCAAGCTCACCGAGCAGTGGAAGGCTGAACAGCAAGCGTTCGCCGCACGTGACCTGTCCGGTGTCGACTACGTCTATCTCTGGGCAGACGGAATCCACGTCAACATCCGCCTGGAGGAGCACAAACTCTGCCTGCTGGCGCTGATCGGAGTGCGCGCCGACGGCCGCAAGGAACTCGTCGCGCTGACCGACGGCTACCGCGAGTCGACCGAATCCTGGGCGGACCTGCTGCGTGATTGCGCCCGGCGCGGCATGCGCGCCCCGGTGCTCGCCATCGGCGACGGCGCGCTCGGTTTCTGGTCCGCGCTGGCCGAGGTGTTCCCTCAGACCAGAGCCCAGCGCTGCTGGTTTCACAAGATCGCCAACGTGCTCGCGGCGCTACCCAAGTCGGCCCACCCGGGCGCCAAGAAGGCGCTGGCTGAGATCTGGAACGCCGAGAGCAAGGACCGGGCGCTGGCCGCGGTCACCGCCTTCGAGGCCGCCTACGGCGCCAAGTTCCCCAAAGCCGTCGCCAAGATCACCGACGACGTGGAGGAACTGCTGGCCTTCTACGACTCCCCGCGAGCACTGGCAGCATCTGCGCACCACCAACCCGATCGAGTCCACCTTCGCCACCGTCCGGCACCGCACCAAGGTCACCAAAGGCCCCGGTTCCCGCGCCGCCGGCCTGGCCATGGCCTTCAAACTGATCGAGTCCGCCCAACGGCGCTGGCGCGCGGTCAACGGCGCCCACCTGGTCGCCCTGGTCCGAGCCGGCGCCACCTTCGTCGACGGCAAACTCGTCGAACGCCCTGCAGAATCACCTGTCCCCACAGCCGCCTAGTGGTGCATCACGCAACCTTGGTGGGGTAACTCGTCCACGACCGGATCGGGGAACTGGCCGCGAAGCTGACCTTTGGTGTGGCTTGCTGGTTGTGCCAGCGGACGTAGGCCGCGATGGCGGCGTTCTGCTCCTCATGGCTACGGTGGTCGGTGCCGTTCAATGCGAAGTACCGAAGAGCAGCGAACTCCGACTCGATCCAGTTCAACCACGACCCGTAGGTCGGCAAGAAGACCAGCTCGACGTCGTTGCCCCGGGCCCAGGACCTGACCTCGGCGCGTTTGTGCGGCGAGTAGTTGTCACAGATCACATACAGGCGCTCACCCGGCCGACGGGCCCGCAGCGATTTGAGGAAGGCCAGGAACTCCGTCCATCGTTTGCGGCGCCGGATCCGGTAGTAGAGCCTGCCGGTGGCCAGGTCCAACGCGCCGAGCAGGTGCCGGACACCGTCGTCGCGGTGATAGGTCGCCCGCAGCCGCCGCGGACGCTTGCGTGGCCGCCAGGTGCGGCCTTTGCGCGGCTGGAGGTTGAGCGGGCCGAACTCATCGGCGCAGATCACCCGCCCTCCCTGCGGCCGGGTGTCGTACAGGGCCAGGACCTGCCGCATCTTGGCGATGAAGTCCGGGTCGTCGCTGCTCTTCCAGGTGGTGGTGGCCTGCCAGGAGACGCCGCCCGCCTTCAAGATCCGCGCCAGGTGCTGGGGGCTGATCGAGGTCACCAGCCTGATCCGCCGCAGGTGGGCGGCGAGCTTGGCCAGGCTCCAGGTGGAGAAGGTGGTGATGCCCCATTCGGCGGGGGTCGTCCGGGCGATCAGGCAGATGCGTTCACGCACCCACTCACTGATCCTCCGCGGACGGCCCCCGCTCCATTTTGGGTCCAGCGCGTCGAACCCCCGTTCGTTGAAGGCGTGCACGACCTGCCGCACGTAGTCATCGCCGACCTGCATCAGTGTTCGGATCGCCGAGGCCGGCCGCCCTTGTGCCGACATCAGCACCACGATCACCCGCCGCAGCTTCACCGGGTCTTTGGCAATCCGGGTGATCTTCTGCAGGCGCCGGCCCTCCTCCATCGACAACGGCCGGACGAACACCTCGGGCTTACGTGCCACGACCACCTGCCGGAACTACTCCGGGACAAGGCTGGCGTGATCACTTACCCAGATCAATAACCCCGGCAAGGTTCTGTGATGCGGCACTAGGAACTCGTGATCCACAGGTCTTGACTATTGCTCGCGCCACAGCAGGCACGCCATCTTTTCCTCGATCGCGTGAGAGAGTAGGTCGGCCCAGTGGAATTCGTGACCGCCAACGAGGCGGCTGATGGCGCTGGGGTCGGCTGAAGGCGCGCAGAGCATTTGCAGCACGCCGAATTCCGGAGGGCGGCTTGTCGCGATGGCGGATTAGAGCACTGGCCTCATGGCAGCTTCTCCAGGAGATGTCGCCATAGGAACGCGGGCCGTCTACTACGACCTGCGAATCGCCACCACGACCCAGCGTAGAGGGAAAGATCGGGAGACGTCCGCCATCGTGGGCAATGCGGTCAATAGCTTCTTCACCGAGTATGGCAACCGGCAATCTTTACGATCATCGAACACCATACATTCCGAGCCTCGTTTTCAGAACATCTCCTTCACGCTGGACTCGTGCCTGGACGCAAGCGTGCTCCCCCTCCTTCCGCCAGAACCGCAGCCAGGAGCGGCCGCTGGGATGTCCGCGCCGCTTCCTCATCGCGCCGGTGTTGCTCAGATCGTGCCAGCGCGCGCCGGGGCCAGGCGCTTATGCATGCCTGCGGCCATCCCCGGAAGCCTCAAGCAGCGGAAAGACCGTTTCTCTCGGTCTCCTTTGATTGGTCTTTCGCCACCAGCACGCCCGCTGCCTGGGTACGCGCCTTGGCAGCCAGCAGTCAATCAAGCCCCGGCCGCGCCTCATCGACCTCGACCGTGAGCCGATGTGCCTGCGGCAATGGATCACATCTCGGCCTGTCCCGGGGAGAAATTGTAGCGAGCGCGGCCGCGATGCAGGCGATGGGGATCGCCGGAAGGACGTAGCGATGGTCGAAGTCCAGCACAGCCACCGGCCCGACCAAGAGAAAGGCAGCCATGAACCATGCTATGGTGACGTCTTTCCGTCGGCGTATAAGCCCGTATGCGCCCAACAAGAATATCGCTGCCTTCAGCGGGCCATGCATATAGGCAACGTACTGGTATCGAACGACGAACGAGGCATATGGATCCACAGACCTGAGCACGCCGATGCTGTTGTCATATTTTTCTCGCACATCATCTAACAACGGGTTCTGCGGGATAGGCCACGAGCCCTCCGCGAAACCATATGCAGGCGTCACACGTTTCGGGTGCGCAATTGGCGTCCAGGCGAAGGCGATGCTCGTGTCCTTGATGATATGGAGTATGTAGTCCAAAGGTTGCGTGGCTATTGCTCGGATTGCGAAGGACAGTGCCAGTTCGTTCTTGGATGGCCCTGAATATCGGTTGATTGCAGAGTGAGGATCCCACACATATTCCGACGCGGCATCCTGGACAGCACTGTTGGGGCACAGGCGCCGCTCGTCGTCAGGAGGGCGGATCCTGGTGCAGTCGGCGAATGTCATCGTTCGGGCCCACAGCAGCACTCCACTGTTTCCGCCGGCTAAGAGGGAGAACGACCCGTAGTTGTGCGCGTACCACGCTCCATGCGCAAGTAGGGGAATCGCTGCCGCGACCGCCATGGCAAGGGCGCGCTTCCATCCGCCGCGGCGAACGAGCAGCCAGAGCAGGAAGAGAGGGATGAGGCCGAGCCCAATAGTGCGTACAACGCTCGCGCAGGCCAAGAAAGTTCCGGCAAGCACAGCGGCTTTGATGGTCACGTCAGGATGCCATAACGCAGTCGTGACGGCGAGCGTGAGTAGAAAGATAAAAAGTGTGTCGGAGAGAACAGCATGTTCGAGCCGGAGATACGACGCGTCAAAGAATACCGGGACGGTCGCCATCACTGCGATCCAGGGCCGGGCTCCCCTTCGGCGCAGCATTGCGTAGATAAGTAGGCCGATGGTCAGCCCAAGAGCATGCTGGACGATGACAACCACAGTCACGCTATGAAAGGGCCATAACAGCCAGAGGAAGAGGGGGTATCCGCCAGGCTGCCAACCGGATTCCGGTCTGAACTGCATCGCCGCGTTCAAATAGGTGAATGAGTCAAACCAGTAGACCCAGGCAGGCCGGAAGCCGAGAGTCGTTATGATGCGTAACCAGATCGCGAATACTGTAGCACCAACAAATAGCCGATGCTGCCGCAGCGTAGTCGTGATTGCTAAACTAGCATAGCGCACGGGTAAGGCTCCAGTCCCGTCGACGTCAAATTTATGCGGGCACGACCCTTTTCGCCGGTGAGGCTATCAGATTATGTGATCCCTGGTCACATATACGCAGACCCCTTCGACTGTTCGCCAACAAGGAGGCCTGGGCAGCACATGAACGTTCGCATGTCCTATGTCAGGTGTCGGTGCGGCGATTACCTACCTTGACCTCTTCCTGTAGCGAGTTGCTCACAGGGTCTCATCAAGTCCGATTCGGGCAGCAAGGATTCAACGAGGATGGTAGCGCTGTTCGAGGTAGACACATGGACATTCCGCCAGAGCCTGAAACGATAGTGAGCCCTTTCGTGTGCCCAGCAGAACAGGAGGTGAAGCCGTGACGTAGCGGCTGATCTTGTTGTTCGTAAGCTCGTCGTCGCTTGCCGGTGTGAGTCCGGTCCGGGTAGCTGCCAGGAGGTCTGGTCGCAGGCTGGCGGCTTCGTCTGGAAACGGGCGGGGTCGAAGCCCAGCTTCGAAGGCCCTGTAAATGGGGGAGCGATGGTGCGGTCCGTAGCATGAAGCGAAGCCTGCGGCGTCGTTACTCAGCCCACCCCTCGGGGGGGACGAGGGAGTGCCGAGCCTCTCGAAACCGGGGCGAAGGCCATGGACGCGGTGAAGAGCCTGGAAGCAGCCGTCAAGGACTCCCCGGCGTATGGGGCGCGGAACGTGCCGATAGTGGCGGCGGGAACTGGGGAGGCCCTCCCCGGCCCGGCAACCTGCGGAAGCTTGGCTTCGTTGCCGGAGCGTCGCGCCCTATAACCGGTCGGAGCCGGAAAGTGGGTGGTGAGCCGGGTGGGCGTGGGACGCGGCCGTGGTACCGATCGAGCCGACCGGACAACACAACCAGCGGCGCTGGGAAGGGCCGCTGCTTCGTCGATGCGCAGCGGCTGTTCAGGGAGGGGCCCGGTGAGTGCCGGTCAGGCTAGTCCCGCCGCGTCGGGATCACGGGTGCCACGGGTTCCGCGTGATCCGGTCCGTGTCCTGCGGCATGCGCTTTACCAGGCGGCCAAGGCCGATCCCGGGCGGAGGTTCCACGCGCTGGCGGTGCGCATCAACGACGGCGCACCGGGCATCGACAAGACCACTGTGGCCCAGGTCGAGGAGTACGGGGTCGATCGGCTCCTGGACGAGGTGGCCGCCGAACTGCGGGAGCGGCGGTATCGGCCGCTGCCGGCGCGGAGAGTCCTGATCCCGAAGCCGGGGCTGAAGGATCAGTACCGCCCGCTGTCGATTCCCGCCGTTCGCGACCGGGTGGTGCAGGCGGCCGTGAAGATCGTGCTCGAGCCGGTCTTCGAGGCCGACATGGCCGACTGCTCGTTCGGGTTCCGCCCGAGACGGTCGGCGCATGACGCCCTGCAGGTGCTCATCGACGAGTGCGCGCGGGGCCGCCGGTGGGGGGACTGTACGAAGACGGCTCGGGACTGTACGGTTTTCGGCTCTGGCCCACTTTCGGTGGTGACGGAAAGTGATAGTTCGTGTCGGTCCATGGCTGTCTCGGGGGCCTGTGTCAGGGTGACGCCGGTGTGACATAAAGGATCTTGCAGGGCTGGTGCTCCCGCATCTGGCCGACCTGGTCATTGGCAGCGTTCACTCCAGGGCCGAGGGGATCGTGGTGCATGTCGCCTCCACGGGCGCGCCGGCGGAGTGTCCCAGCTGCGGGGCAGCCGGGCGGGTGCACGGCTATGTCGATCGGCAACTGGCGGACCTGCCGTTAGCCGGGCAGCGGGTGCTGATCCGGTTGCGGTTTCGCCGGCTGAGGTGCGCTCGGGGCGGGTGCGGGCCGTTCTTGAAATGGCCGAGTTGAAGTTGACGGGATCCCGTCTGATCTTGCTGATCGGGCGGGATCTCGTCGTTTCAGAGGGTTCCGAGTCGCGTTCGGGCGTCTTTGGGGCCGCTGTGGTGGGTGCCGCGGAAGGCTCGGGTGGTGTCAGGCCGCTGGAGGAGCACGAGAATCGCGCCGCTGGGCATGGCGAAGCCTGCGGCTGGCGAGATGCTGTGTGCTGACTTTCCGATTTGTTGCCTAAGGTCCGGGTGGCGGTTTCCCTGCCGGGATCGGCGGGTCGGCGACCTCTTGGCTGTCGAGTTCGGTTGTGGTGTCGCTTGGAGCGGGTTCGGGTTGGTGGGTGTGCCGCCAGGCGTCGAGGAAGTTGTCGTTGGCGACGGTGACGATGAGCGCGATGAGCAGCGTCTGGGCGACGCGGCCGTGTGCGGGCCGGTTCTTGGGCTCGCCCAGGTCGAGATCGAAGCTTTTGAGCCGCCCGTTGATCCCTTCGGTATTGGCGCGGACGGCGCGGTAGGTTCCGGCCCAGGCCGGGGTCAGGTAGGGCAGGTCCTGACGGAACTTGTCCAGGTGGCCGAGATCGCCGGGGTGCAGGGTGATGGTCTGCTGGCGGCAGACCTTGGGCTGATCTTCAGGACGCTGGTCGCGGAGTGGGGGCTGTCTCTTATACAC